>JBEKVE010000084.1:0-13662 GCA_049514335.1 Acidimicrobiales bacterium
CACCAGCTCGCGGTTCAACAGGTAGCGATTCACGTGGGCCTGGTAGATGGCGCACAGGGGCCCGAGGCCCATCGACACGGTCGGGTACTCCCAGAACTCCGGAAGCAGCCGCGGATGGGGATAGCTGGGCAGGCCCCGGCCTCCGACCTCCTGACGGAAGTGGTCGAGCTGGTCTTCTGACAGCCGGCCCTCGACGAAGGCGCGGGCATAGATGCCGGGGGAGGCGTGGCCCTGGAAGTAGACGAGGTCGCCGAAGCCACCGTCGGACTTCCCGTGGAAGAAGTGGTTGAAGCCCACCTCGTACAGCGAGGCCGAGCTGGCGTAGGTGGCGAGATGCCCCCCGATCCCCTCGCTGCGGTGGTTGGCGCGCGTGACCATGGCCGCCGCGTTCCAGCGGATGTAGGCCCGGATGCGGCGCTCGATGTACTCGTCGCCGGGGAACCAGGGTTCCTGGTCCCGCGGGATGCTGTTCACATAGGGAGTGGAGACGGTGGCGGGGAAGTCGACCTGCTTGGTGCGGGCCCGCTCCAGGAGCTTCATGAGCAGGAAGCGGGCCCGGATTCGCCCCTGGGCGTCGACGACGGCGTCGAAGGAGTCAATCCATTCCGCCGTCTCCTCCGGGTCGATGTCCGGAAGCTGGTGCGAAATTCCGTCGAAGAGCACTGCCGTCCATGCTACGGGTGGGGTCGACCGTATCGGCCGACCCCGGGTGAACATCTCGAAAACAACATCGTCCGGGGGTCACAGCGGGCGGAGGCGAGCTGCCGGACCAGGGGTTTCGCCCGCAATTCGCCGCCGTTGTCCCGGGCCGCTGCGCTGCTCGCGCCAACAAACCCCTGGGATCGCCACCGACCCCCGGCCTATACTCCCCGGGCTCACGATGAAAGGGGGAGGGCGGCAGGGCTCGTGGTCCGGGGGTTCTGCCCTCGCACCCACCCCATCCGGCGCGTTCCACGTGCTGTGTGCGGACGGGGTGGGCCCGGAGGTGCCGCCAAGCGGCTCCCCGGCGCGGTGTCCGTCGCCCGTGCAACGCATGGATGATCGACGTCACCTGTTCGGACGGTATGCGGTCCTGGTCGGAGCGGTCGGCCTGACCGCCGTGCTGGTGGCGGGGTGCGGGGGTTCGTCCAACGCCAGCACCTCCAACACGCAGGTGGCGGGTCAGCTCTCGAGCGGGGAGGCGTCGGGATCCCACGGCGGCTCGTCCGCCTCGACCATCCCCCTGGCCAAGCAGAACTCCATCACGGCGCTGTTCACCGCCTTGAGCACCTTCCAGTCCTGCCTCAAGGGCCAGGGTGTGACGTTCATCGGTATTCCGAACTCGGCGGACCCGAATTCGCCCGCCAACAACCCGTCCTACATCAAGGCCCTCACCACCTGCGCCGCGCAGAGCAACATCCTCCAGGCCCTGAAGGCGGAGCAGACGGCGCAGAGCAGTCTGACGCTGGCGCAGATCCACACCGAGAACAAGGACTACCTGAAGTGGCGCACCTGCATGATCGGCAAGGGGTGGACGATCCCCACGCCGACGCCCAACGCCCAGGGTTTGCTGTTCTCCTTCGGTGCGCCGGGGGCCACCGGCACCACCGGCAGCGGTGCCAGCGATGCGAGCATCGGCGGGTTCGTCCCACCTGCGGGCCAGACCATCCTCTCCACCTCCGACATGCAGACGTGCGCCTCGAAGGCCATCGGCTGAGGTGACATGGTGCGCCTGAAGCTTCCCCGCCTGGGCGGGCTGCACATGCCGCGCCTGCGGGGGATCCGTCTGCCCGCCGGCAGGGGGCGGACGGTGGTGGCGGTCATCGTCGGCGCCGTGGTCATAGCGGCGGTGGTCGTCCCCTGGACGCTGTCGGGGGCGGGTGCGAGCCAAGGCAACACGGTGGTGATCCTGGCCAAGGTGCAGCCCCGGACGCTGCAGGACACGGTGCAGCTCACCGGCACCCTGGCCCGCAAGAGCCTCAGCACCGTGACGGCCTTCGCGGCGGGCCTCGTCACGGGGGTGAACGCCACCGACGGGCAGAACGAGACGAGCGGCCAGACCCTGTTCGCCCTCAACGGACGTGACGCCGTGGCCGAGCCCGGATCCATCCCCTTCTTCCGGTCCCTGGCGCTCGGTGACGCCGGCCCCGACGTGCTGGAGCTGAAGCAGATCCTCGCCGCCGCCGGTGACTACCCCGGGAGCCTCACCGACGACCAGTTCACCGAGCAGACCCAGTTCGCTCTGGCCCAGTGGCAGGCCCAGCACGACTATCCGAACGCCACGCCGGCCACCACCGAGACGGTCAACGTGGCGCTCCAGCAGGGCAGCGGCTATCAGATCGGCGCCCAGGCGTCGGCCGGGCTCACCATCGGACCGCCGGCGGCGCAGACCAGCGCGGCCCACACGGGGACCACGCCGACAGGCGTGCTCCTCGCCTACCCCCGGGTGACGACGCCCACGCTCACGATCCAGTCCGTGGCCGACCAGGTGCCGCAGGGCGAGCCGGCCGACTTCGTGGTCACCGCCAATCCCGCGCCCAGCGCCGACCTCCCCGTCAACCTCGACTTCGGTGGCACGGCGGGGAGCAACGACATCATCACCCCGCCGTCGACGGTGACGATCCTGTCCGGCACGACCTCGGCCGAGGTGACGGTGGACACGCGGGTCAACACCACGGTGGAGGCGGAGCCCACCGTGGTGGCGACGATCGCCTCGGGGACCGGATACGACCTGGGTTCGCCCGATACGGCGCAGACCACCATCACCAACGACAACACGCCGCAGCTCGAGATCAGCGGGGGCGCCACGGTGTCGCCGGGAGGGTCCGCCACCCTCACCATCACCGCCAACCAGGCGCCCATCCAGGCCACCCAGGTGCTGCTCTCCCTGGGCGGCAGCGCCCAGGCCGGTACCGACTACACGCCGCCCGACCCCGTCGTCACGCTGCCCGCCGGCGCCACGACGGCGTCGGTCACGGTGAATACCCTCAGCACCGACGCCATCGGCCCCAACAAGTTCGTGGTGGTGTCGCTGGCGCCGTCCCCGGGGTCCTACACCGTGGGGACCCCGGGCTCCGCCGTCGTCACCATCGCCGAGAACCAGAACGCGCCGGTGGTCACCCTCACCTCACCGGCGACGGTGGTGACCAAGGGCCAGCCCTACCAGGTGTCGGTGAACCTGAGCGCACCCATGACCACGCCGCTCACCGTGTCGCTGTCCTACGGCGGCAGCGCCGTGGCGGGCACGGACTACACGCCGCCGGCGGGCCCCATCGTGGTGCCTCCGGGCCAGAGCAGCTTCCCGGTGGCCATCCCCACCATCGCCGACAACGTGGTGGAGGCGAACCGGACCTTGACGGTGTCGCTGGCGCCGAGCGCCGCCTACCAGACGGGATCGGCGAGCAGCGTCTCGGTCACCATCAAGTCGGCGGTCCTGCCCACGCTGACGCTGTCGGCCAGCACCTCGTCGATCACCGAGGGCGGGGCGGCGTCGTTCACCATCACCGCCGACCAGGCGCCGACCATGGACACCTCGATCAACTTCGCCGTGCAGGGCACCGCCCAGCCAGGTGCGGACTACGAGCCCATCCTCGGCGTGGCCCTGTTGAAGGCCGGGCAGACCAGGGTCACCGTCACGCTGCAGTCGATAGAGAAGGACGTCACCTTCGAGCCCACCGACATGGTCGTGGCCACGTGGCCCACCACCGTGGGCGACGTCTACGTGAAGTCCGGCAACCCCGTGACGGCGGGCGAGGACATCCTGGACCTGACCGAACCCCAGGTGTCGGTCACCTTGCAGGCCTCGCCCTCGGACCGCACCAATCTGGCCGTCGGCCAGCAGTGCACGGTGCAGGTCTCCGGTGGCACAGCCCAGGTGAGCGGGACGATCACGGAGCTCGACGCCGCCCCCACCACCATCTCGAGCGGCGGGGCGGCCGCAGCTGCCGGCGGCGGGGGCGGGTCCTCGCAGGAGGTGTACGAGGGGACGATCTCCTCCTCGGACCTGGCCAGCCTGAACGGCGCCGACGGTTCGACCGTGTCGATCACCGTCACCGACCAACAGGTCACGAACGCCCCGTCGGTTCCCATCGCGGCGGTGAAGCAGAACGGTGTGGGCACCGACGTCGTGCGGGTTCTCGGCTCTTCGGGGTCGGTGACCGAGGTCCCCGTGACGACCGGTCTCTCGGAGGGCTCGTACATCCAGATCAAGTCCGGTGTGAGCATCGGGGAGACGGTGATCGTCCAGTCCGACCAGTCATGACCATGACCCATCCGCCCGGCGTCGCCGGGCCGGGATGGGATGCGCGTCCCGAGCCGCTGCTCGAGCTCGACGCCGTGTCGCGCGTGTACGGCGAGCTCGTGCAGGTCTTCGCCCTGTTCGAGGTGTCGCTCCAGATCTTCCCGGGCGAGTTCATGTCCATCATCGGGCCATCGGGCTCGGGGAAGTCCACCATGCTCGGGTTGCTCGGGCTCCTCGACCTGCCCACCTCGGGATCGGTGCGGGTGGGGGGTCAGGACGTGGCCACGCTGGACGATCAGGCGCGCTCGCGCCTGCGAGGTGAGTCGATCGGGTTCATCTTCCAGCAGTTCCATCTCGTGCAGCACCTGACCGCACTGGGCAACGTCGAGACGGCGCTTCTCTACCGGGGCATCAAGCCCAAGGAGCGGCGCGAGCGGGCCCACGAGGCGCTCGCCAAGCTCGGCCTCGGGGCCCGGGCCGACCACCGGCCCACCCAGCTGTCAGGGGGCGAGCAGCAGCGCGTGGCCCTCGCCCGCGCCATCGTGACCGACCCGCTCATGATCCTGGCCGACGAGCCCACCGGAGCACTCGACTCGGCCAACACGGCGCACGTGCTCGATCTCTTCCAGGCCCTGCAGTCCCCCGAGCGCGCCGTCGTGGTCGTGACCCATGACATGGCCGTGGCCAACACGGCCGAGCGCATGGTGTCGATGCGCGACGGCAAGATCGTCGCCGACGAGCGCAAGAGCGGCGCAGTGCCGTGAGCCAGTTTCGCGACTTGCTCAGCGTGGCGTGGACCGGACTGACGGCGCGCCGGGTCCGGACACTGCTCATCATGGTGGGTCCCATCATCGGCGTGGCGGCCATGGTGTGCGCCATAGGACTGACCGAAAGCGCCAAGGGGTCGCTCCAGGCGCAGCTGGCCAAGCTGGGAACCAACCTGATCATCGCCCAGGCCGGCGGGACCTTCGGCTCCCAGAACCCCACCTTCCCCAACAACGTCGTGCAGCGGGTGAAGGCCATCTCCACCGTGGAGAACGCCGCGGCCACCACGAACATGTCCGCCGTGGTGGCCCTGCCCATCGAGGGGGCGAGCGCTTACTACGAGGCGTTCCCGGTCCCCGTGCGCGCCGCCGACCTCAACCTGCCTGCCGTGCTCAACGTCCCGCTCCTCGACGGTCGGTGGCTCAACCGCGCCGACGAGGACCTGCACGTCGACTCGGTGGTCCTGGGCGAAGGGGTGGCCAAGCAGTACGGCTATCTCGCCGGTGAGGTGCGCACCGTCCAGTTGAACGGCGTCGACTTCGGGGTGGTGGGAGTCCTCGGGTCGGTGCCGCTCGACCCCGACCTCGACAACGCCCTGTTCGTGACGCAGTGGACGGCCCAGCACGTCTTCGACACCAACGGGCAGCCCAACCAGGTCTACGTGCGCGCCGACCCCGGGACCACGCAGCAGACGGCCAACGACATTCCCACCGCCATCGGCCTGGGCGGGCCCGACCAGACCTCGACCCAGGTGCCGAGCAACGTGCTGCAGGCCGCCGCTCAGGCCAACACGACGCTCCAGGAGGTCGCTCTCTTCGCCGGGCTCCTGGCCCTCACCGTCGGCGGGTTGGGCATCGCCAACGTCATGTCCATCTCCGTCATCCAGCGGTCGTCGGAGATCGGCATCCGCAGGGCGGTGGGCCACAACCGGGCCAAGATCGGTCTGCAGTTCCTGCTGGAGTCGCTGTTCGTCGGCATCCTGGGAGGGGCGATGGGCGCCGTGCTGGGCGTGGTCATCGTGTACGCCGTGTCGGCCATCGCGCATTGGACGCCCGTGGTGAACTACAGCCAGATCCCGTTGTGGATGGGCCTGGCCATCTTCGTCTCGGCCGTGGCCGGCCTGTTCCCCTCGATCAAAGCGGCACGCCTCGAACCGCTCGAGACCCTGCGTCTCAGCTGAGCGGCGCCACGCCACGCCACGTGCGGCCGGCCGTCGATGCACGACCGGCGCGCCGGGCCGGGACGGCGCAGGAGGGGTAGTACCATCCGCCCGCGGAGGCGCGGCCGGATGCGATGATGCACGGGCCCGCACCATGGAGCGAGGGCTGACATGTCATCGGGGACCAAGTCGCTGCGCCAGGCTGCCAAGACCCTTCCGCCCCTCAGGAAGCTGGTCGAAGAGCGCGACCACCTGGCGGCCGCGCTGGCCGAGGCCCGCCAACGCATCGTCGAGCTCGAGCAGAAGGCCCGCATCGCCGAGGAGCCGGTGTCCGACGCCGTGCAGCTGTGGCCTCCGGGCCACTTCTACTCGCCGGTTCCGTCCGTCGACGACATCGCCCGTTTCGACGCCGGCATCGAGCGCGCCTGTGCCGCCACGGGCTTGCCCGGCATCGACCTCAACGTCGAAGTGCAGCTCGACACGATCAGGAAGATGGCCGGCCTCTACGCGCCCGACGCCCTCCCCGAGACCAAGCAGGCGGGCCGGCGCTACTACTGCGAGAACGAGTTCTTCTCCTATGCCGACGCCGTGGCCCTCCAGGGGATGCTGCGCCTGGCGCAGCCCAAGCGCCTGGTCGAGGTGGGCTCGGGGTTCTCGTCGGCGCTGATCCTCGACACCCGCGACGCCTTCTTGCCCCACCGCACGCACTGCACCTTCGTGGAGCCCAACCCCGACCGCCTCGAGCTCCTGTTCACCGACGCCGACCGGGAGTCCGACGACATCATCGTGTCCCTGGTCCAAGACGTCTCCATGTCGGTGTTCGAGAGCCTCGACGACGGCGACGTCCTGTTCATCGACTCGTCGCACGTGTCCAAGCTCGCCAGCGACGTCAACATGTTCGTGTTCGACGTCCTGCCGCGGCTCAAGCCCGGCGTCCTCGTGCACGTGCACGACGTCTTCTATCCCTTCGAGTATCCCCGCGAGTGGGTCCACCAGGGTCGCGCCTGGACCGAGGGCTACCTGGTGCGGGCCTTTCTCGAATTCAACGACGCCTTCGAGGTGGTGCTGTTCAATTCGTACCTCCGTGCCTTCCACCGGGCCGAGGTGGCGTCGGCCATGCCGCTGTGGGACAACAACCACGGCGGAAGCCTCTGGCTGAGACGACGTCCGGCCCGGGCCGGCTGACACCGCGCCCCGGGCTGGCCCGGACCGGGCTCGCCGGCCTGACCGGCCCGCCGCGCCCTGGTCCGCCGTGACCGGGTCGGCGCCCCCGTCCCCCCCGGTGCGAGCCGCGCCGTGCATGCTGTGCCCCCATGGCACCCCCCGAGGCAGAGACGGTCGTCTACACCGACGGGTCGTGTCTCGGGAACCCGGGGCCGGGCGGGTGGGCCTGGGCCGTCCCCGACGGTCCGTACGCCAGTGGCGCCGACCCTGCCACCACCAACCAGCGGATGGAGATCACCGCCGTGATCCGGGCCCTCGAGACCATCGGCGGGGCCGTGCACGTCCACAGCGACTCCACCTACGTCGTCAACTGCTTTCGGGACCGCTGGTGGCAGGGGTGGCAGCGACGGGGGTGGCGCAACACGGCGGGCAAGCCCGTGGCCAACCGCGATCTGTGGGAGCCGCTGCTGCGTCTCGCCCTCGATCCCGGCCGCTCCGTGCGGTTCACCTGGGTGAAGGGGCATTCGGCCGACCCCATGAACGACCGGGTCGACCAGCTGGCCGTGGCCGCCGCCACCGCCCAGCAGGGGGAGTCGGGGGAGCACTTCACCGGCTGACCGGTCCGTGGAGCCCTCCTGGTGGGCCCGGCCTTGGCGCTGTCGGTGGGCCTCCTCGTAGCATGCGCGCCATGGACCTACACGGCATCTCGGCAGTTATCACCGGCGGCGCTTCAGGACTGGGGGAGGGAACGGCCCGCAAGCTGTCGTCCCTCGGCGTCCGCTGCACGATCTTCGACCGCAACGAGGAGGGCGCCAAGAAGGTCGCCGCCGACCTGGGTGCGAACTACGTGGCGGGCGACGTCACCGATCCCGACGACTGCCAGCGCGCCGTCGACCAGGCGGCCGAGGGCGGCGCCCTGCGCATCGCCGTGAATTGCGCCGGCACGGGCTGGGTGGGCCGCGTCATCAACCGCGACAACTCGCCGCACGACCTGAGCGCGTTCAAGTTCATCCAGGAGCTGAACGTGGTGGGGACGTTCAACGTCATGACCCGGGCCGCCTCGGCCATGGCGGTGACCGAGCCTCTGGCCGACGGCGAGCGCGGCGTCATCGTCAACACCGCCTCGGTGGCCGCCATGGACGGCCAGATCGGCCAGCTCGCCTACTCGGCCTCCAAGGGCGCCATCGTGGGCATGACCCTGCCCGCGGCGCGCGACCTGGCTCCGGTGGGCATCCGTGTGGTGACCATCGCCCCCGGTCTGTTCGACACCCCCCTGCTCGGCATGCTCCCCGAGGAGCAGCGCACCGTCCTGGGCCAGTCGGTGCTGTTCCCCAAGCGCCTGGGCCAGCCCATCCAGTACGGCGAGCTGGTGGCCCATATCGCCCAGAACAGCTACCTGAACGGCGAGGTCATCCGGCTCGACGGCGGCATCCGCATGCCCCCGAAGTAGCCCCACCGGCGCCGGGCGACCGCCCCCGCCGGGCCTATCCGAGGAGCCACATGAAGTACATCGAGGTTGGCGGGGCCCGCATGTCCGCCGTCGGACTGGGGACCTGGCAGTTCGGGTCGACGGAGTGGGGCTACGGCGCCGACTACGCCGGCAAGGAGGCGGGCGCCATCGTCCGCCGGGCCCTCGATGTGGGCATCACCCTGTTCGACACGGCCGAGATCTACGGCTTCGGTCGCTCCGAGCGCATCCTCGGACGGGCGCTGCAGGGCCGGCGCGACGAGGCGTTCCTCGCCACCAAGATCCTCCCCGTGCTGCCGCTGGCCCCGGTGGTGCTGCGCCGCGCCCGGGGCAGTACCCGTCGCCTGGGGGTGGACAGCCTCGACCTGTACCAGCTGCACCAGCCCAACCCGGTGGTGCCGCTGTCTGCCACCATGCCCGCCTTCGCCCAGCTCATGGACGAGGGTCTCGTGCGCCACGCCGGGGTGTCGAACTACTCGCTCGCCCGGTGGCAGGAGGCCGAGCAGGCGCTCGGCCGACCGGTGCTGTCCAACCAGGTCCGCTTCAACCTGGTCGATCGACGCCCCGAGCATGCCCTGTTGCCCTGGGCACAGGCCAACGACCGCCTCATCATCGCCTACAGCCCCATCGCCCAGGGTCTGCTGTCGGGTCGCTACGACACCGAGAACCGACCGGTGGGCATCGTGCGCGCCGGATCGCCCGCCTTCCACCCCGAGAACCTGCGCCGGGTGGCGGGGCTGGTGGAGGTGCTGCGCGACGTGGCGGGCACGCACGGCGTCACGCCCTCGCAGGTGGCCCTGGCCTGGCTGGTGCGCCGGCCCAACGTGGTGGTCATCCCGGGGGCGAGCTCCGTGGCGCAGGTCGAGGCCAACGCCGCCGCCGCCGACATCGCCCTGAGCGACGACGAGGACCTCGCCCTGGTGGCGGCGGCCGACGCGTATCAGCCGGTGGGCGTGCGCGAGGTGCTGCCCGACCTGATCCGCGCCCGCTTCTCGAGCTGGGGAGAGCGCCTGGCCGCCCGTACCGGGCGGGGCGGGGGCGGCCCCGGTGCCACCGGACCCGGTGCGACCGGCGCCGGACCCGCTCCGGGCTGAGGCGCGGGCACCACGGCGACGACGTGACGCAGTACTGGACCGAGGACGAGGCCCGCGCCTACCTGCCGCGCCTGCGCCTGCTGTTGGGCGTGATCCGCCGGGCGTCGAATCTCGCCGTGCACGCCCGGGCCAACGGTCACGCCGCCATGCCCGGCGCGTCCCCCGCACCGGGGCTGCCGCCCGAGGCGGACGACGTCGGGGCCGAAGCCGGCGACGAGTTGCCCGTGACGTTCGACGCCGCCGACGCCCTGGAGGAGCTCGAGAGCAAGGGCATCGTCCTGCGGGACCCCGAACGGGGGTTGATCGATTTCCCCGCCCGCCACGGCGGGCGCGAGGTGTTGCTGTGCTGGCAGCTCGGTGAGGACGACCTGGGGTGGTGGCACCTCCCCGAAGACGGCTTCGCCGGTCGCCGCCCCCTCCCGCTGCCGCCCGAGCTCTGACCCACGCCGACCCGGCCAGGTGAGGACCGGTGGCGGCGTCGCGACGGTGCCACGGGGCAGTCGGGCCCCTCCCTGGCGCCATTAGGCTGGTCGACGACGCAAGGCCGCTCCCCGACACAGCAGGAGGTGATCACGACGCCTGAAGACACCGAGTTCGACGTCGTCGTCATCGGGGGTGGCCCCGGCGGCTACGCCACCGCTCTGTACGGGGCGTCGGCGGGGCTGCGCATGGCCGTGGTCGAAAAGGAGAAGGTGGGGGGCACCTGCCTGCACCGCGGCTGCGTGCCCGCCAAGGAGTTCCTCGAGACGGCGTCGGTGGTGCGCACCGTGGCGGGGGCCAAGGAGTTCGGCGTCCAGGCCGGGCAGCCCGTGGTGGACTTCGCCGTGAGCCAGGGCCGCAAGCAGAAGGTTGTCGACCAGCTGTGGAAGGGCCTGGCCGGCCTCATGAAAGGCCGCGGCATCGTCACCTTCGATGGCACCGGCACCCTGCTCCCCGGCCGGCGGGTCCGCGTGGAGGGGCCGGATGCCACGAGCGAGATCTCGGGCCGCCACGTCGTCCTCGCCACCGGGTCGGTGCCGCGCAGCATCCCCAACTTCGAGATCGATGGCCGCATCGTGCTCACGTCGGACGAGGTCCTCGCCCTGGAGACCCTGCCCGCCTCGGTGGCGGTCATCGGTGGCGGAGCCATCGGCTGTGAGTTCGCGTCCATGTTCTCCGATCTCGGCACCCAGGTGACCGTGCTCGAGGCCCTGCCCACGCTCCTGCCCGGATGCGATCCCGACGTGGTGGCGGTGGTGGCCCGCTCGTTCCGCAAGCGCGGCATCGCCGTGCACACGGGGGTGGCCGTCACCGGTCACCTGCCCAACGGGTCGGGCACCACCGTCTCCTTCGGCGACGACCAGGCGGTGACGGTCGACGCCGTGGTGGTGTCGGTGGGACGGCGTCCGCTCACCGACGGGCTCCTGGGCGACGGCACCGGCATCGCCCTCGACGAACGGGGGTACGTGGCCGTCGACGAGTACCAGCGGACCACGGCCGAAGGGGTGTGGGCGGTGGGGGATCTCGTGGCCACGCCCCAGCTCGCCCACGTGGGCTTCGCCGAGGGGATCGTGACGATCAAGTCGATCCTGGGCGAGCCCGTCGTCCCCGTCGACTACCGGCGGGTGCCGTGGTGCATCTACTGCCACCCCGAGGTGGCCTTCGCCGGGCTCACCGAGGCCCAGGCGGCCGAGGCGGGTATGGACGTGGTGGTGAAGAAGGACCCCTTCGGCGGCAACAGCCGGGCCCGCATCGTGGGTGAGACCGACGGCCTGGTCAAGGTCATCGCCGAGCGCGCCCCCGACGGCAGCGCGGGGCGGATCGTGGGGGTGCACATGGTGGGCCCGTGGGTCACCGAGCAGCTGGGCCAGGGGTACCTGGCCGTCAACTGGGAGGCCACCCCCGACGAGATCGGACAATTCATCCAGCCGCACCCCACCCTGTCCGAGGCGTTCGGGGAGACGGTGCTGGCACTGACCGGCAGGGGGTTGCACGTTGGTTGACGTCGTCATGCCCCAGCTGGGTGAGACCGTCACCGAGGGGACGATCACCAAGTGGCTCAAGTCCGTGGGCGACCCCGTCGGTCGCGACGAGCCGCTGTTCGAGGTGTCCACCGACAAGGTCGACTCCGAGGTGCCCTCGCCCGCCGAAGGCACCCTGGTGGAGATCCGCGTGCAGGAGGGCGACACGGTGGACGTCGGCACCGTCCTCGCCGTCGTGGGTGCCGACGGGCACGTCGGCGCCACGACCCCTGCCGCCGTCGCCGACACTGCACCCACCGCCGCGCCTGTGGCACCGGCCCCACCGCCGCCCCCGCCCGTCGCCGCCCCGGCGCCCGTGCCGACCCCGCCATCGGCACCTGCGCAACAGGCGCCGGCGCAACCGGCTCCCGTGCAACCGGCTCCCGTGCAACCGGCGGCGGCACCGGCAGCAGCGCACGGTCCCGACGCCGACGGGCAGGACGCCCGCGGTGGTGCCAACCGATGGGGTGACCGGGTCCTGTCACCGGTGGTGCGGCGCCTGCTCGACGACAACGCCATCGACCCGGCCGAGATCACCGGCACCGGACTCGGTGGTCGGATCACCCGGGCAGACGTGCTCGACTTCATCGACCACCGTCGCGCCGGCGGTGCGCCCGCCTCGGCGCAGCCCGCTGCGCCCGGACCGGGGACGGTCGCCGCCGCACCGGTGCCGGCACCCACCACCGCAGGCCCCACCGCTCCCACGCCGACGGCCACGGCCGGCGCAGTGGCGACAGCGGGCACCGACGAGGTGATCCCCTTCACCAACATCCGTCGGCGGACGGCCGAGCACATGGTGCGGTCCAAGGCGACGAGCGCCCACACCCTGGTGGCCCTGGAGTCCGACTACGAGCAGGTCGAGCGGGTGCGGCGCGCCCACGGGCCGCGGTTCAAGGCGGAGGAGGGGTTCTCCCTCACCTATCTGCCCTTCATCGCCCGGGCCACGGTCGAGGCGCTGCACGAGTGGCCGCACCTGAACGCCTCCGTGGGCGACGACGCCCTGATCGTGCACCACCAGGTGAACCTGGGCGTCGCCGTCGACCTCGACCACAACGGGCTGATCGTGCCGGTGGTCAAGCATGCCGAGGAGCTCACGCTGCGGGGCATGGCGCGCCGCATCCACGAGCTCGCCGACCGTGCCCGCACCAAGTCGCTGACCGCCGACGACATCCAGGGCGGCACCTTCACGCTCACCAACGCCGGCCCCTTCGGGACCTTCCTCACCGCGCCCATCATCAACCAGCCCCAGGTGGCCATCCTTTCCACCGACGGGGTGAAGCGCCGTCCCACCGTGGTCACCCAGGACGACGGCACGGAGGCCATCGCCATCCACTCCCTCGGTCTGCTCTGCCTGTCGTGGGACCACCGCGCCGTCGACGGTGCGTACGCGGCGGCATTCGTGGCGCGCATCACGCAGCTGCTCGCCACGCACGACTGGGCTGCCGAGCTCTGAGCGGGCTGCGAGCGCGCGTGCTGCGGGTCCGTTCCCTCGGTCGGGTCCCCTATGGCGAGGCCCACGCGCTGCAGCGTGCGCTGCACGACCGGAGCGCGGGCGATCACCTGCTCGTGCTGGAGCACCCCCATGTCTTCACGCTCGGGGTGCGCGGCGAGGCCGACCACGTGCTCGTGGACCCGGCTGCGGTGGGGGCGCAGCTGGTGCGCACCGACCGGGGCGGCGATGTCACCTACCACGGGCCGGGCCAGCTCGTCGTGTACCCGATCATGAACGTCCCCATGGGCCCGCGCGCCGTACCGTGCTACGTGCACGGCATCGAGCAGGTGGTGATCGACAC
>JBEKVE010000085.1:0-13598 GCA_049514335.1 Acidimicrobiales bacterium
CGGGGCCTCGGCCCACACGTGGGTGATCGGCTCCTCGGGGTCGGGGACCACGAGCGTCCACCCGTCGGTCTCCTGGATCTTCACGCCGTCCACGAGCACCACGTCGCGACCCTGCGCCCGCTCGAGGGTGGTGCGCATGACCATGCCCTTCTGGTCCCAGGGCGTCACGATCTCCTCGTGCACGATGTGGATGGCCGGTATCCGGCTCACCCGCTTCGACAGCCGCTCCTCGCTCCGGGCCATCATGTCGAGCAGCTGCACCAACGTGGCCACAGCATCGAACCCGGGCAGAAAGCGCGGGAAGATGAAGCCCCCCAGCTGGCTGGCGGCGAAGGTCACCGCACCGGTGTTGGCCACTTCCATGAGGTGGGTGGCGGACAGCTTCGTCCACTGCACGCTCGCCTCCGCCGCCTCGCACAGCCGCTCGGCCGCCATGGGCGCGGCCACGGGCAGGGCCACCTTGGCGTGGCGGTTCGAGGACACGACCATGTCGAGCAGCAGGAGCAGGGCCTCGTCGTCGGTCAGCACCCGCCCCTCGTCGTCCACGATCGTGAGGGCCTCCCCGCCGGAGTCGATGACGGCCCCGAGGTGGGCGCCCGACGCCCGGACCAGGTCGGCCACATGGCCCGCCGCCGTCCGGCGGTCACTGGCCATGACGGCGGCGGTGGCGGCGTAGGGGTTCACCACGAGCACATCGGCGCCCAGCTTGGCCAGCACGTTGGGCATGAGGAAGCTCGTGGTCCCGAAGGAGTAGTCGAGCACCATCTTGAAGCCCGCCCGGGCGATGGACCCGACGTCGACGACCTCGGTCAGCGCCGCGGTGTACAGCTCCAGGGCGCGTGGGGCGTATCCGATGTCCCCGATCTCCGACGCCAGCGCCCTGCGGAACTCCTCGCGGTGATAGAGGCGCTCGATCTTTCGTTGCGCCGGCTCGGCGATGTCGATGCCGTCCTGGTCGAAGAACCGGATCGTCACCGACTGGGTGTCCTCCTCGTAGAGGCGCACGGTGATGCCGCCGAGGCTCCGGCCCGAGCGGACCTGGAACCGGGTCACCGGGATGGTGGCCACCTCGAGGTCCTCGACGTCGACGCCCGCCGCGTTGCAGCCCACGATCATGGCCCGCTTGAGCACCCGGGCGGCCCGCGAGGTGTCGCGCGAGGCGGTGATGGTGGAGCCCTTCTCGAGCGTGCTCGCCCACGCCATGGAGAGCCGCATGACGAGCTCGGGGCTGATGTCGACGTTGGCGAGGCCGGTGATGCCGAGGCGCCCGAAGAGGCTGCGCGCCCCGCGTGACTCCCACACGATGGACGAGTTGACCGTGGCGCCGGCCTCGACCGTCTTGAAGGGGTACACCTTCACGCCCGACTTGATGAGGGCGTCGGCGCCCACGAACGTCTCGTCGCCGAGGACGACGCCCTCCTCGCAACGCACACCCCGGCGCAGGTCGCAGGACCGGCCGAGCACGCAGCCGTCGAGGCGGACGCCTGACCCCAAGAAGGCGTTGTCGTGCACCACGGTTCGCTCCAGCGAGGCGTTGTCGCCGATGCGGACGTTGGCACCGATGACGCAGAACTCGCCCAGGGTGACCTCCGCCCCCACGTGACAGTTGTCGCCGATGATGGCGGGTCCGGCCACGTGGGCGCTCGGATCGACCTCGGCGCCCTTGCCCAGCCACACCCCCGGGCGCAGCGGGAACCCGCTCACCTGGACGGCGACCTTCTCGTCGAGGATGTCCTGATGGGCCCGCAGGTACGCCTCGAGCGTGCCCACGTCCTCCCAGTAGCCCCCGGCCAGGTATCCGAACAGCGGCTTGGACGACTCGAGGACGGCGGGGAAGACCTCCTCGGAGAAGTCCACCGACCGACCGCCCGGGATGAAGTCGAAGATCTCGGGCTCGAGGACGTAGATGCCGGTGTTGATGGTGTCGCTGAAGACCTGGCCCCAGGTGGGCTTCTCCAGGAACCGCTCGATCGAGCCGTCCTCGCCGGTGATGACGATGCCGAACTCGAGGGGGTCGTCCACAGCCTTGAGGGCGATGGTGGCGAGCGCGCCCTTCGAGTCGTGGTGGTCCACGAGCGACGTCAGATCGATGTCGGTGAGCACGTCCCCGGAGATCACCACGAAGCGCTCGTCGAGCTCGTCGCGGGCGTTGCGCACCGAGCCGGCTGTGCCGAGGGGGGTCTCCTCGGTGGCGTACACCATGCGCACGCCGAACTCCGAGCCGTCGCCGAAGTAGCTGCGGATGGCGTTGGCCATGAAGGCCACGGTCACCACGATGTCTTCGAAGCCGTGCTGGCGCAGCAGCGTGACGACGTGCTCCATCATGGGCCGGTTGGCCATGGGAAGCATCGGCTTGGGCTGGTTGGAGGTGAGCGGGCGAAGGCGCGTGCCTTCGCCGCCCGCCATGATCACCGCCTTCATGCGAGCACCACGGCGACCCTACCCCGCTGCCATCCGGCCCGCGCGACCCTTCGACAGGGCGCGGCGCGCCACGGGGACGTACGCCGCCGCCGCGATCCAGGCGAGGGCGAGCCCCGGCACGGCGCACAGCCACGCCACCACGCCGACGGGGTGCTGCCACCCGGCGTGGCCGTGGGCGAGGAGGAAGGCGGGATAGGCGAACATGAGGCCGAAGGTCCCGGCCTTTCCCACCCACAGGACATCGATGCGCTCGGCGCCCAGGCTCGCCAGCAGCAGCACGGCGGCCGACACGAGCACCTCGCGCGCCAGGGTCAGGATGCCGAACCACAGCGGGACCGCCCCCGCCACGATCACCGAGATGATCCCCGTGGCCAACAGCACCCGGTCAGCGGTGGGGTCGAGCACCTTGCCCACGGTGGACACCTGGTGCCAGCGCCGGGCGACGTAGCCGTCCACCCAGTCCGTCGCCCCGAGCACGGCCAGGAGCACGGCCGCCCAGATGGGGTGGTGCGCTCCGAACAGGAGCCACACGAACAGCGGCACGCAGGCCAGGCGCACCATCGTGATGGCGTTGGGGACCGTCAGGACCCGGTCGGCACCCTCCGGGGTGACCTCGCGGTGCGGGGCCGGCTCCCCGGTACCGGCGTCCTGCTCGGTCACGCCGTCCGGTGGTGTCACGCCCCGGAGTCTACGGGCGCCCCCCGCCGTCCCCGGGCCTTGGCACCCGACGGGGCGGTCTCCTGCTCGCGGGCCAGCTCCCGGGCCCGGGCCCGGTAGCGCCGGGCCGTGCTGTCGAGGTCGCGCCGCATCTCCTCCAGGCGTTCCTGCTTGGCACGCACCACCGCCGTCATGCGCCCGTTGATGGCCATGGCCTCGGCCACGATGGCCTGGCGCCGTCCCGGGTCGGCGCCGCGGTGGAACTGGCGGCGGAGATCGGCCAGCTCGTCCTCGGCCCGCAGGACGTCCCCGATGGCGCCGAGGTCGAAGCCGAGGACCTCCTGGAGCTCCCGGATCCGCAGCAGCCGGGCGACGTCGTCCTCGGAGTACCGGCGCGCCCCACCCGCCGATCGCCCGCTCGGGACCAGCAGGCCGAGCTCCTCGTAATAGCGCAGCGTCCTGGCCGACACCCCCGCCCGGGCGGCCACCTCGCCGATGGGCAGGAGCCGGGGTGTGCTCACCACCACCCTCGGAGCCAGGGTCACCGCGCTACCCCGGGCACGAGCTCGACCACCGGGCGCGCACCGTCGGTGACATCCGCCGACAGCGCCGCTGTGGCGAAGACCTCCTCCTCGTCCACCCCGCGGGGATCGCCGGCCAGGATGCTCGCCACACCGGCGGCGGCGCACAGCAGCGCCGACGCGCTGAAGGCGACCACGAGGCCGCGGTGGAACGGGGCGGAGATGAGCGAGGGGAAGAACGTCTTGCCCGTGATGAGGGCGGCATGCGCACTTCCCACCTGGCCCAGGACGTGCACCCCGAGCAGCGTCCGCATGGGGTTGTAGCCGAGGAAGGCGGCGAACAGCGTCCCCACGGGAGGAAGCGACGCCACGCGGTGCGCCGCTCCGACGGGCACGCCCTGGGCCTGCAGCCCGTGCAGCATGGTGGCCGGCAGGGTGGCGGCGAGGCCGATGATCATGAGCGAGAAGAAGATGCCGATGGACAAGACGAAGCCCGAGTTCATGAAGGTGGCCCGTATGCCCGACGCCGCGCCGCGCTGAGACGCGGGGACGGCGTTCATCATGGTGGTGGTGTTGGGCGCCGAGAACAGGCCCACGAAGATCCCGTTGACCAGGATGAGGGCGGCGAACTCGGGGTAGCTGAAGTCGACGGGCAGGAACAGCAGCGCCACGAAGCTCGCTGCCGCGCCGAACATGCCCACGGTCGCGAACCATCGCTGCCCGTAGCGATCCGACAGGCGTCCCGCCATCGGGCCCGTGGCGAGGTACCCGACCGACAGCGGCACCATGTAGATCCCCGACCACAGCGGGGTGGACTCGAACGAGTAGCCGTGCAGCGGGAGCCAGATCCCCTGCAGCCACAGGACCAGCATGAATTGCAGCCCGCCCCGGCCCATGCTGCCGAGCAGGTTGGCCACCCCGGCGCCGGTGAAGGCACGGATGCGGAACAGCGACAGGTCGAGCATGGGGTCGGCCACGCGCCGCTCGATCACCACGAACAGCACCAGCACCACCGCACCGCCGATGAGCTCCGACAGCACCCAGGGTCCGGTCCAGCCCATCGGGTGGCCGCCGTGGGGCATGAGCCCGTAGGTGAGGCCGATCATGACGAGGACGAGGCCGGTGGCGAAAGTGGCGTTCCCCCACCAGTCGAGCCGCGCCGTGGTGCGGACCCCCGTGTCGTGCAGCTTCAGGTAGGCCCACACCGTGCCCGCCAGGCCGAAGGGCACGCTCACCAGGAACACCAACCGCCAGTCGACGGCCGACAGCAGGCCGCCCACGAGCAGCCCCAGGAACGACCCGGAGATCCCGGCCACGATGTTGATGCCGAGCGCCATCCCCCGCTCCCCCACCGGGAAGGCGTCGGTGATGATCGCCATCGAGTTCGCCATGAGCAGGGCACCGCCGATGCCCTGCACCACCCGCAGGCCGATGAGCACGAGCGCCCCGGACGGGCCGGTGGCGGGTGACAGCGCAAGGCCGATGGACGCCACGGTGAACACGGCGAACCCGGCGTTGTACATGCGCACCCGGCCGAAGAGGTCGCCGATGCGCCCGAGCGTGACCACCAGCACCGCCGTCACGATCATGTAGCCCTGCAACAGCCACAGCAGCAGGCCGATGTTGGACGGTTGCAAGGGATCGACGTGGATGCCGCGGAAGATGGCGGGCAGCGAGATGATCACGATCGAGGTGTTGAGGAGGGCCATGAAGACCCCGAGCGTGGTGTTGCTGAGGACGATCCACTTGTAGCGGTCGGGCCGGGCCCCGGGCGCCTCCATTCCCGGAAGTTTACGTCAACGTGAAGTCCGGTCGCCCGGTTCCCCACTGGGCCGGCGCCGACCGGGCCGTGGCGGGCTCCAGGGCAGGTCAGCGAGGGTGCGGGTCCCGGATCGGGCGCCCGGCGAGGGGTACGGCCGGTCTACCGGCGGTCCACCCCGGTGTGCTACGCAAGGCCCGTGCCCACCTTCCGACCCTTCCCCGGCCTCCGCTACGACCGTGCCATCCCCCTCGACGCCGTCATCGCGCCGCCCTACGACGTCGTCGGTCCCGAGGAGCGTGCCCGTCTCGCCGGCCGGCACCGCGCCAACGCCATCCACGTGGAGCTGCCCGAGGGCGACTTCCGGACCGGACTCGACCGCTACCAGTCGGCGGCGCGCATCTTCGCCGAGTGGCGCCACGACGGTGTCATCGTGGCCGACCCCGCGCCCCGCTTCTACACCTACCGCATGGCGGTGCCGGGAGGAGCGGTGACGACCGGTGTCCTCGGCGCCCTCGGCTGCGAGCCGCCCGGCGGTGACATCCTGCCGCACGAGCAGACGATTCCGAAGGACAAGAGCGACCGGCTCGACCTGCTGCGCGCCTGTCACACCAACCTCTCCCCCATCTGGGGCCTGTCCCTGGCCCCGGGGCTGGCAGCGGCGTGCGAGCCGACGGGCCCGCCGCAGGCCGAGGCCACCGACGACGACGGTGTCGTCCATTCGCTGTGGGTGATCGATGCGCCGGAGGTGATCGAGCACATCAGCAAGGTGGTGGGGTCGGCTCCCGTGGTGATCGCCGACGGGCACCACCGCTACGAGACGGCGCTCGCCTATCAGGCGGAGCGGCGCGGCGCCACGAGCGACGCCCCCGGTGACTACGACTTCGTCATGGCCTTCGTGGTCGAGCTGGCCGAAGGCCAGCTGGCGGTGGGCCCCATCCACCGCACGCTGTCGGGGGTCCCGGCCGGGACCGATCTTCCCGGGATCTTCGAGCGGTGGTTCGACCTGGTCCACGCCGGCCCCGCCGACGAGCACCTCACCGACTCCGTGGCGCGCTCGGGTGCCCTGGCGCTCGTCACCGCCGAGGGCGTGTGGCTCCTGACGCCGCGTCCCTCGACCTACGAGGAGACCCGGTCCGACCTGGACTCGAGCCTCGTGGCTCTGGCCATCGACGCCGTTCCCGGTGCCGAGGTGACCTACGTCCACGACGGGCAGGCCGCCGTCGCCGCCGTCACCGCCGGCACGGCCCAGGCCGCGTTGCTCCTTCGCGCCGTCACCGTCGAACAGATCTCGGAGTGGGCGCACGCCCGGCGGCGCATGCCTCCCAAGAGCACGTACTTCTACCCCAAGCTGCGCACCGGCATGGTCTTCCGCCCTGTCGAGGACTAGGCACGCGGTCCCCGTCGGGACGGCAAAGCTGAGGAACGAGGGCGCCGCGGCGTGCCCCCTTGCCGCAGCGGGCCGTGCTGCGGACCTGCCGCCGCGAGCGCCCCGTTCCTGACCCCCCCTACGGGTCTCGGATCACGCCCTTGTCGGGCAGTGGCTCCGAGCTCCCACGCCAGGTATCGGCTGTTCGCCGAGCGCGGTTGAGCCGGCGACAGCCTGGGAGTGGGGATCGCCCCGGTCGGACCGGGGCCGGGGTCTGGGCCGCTCAGCCCTCGACGGTCCAGGTACCGCCCGAAGCGAGCAGGGCCGTCAGGTCTCCTGGACCCCGGCGCTCGTTGGCCTCGAGCAGTTGCCTCTCCATGGCGGCGCCGTACTCCGGACGCTCCACAGCGCGGAACACGCCGATGGGCGTGGGCTCGTACGGTCCCCGCGCCAGGCGGCTGAGCTGAAAGGCGAGGCCGGGCTCGTCACGACGCTCGTCGTGGACGAGCAGGGCGTCCTCCCCCACCTCGGCCACCTCGGCGATGCGCAGGCGACCGTCGGGCCCCATGACCACCCCGAATTGCTGCTCGGCGCCGAACCGGATGGGCTGGCCGTGGACGAGGGGGATCAGGCTGTCGGCGCGGACGTCGCGTCCGGTGATCTTCTCGAAGGCGCCGTCGTTGAACACGTTGCAGTTCTGGTAGATCTCGACGAAGGCCGCCCCGTTGTGGTCGTGGGCGCGGCGGAAGACCTCCTGCATGTGCTTGCGGTCCATGTCGTGGGTACGGGCCACGAAGGTGGCCTCGGCCCCGAGCGCCAGGCTCACGGGGTTGAACGGCGTGTCGAGCGAGCCGAAGGGCGTGGACTTCGTCACCTTGCCCTGCTCGCTCGTGGGCGAGTACTGGCCCTTGGTGAGCCCGTAGATCTGGTTGTTGAACAGCAGGACCGTGATGTCGACGTTGCGCCGCAGGGCGTGGATGAGGTGGTTGCCGCCGATGGAGAGGGCGTCGCCGTCGCCGGTGATCACCCACACGTCGAGGTCCGGACGCGTGACCGCCAGGCCGGTGGCCACCGCCGGTGCCCGACCGTGGATGGAGTGCATGCCGTAGGTGCTCATGTAATACGGCAGGCGGGCGGCACACCCGATACCGGACACGAACACCGTGTTCTCGCGCCGCACCCCCAGGTCGGGGAGCAGCATCTGCAGGGCGGCCAGGATGGAGTAGTCGCCGCATCCCGGGCACCACCGGACCTCCTGGTCCGATGTCCAGTCCTTGCGCGTCGTCACGGGGATGGTGGTGTCGGTCATCAGCTGGCCACGTCCTCTTCCGCCTCGCTCGTGCGGGTGTCGAGCCCGAGCATGCCCAGCACCGCCTCCTCGATCTCCGCCGCCCGGAAGGGGACGCCCTGGACCTTCGACAACCCCTTGGCGTCCACCAGGAAATCGGCCCGCAGCAGCTTGACGAGCTGGCCCAGGTTGGTCTCGGGCACGAGCACCTGGTCGTAGGCGCGCAGGACGTCGCCGAGATTCCGGGGGAACGGGTTCAGGTGCACCAGGTGCGCATGGGCCACGGCCAGGCCCCGGGCCCGCACCCGGCGCACCCCGGCGGCGATGGCCCCGTAGGTCGAGCCCCACCCCACGATGAGCACCGGCGCGCTGCCGAGGCCCCCGACGTCGTCCACCTCGAGGGGCGGGATGTCGTCGGCGATGCCGGCCACCTTGCGGGCCCGCAGGTGCACCATGTTCTCGTGGTTGACCGGGTCGTAGGAGATGTTCCCCGACCCGTCCGCCTTCTCCAGGCCGCCGATGCGGTGCTCGAGTCCCGGCGTGCCCGGCACGGCCCACGGCCGGGCCAGGGTCTGCTGGTCGCGCAGGTAGGGCCAGAACACGGGCGTGCCGTCGTCCTCGGTGTGGTTGGGCGCGGTGGCGAACTCGACGTGCAGGTCGGGAAGTGACGCCGGGTCGGGCAACCGCCACGGCTCCGCCCCGTTGGCGAGGTACCCGTCGGAGAGCACGAACACCGGGGTGCGGTACTTCACGGCGATGCGCACGGCCTCCATGGCGACCTCGAAGCAGTGCGAGGGTGTCATGGGAGCCACGATGGGCACCGGCGCCTCGCCGTGGCGCCCGAACATGGCGTGCAGCAGGTCGGACTGCTCGGTCTTGGTGGGCAGGCCCGTCGACGGGCCACCCCGCTGGATGTCGATGACGAGCAGCGGCAGCTCCAGGCTGACGGCCAGGCCGATCGACTCGGACTTGAGGTCGATGCCGGGGCCGCTCGTGGTGGTGACCCCGAGCGATCCACCGAAGGCGGCACCGATGGCGGCGCCCACGCCGGCGATCTCGTCCTCGGCCTGCATGGTGCGCACGCCGAAGTGCTTGTGCTTGGACAGCTCGTGGAGGATGTCCGACGCCGGGGTGATGGGGTACGACCCCAGGAACAACGGCAGATGGGCCTGGTGGGCGGCGGCGATGAGGCCCCAGGCGAGCGCCGTGTTCCCCGTGATGTTGGTGTAGACGCCGGGCGCCTGGGGCGCGGGCCGCACCTGGTAGTGCGACTCGAACAGCTCGGCTGTCTCGCCGAAGTTGTACCCCGCCTTGAACGCCCGGGTGTTGGCGTCGAGGATCATGGTGTTGGCGGCGAAGCGCTTCTCGATCCACTCGATCGTGGGCTCCACCGGGCGGCTGTAGAGCCAGCTCACGAGGCCGAGGGCGAAGAAGTTCTTCGAGCGCTCGGCGTCGCGGGGCTTCACCCCGGCCTCCTTGGCCACCTCCATCGTGATCGACGTCATGGGGACCTCGTACACGGTGAAGGGGGCCAGCGTGCCGTCGGTCAACGGGTTGGCCGCGTACCCCGCCTTCTCCAGGGCGCGCTCGTCGAAGGCGTCGACGTTGACGATGAGGGTCCCGCCCGTCGTCACAGCGGCCACGTTGGCCCTGAGGGCGGCCGGGTTCATGGCCACCAGCACGCTCGGGGCGTCGCCGGGCGTGAGGATGTCGTGGTCCGAGATGTGCACCTGGAAGGCCGACACGCCGGCGAGGGTGCCCGCCGGTGCCCGGATCTCCGCCGGGAAGTCGGGAAGCGTGGCCGTGTCGTTGCCGAACAGGGAGCTCACCGACGTGAACTGCGATCCGGTGAGCTGCATGCCGTCACCGGAGTCGCCGGCGAAGCGGATGACGACCCGATCGAGCTCGGTCGTCGGCTGGTGTGTCGCGGTGGACACCGCTGTCCTCCGTCTCTGCAGGTCGACGGGCCCCCGACCGTCTGCCCGGGCACGGGGCCGCGCCGCGCGTGCTCGCGTGGATGCTTCGTTACTCCGGAAGCCGAGCATACCGCCGCCACGGGCCGGCCCCGGGCTTGTGGCCTGTCAGCCCGTTCCTGACCGGCCCGCCCGGGCCAGACCGGGGCGCTGCCCGGCGGGACGACCCGTCAGGCGACGGTGACGGCCTCGTCCAGGAAGACGTCCTGCACGGCGTGGATGAGCCCGACCCCCTCGGCCATGGGGCGCTGGAACGCCTTGCGCCCCACGATCAGGCCCGTCCCTCCCGCCCGCTTGTTGATGACGGCGGTGCGGACGGCCTGGGAGAGGTCGCTGGCGCCCTTGGACTCCCCACCCGAGTTGATGAGGCCGATGCGCCCCGCGTAGCAGTTGACCACCTGCCACCGCGTCAGGTCGACGGGGTGGTCGGTGGTGAGCTGCTCGTACACGAGGGGGTCGGTCTTGCCGAAGTTGAGCGCCGTGTACCCGCCGTTGTTCTCCGGCTGCTTCTGCTTGATGAGGTCGGCCTCGATGGTGACGCCGATGTGGTTGGCCTGACCGGTGAGGTCGGCCGCCACGTGGTAGTCGGCCTCGGCGGTCTTGAACGCCGGGTTGCGCAGGTAGCACCACAGCACGGTGAACAGGCCCCGGTCGTGGGCCTCGGCGAAGGCGGCCCGGACCTCCTGCAGCTGGCGGTCGCTCTGCTCCGAACCGAAATAGATGGTGGCGCCAACGCCGATGGCCCCCAGGTCGGCGGCCTGGCGCACCGAGCCGAACATGACCTGGTCGTACTCGCTCGGGTAGTGCAGGAACTCGTTGTGGTTGAGCTTCACGATGAAGGGGATGCGATGCGCATAGCGGCGCGCCACCGACCCCAGGCCACCCAGCGTGGTGGCGATGGCCGAGCACTGGGCTTCGATGGCCAGCTCGAGGAGATTGGCCGGATCGAAATAGGCGGGGTTCTTGGCGAAGCTGGCGGCGGCGGAGTGCTCGATGCCCTGGTCGACGGGGAGGATGGAGAGGTAGCCGGTACCCGCCAGCCGACCGGTCCCGTACAGGGTGGCCAGGTTGCGGACCACGGGGATGGGTCGGTCGGTGCCGACGAAGACCCGCTCGATGTAGTCGGGGCCGGGCAGCGACAGCTCGTCTGCCGTGACCCCCTTGCAGGTGTGCGAGAGCAGGCTCTCGGCCTCGTCGCCGAGCAGTGCCTCGATATCGGTGGCCACGGTGCGCCTCCTGGGAGATTCGGGATGGGGGGCCGGACGTCGCCCTGCCGGTCGCTCATGACCGCAGGCCGCCGTGGCCGACACCGTCGATGCTACCTGCCGCCTGTCGCCACCTCCCAGATCCGAAAGACCCGTGTTCGGCCGCACCGCGCCGGGCGGGACGGTCCGGCGGGGTTTCCGGGCCGCAGGACTACGGGGCGCCGGCCAGGGCTTTCATGGCGAGCTCGATCCCGGCGTCGTCGACGTCGTGATGCGTGACGAGGCGCAGCACGCCGGGGGCGATGGTTCCCGCCAGGACCCCCTCGTGGCGCAGGTGGTCGAGCACCTGGCGGGGTGAGGGATGGGTGAACACGACGATGTTGGTGGGCACCCGTTCCGGGTCGCACCCCGACTCGGGCCAGCGGTCGGCCACCGCCCGGGCGAGACGTCGGGCCCGGGCATGGTCGTCGGCCAGGCGCTCCACCATGGTCCGCAGCGCCACCAGACCGGCGGCGGCGATGACCCCGGCCTGGCGCATGGCGCCCCCCAGGCGTTGGCGCTCGGTGCGCGCCGCCGCCACCACGTCGGAGGGGCCGGCCAGGAGGGAGCCCACCGGCGCGCACAGGCCCTTGGACAGACACGACATCACGGTCGTGACGGGGGCGGCGAAGCGCGCCGCGGCGACGCCGGTGGCCACCTCGGCGTTGAACAACCGCGCCCCGTCCATGTGCACGGGAAGCCCCTCGGCCGCGGCCACCACGGCGTGGAGGGCGTCGATGCCCCAGGGCACGCCCCCCGCCGGCATGTGCGTGTTCTCGACGCACACGAGGCCGGGACGGGGGTGGTAGTGCTCGGCCGCCTCGATGGCCCACCGGACGTCGGCGGGGCTGATGGTGCCGTCGGCATCGTCCACGGCATGGATCTGCGCACCGGCGTTGGCGGCGACCCCGCCCTCCTCGAAGATCACGACGTGCTGGCGCCGTCCGGCGACGACGAGATCACCGCGCCGGCACAGCGCCCCGATGGCGGCCTGGTTGGCCATGGACCCCGACGGGACGTACACCGCGGCCGGCTTGCCCACCCGCTCGGCATAGGCCTCCTCGAGGGCGTTGACCGTCGGGTCGTCGTGGTAGCCGTCGTCGCCCACCTCCGCCTCGGCCATGGCGCGCCGCATCTCCGGCGTGGGACGGGTGACGGTGTCGCTGCGGAGATCGACGAAGCCGCCGCCACCGGCGGGCGCGGCCGTCGGGGTCATGGACCGATGCTACCGAGCGGTGCCGGTCGCCTTGCCGCCGCCGGTCGGCCGGGGCCCGCTGCGCTCGGGGCCGGCCTTTTCGGGAGCCTTGCGCCCCGTGGCCCCGGCCCGAGGTGGCTTCCTGGACGGGCCGTGACGACGGCTGCCGCGTCCGAGGGCGGCCAGTCGGTCGGCGGCGTCGGCGACCTCGGGGTCGAACGTCACCACCCGGGCGAAGAGCTCGCGCGCCCGGGGGACGTCGCCGGCGCGCTCGTACAGGTCGGCCAGGACGTACCACTGGCGGATGTGGCGGTCACCGGGACGGCGGAGGTTTCGGGCGCCGCCCGCCGTCGCCAGCAGGGTGATGGCCTCTTCCAGCCGGCCCCGCTCGGCCAGATCGGCGGCCAGGACGAGACGGCCCTCGACCAAGACGTCGGCGGGAGGCGAGGAGCTGCGGAGCTCTTCCCACAGCGCCTCCACCCGGCGGCGGTGGCCCATGGCGCGCTCGCAGTCCATGAGCACGGGGATCTGACTGGGATCGTCGGCCGTCAGGGATCGTGCCGCCTGGAGGTGCTTCACGGCGTCGCGCCAACGACCCGACCGGTAGCACACGAGACCGTGGAGCTCGCGGGCGGCGGCGGATTCCGGCACCTCGTCGGCCAGGACCCGGGTGATGCGCATGGCTTCGAGGTACCGATCGCGCTCGTAGGCACGCGCCGCCGCCGCCATGCGGCGCGCCAGCGTCTGCGCCCGCGAGCGCCCCACCGCTCCCGCCAGCTCGTCGACGACGTCGGAGGGAAGGGTGTCGTCGTCGGGGACGGCTGCCGACGGCCGGCCCGTGCGACCCGGCGCGGCGACGGTGCGGTTCGGCCCCGGGCCTCGTCGGCGCGCCGCGGCACCGGCTCGGTCCACCGGACCCTCCGAGACCCAGTCCTCCCGGGTGGACGCCCGCGGTCCGGTACGTGGTGCTGCGTCGTGCCGGTCCCCGGCACGGGTGGAGGTGTCCTCTCGCAATACACCGGTACCCCGCCGAGCCACGCTCCCCCACCGGCGCGGCGCGACGAGAGGAACGTGCGGTGACGACCGCGGCCCCACCGGACGCCCGGGTCCCTGTCGACCACCCCCACCGGAACGGTCGGTCGGTGCAGGCCGGGCGCTGCGCGGGAGACGG
>JBEKVE010000086.1:0-13416 GCA_049514335.1 Acidimicrobiales bacterium
ATGAGCGGAGACCTTGCCGATCTCGTCACTCCAGTCGTAGTCGCGGCGTTGCAGTTGCCCCATCTTGTCCATGAGAGCCGGGAAGGCGTCGGGGTCGGGAGCGACCTTGGCATAGGCCTCGTACATGGGCGAGTGCTTGAGGTACTCGAATCCGGCGCTGCCCATCTGGTCGAATGCGGCACGGACCTCGGGGAACCAGCCGTCCCGTCTGCACGGGACGGACACCACGGCGAGCTTGCGCACGAGCTCTGGATGCTGGATTGCAGCCCGCAGGCAGGAGCAGGCGCCGAGGGAGTATCCGAATAGGTCGACCTGCCCAAGATCGAGATGTTCGATGAGCGCGGCGATGTCGTCCCCAAAGGCCTCGTAGGTGAACGGTCGGTCGATGTCTCCGGTGTGCCCGTGCCCCTGGACCTCGATGCCGACCACCCGATGATCCTCTGCGAGGACGTCGATGAGCGGTGCCATCGTGGATATCAGTCCGTAGCCCCCGTGGACGACGACGAGTGGCGGACCTTCGGCCCCGAAGCTCTCCCAGTACATCTCCAGGCCGTTCACCGGCGCATATCCGCTGGTCGGCTCGCCCATCTCGTGCTCCCTCCTCGATGCGTTGTCCGTATGACGACTCGCCAGGCGGGTAGTCATCGGTCTGCTGGAGTCACCGTCCCTCTGGGCAGTTGCTTGCTTACAGCTAACCGCCCAGGAATGCGGGTTCTGTGCGCCCTGAGGGGCCAACCTAAACACTCTTCTGGCCCGATCGAAATCACCCGGTACCGGGTACTTCGGTGACAACATCGCACCAGGCGAGGCCGCCCGATCCTGCGTCCCGGGCAGCTGAAAACTCACCAGCCCCGTCCGCCCGGTATTTCAAGGTTGAGAACGGACATCCGATGGACACCCCCCGGGCGCTGTCCAGACCAGGGCGACGTCCTCGGGGCGTCTCGCTCTCAACGGCTCGGTGGCTCAGGTTGCTGGTCACCGGACCGGGATGACCCCAAGCCAGGACCGTCCGGTCCAGCCAACGGCACCGAGCCGCCTCCGTGCGCCAGGCAGCTTCCTTGGAACCGTCCTTGGTGCCCGGGTGGTGCCGAGTATTCTCTGGCGCGTTCTCTCGAACGCTGTCTTGCAGTCCCGGGCCGCTAGCTCATCGGGTAGAGCAGGGGACTTTTAATCCCAAGGTGCCGGGTTCGAGCCCCGGGCGGCCCACCACACACGCTCATGACGGTTCACGGGCCGCGGCGCAGCGCCACTGCTGCGGCCACACGCAACAACGACGAACGCTACGGGGACGTCGCTCGAGGCTGCCGGGATCCTCCTAGAGTCCAAAACATGACGCCCGCCGATACCCCCATCCTCACTGTCTACGGAGCCCCGTGGTGCCCCCACTGCAAGCGGGTGAAGCGGTTCTTCGCCGCCCACCGGGTCCCCTATACCCAGGTCGACATCGACGAGCACCCCGACGCCATCGAACGCCTGAAGGAGCGCCAGAACGGGGGGCAGATCATCCCCATGGTCGAATTCGGGGACGGGACGTTCGAGGTGAACCCGAGCGATGAAGCCCTCGCCGACCGCATCGGCCTCGTCGTCGAAGCCGAACGCTGCGCCTACGACCTCGTCATCGTGGGGGGAGGCCCCGCCGGACTGGCGGCGGCCATCTACGCCGCTCGAGAAGGCATCGACGCCATCGTCGTCGATGCCAGCGCACTCGGCGGTCAGGCGGGGATCAGCGACCGGATCGACAACTACCCGGGGTTTCCCGACGGGATATCGGGTGCCGAGCTCACCGACCGGTTCGTGGCCCAGGCCCGTCGATACGGCGTGGAGCTCCTGTCGGCCGTGTCGGTCACCGCCGTGGAGCACGACCGTGAAGACCTGGTGACGAGACTGTCATCGGGGCAGCAACTCACGTCCCACGCCGTGATCGTCTCCACTGGTTCGACCTACCGGCGCCTCGACGTCCCCGGCGAGGACGATCTCCTCGGCGCCGGCGTCCACTTCTGCGCCACCTGCGACGGACCCTTCTACAAGGGGGCCGACGAGGTCGTCGTCATCGGGGGCGGCAATTCCGCTCTGGAGGAGGGCCTGCACCTCTCCGAGTTCGCCCACCGGGTGCGGATACTCGCACGCTCGGAGCTGTCGGCGTCACCGGTCCTCCAGGAGCGGGTCCGGTCCGACCCCCAGTTCGCCATCCATTCGGGGGTGGACATCGTCAGCCTGGAGGGCGAGCGGAACCGGTTCGCCGCCGTGGTGGTGCGCGACAGCGACGGCGCGACACACCGGTTCCCGGCCGCAGCCGCGTTCGTGTTCATCGGCCTCCAGCCCAACAACGCCTTCCTCGACGACACCGTGGAACGCGATGCGGGGGGATTCCTCATCACCAGTGCCACCATGGAGACATCGGTGCCAGGGGTGTTCGCGGCCGGCGACGTGCGGTCGGGGTCGACCAAGCAGCTCGGATCGGCGGTGGGCGACGGCATCGCCGCGCTCCTCATGACGCGCCGGTATCTCGAGACCAAGAACCACAAGGCCGTGGCGCTGGTCGACGGCTGACCCGGCACCCGTCGCCGACGATAGGGTGGACCCTACGCCCGAGGTGGGTGCGCAACAGGAGGTGCACGGTGGCCGATCTCATCGTCGAGGGGGACGAGCTCGTCGTGCGACTGCGCCCGGTGGAGAAGGTCGAGGCCGTCCACGGCGAGGTCAGAGTGCCGCTCAGCACCGTCAGCACGGTCGAGGTCCTCGACGACGCCATGACGGCGATCCACGGCATCCGGGTGGGGACGGGGATCCCCGGGGCCGTGGCCGTCGGCACCTTCACCTCGCGCACCGCCAAGATCTTCGCCGTGATCCACCACGACACGCACCGCGGTGTCCGGGTCCATCTGGAGGGCGCGCAATTCGACGAGCTCGTCGTCGGTTGCGACGATCCTGAGGCGGTCGCCGCCGCCGTGAACCAGGCCCGCTGACGCCGGGCCCGCAGCGATGCGTGCAGTCAGGCGTGTTGGCGGTAGGTGACGGCGAGCCCGGGGAACAGTCCCCGGGGCGGAAGCCCGATGGTGGCGGCCGGGCCCATGTGGAAGCCGCTTCGCAATTGGGCCACCGTGTAGTACTGCACCACCGGCCAGAACCGCTGCGGGGGGAGGTTCTTGGTCGTGCACCCGTTCACCGCCAGCTTGGCCAGCTCCTGGCTGACCAGGTGGAGGGAGATGGCGAAGCCCACCAGGCCACCGTTGCCCTGGCGGATCGAGGTGCAGATGTCGGTGTAGGTGTTGTGCCCCTCCCCCGAGATCTCGACGAACTTCGTGGGGCCGGGGAACTTGTGGAACTCGCCGGTGAGCGTGGCCGGCGTGAGGGCGACGTCCTGCTGCTCGCCGATGATCATGACGGGCTTGTGCGACGGGGCGCCGGCGGGTCCGACCGGCGCCCACCCCACGGCGAAGGCCACCCGGGGATCGTCGAGCGCGTCGAAGGCCGTCTGACCCCCGGCGGAATGGCCGATTGCGGCCACCTTGTGCGCATCGGCCACGCGGTACAGAGGCGACGACGGTTGCGACGAGGCCTTCTCGGTGGCGGACAGTGAGGAGAACATCGTCCGCAGGTCCTGGGCGGGCGTGTCCGCCGTGACCGGGTGGGTCACCTGGGCCAAGAGCCCCCGTTCGAGGTAGTCGGCCGACACGACGACGAACCCCCACGAGGCGATGCCCGTCAGCAGGTGGGAGTAGTACAGGCGCGAGGCGCCGAATCCGTGGCTGAAGAGGACGATGGGAAACGGCCCGCTGCGGGCTCCGGGTGCGTCGACGTGGGCGTCGACGGTGATGGTGGGGTTGTAGCGGGCGGGGACGATGGCCACGAGCGCCTGCGGCAGCGGCGCGGCCAGCTTGTAGCTGAACAGGGCGTGCCCGGTCAGCGTGGACGCGCCTGCCGGATAGAAGACGGTGGCCAGGCGCTCCCCGTACTGTCCCGCCGACCCCAGATCGAGCGTGGTCACGCCCACCGGGTACGGGCCGGGCCGCGACAAGGCGGAGGGCTCCGTCGGGCTCGAGGATGAAGAGCACGCCGCCAGCAACGAGGTCAGCGCGGCGGTGAGCACCAAGACCGAAAGCCGTCGTCGTCTCATCGCTCCCCCTCTGGCCGACCGTGCCGACACCCGCCCGGTCCCGGCACCACGACCGCGGCGCACACTATCCCGTGCCGCGCCGTGGCGACCGCGCCGGCGCAGGAGATGCACGACCCGGGCGATGGTGGCGGCCGAAGAAGCGCCCGGGGCTACGGTGGAAGCGGCCCGCCTCGGGCCGTGGAGGTGGCGCCATGGGTGGGCTTCCTGCGAGGAACGAAGGCCAGGGCCGGCGCGTCGTGGTGGTCCTGTCCGCTCTGGCGTGCACCGTCGTGACGGCTGCGTGCGGCGGTGGGTCGTCGAGCCCGCCGTGGGCGAAGGCACTCGGATCGGGCGTGAGCGTCGTCGCTCCCGAGTCACAATCTCCGGGGCACGGCTCTCCCGGGAGCGTGGTGCAGTCCTATATCGACGCCCTCAACGGCGGGAACCTGCGGAGCCTGTGCCCGCTCATCGAGCCCGCCGGTCAGGCGACGTGCCGGCAGGCCCTCAGTGGCGCGGCGTCGGGCAACGGCACCTCGTTCTCCCACTTCGCGCTCGGCTACGTCGTCATCGACGGGGACAGGGCGCTCGTCGGGCTCACCGGCACCTACTGCAATCCGGGGGAGAAGCCTCGCTGCACGACGAACAGCGACCCCGCCGCGCTCTTCTCGGCTCCCGGCTCCACCTTCGACACGCTGTACACGACCGCAGTGGCGGCGCAGAGCCCGAGCACCACGAACAACAGCTACTCGCTCGCTCCGTGCACCATGGTCGGCGGCCGCTGGTACCTCGACATTCCGAACAACGACCTCTGAGCCCGCCGGCGCACCGTGGCCTGATCGCGGCGGGGGCGCCTGCTCGTGGCGCCAGGCCCGTCAACCGGGAGCGGACGCGCCTTCCGCCGCCGCCTTCAGGTTGTCGAGCGTCCGCTCCATCGTCATGCGGTTGTGCGCAGCACGGTCGGCGACGCCGCTGACCGGCTTGCCGAGTGCCTTGGCCAGCCTCCCGCGTCGGTCGATCCACGTCTCGGTGACCCGGCAGCCCTCCTGGGTCGTCTCGAACGCATAGCGCCACTCCGCCACCTGGAACCCCTTCACGTTGATGCGGAAGGTGAACAGGCGCCCCGGCTCGACGTCGACGATGGTGCCGTTGGTCGCCCACCGCTTCTTTCCGTTGTGGTTCTTGCCCTCGAACGTGGCACCGGGTGTGGGACCGGTCGCACCCTTGAGCCACGTGGCACCGTCGTTCTCCGGTGACCACTCACCCATCCGGGGAAGGTCCGAGACCATTCCCCACACCTGCTGCGCCGGTGCTGCGATGTCTCGTGTGACGCTCAACGTGTCGGCCATGGCCGGCAGGGTAGCCCAGCACGTCGCTCAGGATCGCCGCCGGCCGGGGGTGGAGGGAGGCTCACCGGCGAAGGCCACGGCTTCGTCCCGGTCGTCGAAGCCCACGATGTCCACGATGTGGGCTCCCTCCACGGTGAGCACCTGCCACCGCGGAACCGCTGGGCCGCTCTGCTCGGCACCGGCCGCGCCCCTGACCATCAGCGAGACGAGCAGACGGTCCCCGAGCACGACCACGTCGGAGACGTCGGCCCGCACGCCCGCCTCCTTACCCTTGCCGTACCAGGCCAGCACGTCGCCGCGGTTGCGGCACGTCGCCCGACGCGCCCCGGGCGGTCCCCAGTGCACATCGGGATGGAGCAACTCGGCGTAGGCGGACAGGTCGGCCTCTCCCAGGGCGACCCGGACCTGCGCGGCGAGCGCCTCCATGGTCGTCACCGAGGCGTCGTCACCTACCGGACCAGCGTCACCCATCCGCCCGTCTTCACCCATGGGCCCATCTTCGCTCAACAGTGCCTCCGGTGCGAGGGGTCGGCGGCCCGTCTCTCGTGGTGGCGTGGCCTCAGCCGCCCGGGGCGGGGAACGACGGTGGCGCCTCGGCGGCCGAACTCCCCCACGTGGTGTCGGGGGACCGGCCCATGGTGAAGTCGAGCTTCGCACCGGTCTCCGTCACCGATGCCGGCAGCCATGGACAGTCGTAGGCGACGGGGCCCGTGGCCGAAGCGGGCACACAGACGTTGGCGCCGGCGGCGAGGCCCGACGCCGTCAGGCTGCGCACGTACGGGGTTGCCGCGTCGGCGCCGGGGGCGTCGATCACGATCGACCGGCCCCCGGCCAGCGCCACTGTGACGTGGGGGAAGAGGGGGCTGCCGAGTGCGAGCTCTCCTCGGCCCGGCACCTCGGGGTACATCCCGATGGCCGCCCACACGTACCACGACGACAACGCACCCAGGTCGTCGTTGCCGGGCTCTCCCTGCGGTGTGGCGGAGTACAGCGACGTCTCGATGCGGCGCACCACCGACTGCGTGCGCCACGGCGCGCCGGCGTAGTCGTACTCGAAGGGGATGCCCATGGACGGCTCGTTGCCGGCCCAGTCGTAGGGCTGCTTGCGGCTGGTGTTGAGCTTGGTGAAGAACGTGTTCAGCTTGGCCACGACGGCCTGGTTTCCCCCCAGGGCACCGAACAGACCGGCAAGGTTCTGAGGGACGCTCCAGGTGTACTGGATGGCGTTGCCTTCCTCCCAGCCCACCTGTCCCACGTCGGCCTGGGACGACGGTTGGAAGGCGGGTCCGGGCGGGAACGTGCCGTCGGCACGGCGCGCCTCGAGGTAGCCGACGGCGGGGTCGACGAGGTGGCTCCAGTTCTGGGCCCGGGTGATGAAGGTGGCGTAGGTGGCGGCGTCGTCCGTGGCCTGGGCGAACTGCGACACGGCGAAGTCGTCGATGGCGTACTCGAGGGTCTCGGAGCCGCCCACGGTGTAGTCCGACGACGTGAGGTCGTGGACATCGGCATCGACGTACCCCTGGGACAGGTACTGGGCCAGGTCCTGGCGCTCGGGGTAGGTGCCGTTGGTGGCGGTCGCATCCGTGGCGCCCGTCACCATGTCGGCCAGCGCCTGCTGGACGTCGAAGGCACGGGCGCCGAAGGCGTAGGCGGAGGCGATGATGGGGTCGGCCGAGTCGCCGTTCTGCTGGGCGGCATCCAGATTGGCCACCGCCCACTTGGGCAGCGCGCCCCCCTGGGCGGCGTCGGCGAGCAACGAGGTGACCATGTCGCTCGTCTGCTGCGGCGCCACCGTGGCGAGGAGAGCGACCTCGCTCCGGTAGATGTCCCATTCGGAGAAGTTGGTGTACTGCGTGTACCCCGCCGCCACGTGCACCTTGCCGTCGAACCCGACGTAGTCGCCGTCGTCGTCGTCGAAGACGTTCGGGTGCAGGAGCGAGTGGTAGAGCGCCGAATAGAAGGTCCGCTCGTCCCCCACGCTGCCGCCACCCACCTGGATGCGTCCCAGGATGCGGTTCCATGAAGCGGTGTCGCGCTGCTCGAGTCCCCCGATGCTCCATCCCGGCTGCTCGGCGGCGAGATTGGCCTCGGCCCCGGCGGCACTCACGAAGGACACGCCCACCTGCATCTCGACCACGCGGGTGGCGGAGCCGAAGGTGACGTAGCCCCCGGTCTGCGGCTTGGTGCTCGTGCGAGACCCGGCATCGACCGCCGAGCTGTCCCAGGTGCCGAACCCCGAGAAAGGCGTGTCGAAGCGCGCCGCGAAGTAGAGGTGGTAGTTGCCCGACGTCTGGCAGAAACCCCCGCTCACCACCGAGCCGTCGACCTCCCGGTCGCCGACGATGGCGATGGCCGAGGACGCCGAGCCGTCGGCACTGTCGTCCACCTTGAACAGCACGTGGTGGGCGCCGGAGCCGGGGAAGGTGAAGCGACCGAGCCCAGCGCGCGCCGTCACCGCCAGCTCGACCCGCACCCCGCCGACCGTCACGGCGTAGCTGCCGGGGTGGGCGACCTCGGTGCTGTGCGAGAACGACGACGCCGTCAGGTCGGGATCGCTCCCGACGGCGCCCACCGTGGGCAGGATGGGCACGTCGCCGTAGATGGGGCAGCCGGGCCCGCTCATGTGGGTGAGGCTGAAGCCGGTGACCTGGGAGTCCGCATAGGCGTACCCGCCCCCCGACGGCCGGTCGGGGGTGGTGTCGGGGCTCCACTGCACCATGCCGAAGGGGGCGTCCGCCCCGGGGAAGGTGTCGATCTCCCCCACACTGGCGCCGCCCACCCCGGTGCCCATGAACGGGTCGACCAGCGCGCTCGGCGAGGTGGGACCGGACCCACCCGACGAGGGGGGGCGCGACGTGGTGGTGGCGCCGGATCCCGCCGGTGACGGCCCGCACCCGGCGAGGAGCACGCACACCACAACGACGGCCGCTGCGCCCACGGCGACGGTGCGGACGTGTCGGGAGAGCGACACCGAGGGTGCGGGCACGGCGCGCTCCGTCCGCTACGTCGCCGCCGACGGCGTGGAGGGGCGGGTCCGACCCCGGCGCGGCACCACGACGATGGCCGCCATCATCACCACCAGGACGAGGGCGAGGACCCCGGGGAGGAAGAAGACCTTGGCCGACGACCGCTCTCCTGCAGCGGCCCGGGCCGTGGTGAGCAGGGCGGGGTCGCCGGGAACGGCGACCGACGGGATCCGCGTCCCGACCCGGTAGAACGTGTCGCCGGGGATGGCCTCCTGGTACCGGTGCCCCGCCAAGGTGTAGGTGCCGCTGCACTGGTAGCCGGCGGCGTTGCTCCCACTCCCGCCGAGCAGTCCCATGCACCCCGACACGGTGACCTCGACGTGCACGCCGCGCCCGTGCAGCTCGTCGATCTGTTGGTTGCGGTGCGCACCCGCCACGAAGAGCACGACGACCAGCACGGCCAGCCCGACCAGGAGCAACCCCACCACGACGCGCCCCACGCGCCGGACGTCGACGTCGACGCCGGCGCCCCGGAGGGGGGAGACCCGGGGTGAGGCATCGGACGTGGAGGCGTCAGCGGTGGCGGTGTCGACTCGACCCCCCGGGGGACCGGGCGTCGTCTCGCTCATCGACCGGAGCACCGCTGCGCCCACCCGGCTGTCGATCCGGCATCGAACGGCGCTGTCGGGTTGCTCACGGCCGCCATTCTGCCGACATCGGGTGCACCATGCGACACGGGGACCGGTCGCGGTCGCTACGGCCCGGTCGGAGGCGGGCCGGTCAGGACAGCGGGATCAGGACGCCGCCGAGGGCGCCAGGACCGACGCCGCGATCAGGACGGTGGGCGGAGCCACAGGTCGCTGGGCTGCACCCGCAGCGGGAGCCGACCGGGCGACGCCGCCGACAGGGTCGACCCGCCACCGACGGCCACCGCCAACCGTGCCAGGCGTCGGCGGGGCGTTCCCACCAAGCCGAACAGTGCGATGCCGATGAGGACCAGCCCCGCACCGACGATGCACAAGGTGCTCACTCCCCCACCCGTGCCGGTGAAGGCGAGGGCGCTCGAGGGCGCCGACACCGAACCCACCCCGTCCGGAGTCGACGGGTCGTCGGAGCCTCCGCTCGCGCTCGCCTGGGCCGCCGCCGCCTTGAGCGCGGTGGTGGTCGTGGTCTTGGCGCCCGTCGTGGCCGTGACGGTGGTCGTGGTGGTCGCACCGGTGGTCGTCGGCGTCGACGCCACAGTCGTGGACGATCCCCCCTGCGTCGTCGTGCTCGACACCGAGGTGGTGGTGGGCGCGGCCGTGGTGGTGGGCGCGGCTGTCGTGGTGGGTGCCACCGTCGTGGTGGTCGAGGCGCCCCCGGCGTCGAGCAGCGAGTCGATGCTGCCGTCGGCAGCCGAGCCGCCGAGGTGCGCCAGGCCGTAGAGGTCCTCGATGGAGTGCAGGACGCCCACCGTGTCCACCTGCGTGGCGATCTGCTGCGGGTGGGCTGCCAGCGCCGCGCTGACCACGATGGTGGGGATGTTCCCGCCGCCCACCGTGCCGTTGATGCCGGTCGTCTGGTCAGACGACTCGTCCCACTCGATGACGATCTGACCGCCCGCCGAGTACCACGGTGTGGCCTCGACGGCGGGGACGAGGGTGGACAGGAAGGTGTCGGCGGTCTGGGCCGAGTCGCCGTCGCCGTCGTCGGTGTCGCTGGGCGAGTACCACACGAAGTCCGGTGCGCTGGCGCTGTCGAGGTCTGAGATCAGCGCGCTGGAATCAGCCACCGCGATGTCGGCGTTCGGGAAGTACGGCCACGGGTTGTGCCGCACCACGTAGTCGCCCGAGTCGGCGGCGGGGTCGGCCGGCAGGTCCTCGGCGTAGCCCTTGACGGTGTACCCCGACGCCACCAGCTGGTCGGCCAGGGTGGGGGTGTTCGGGAAGCTGTCCTGGGCCGGCGTGTCGTCGGGATTGATCCCCTGGGTGGAGCCGCTCACGAGGGCCAGGTAGTTGGGCAGGCTGCCGGTCTGCATCGAGAAGCTCTGGGTGTCGAGACCGCCATGGCTGATGAGGCTGTTGGTGTAGGGCCACGCCGACTGGCCCACGACGTCGGTCAGGTTCTGGTTCTCCATCATGATGACCATGACGTGGGGGGCACTCGACGTCCCGTAGGCGGACATCGACACGCCCATCACCGCGCCGCCCGATGAGACGAGCCCCGCCGCCCCGAAGCGCAGCGCGCGCCGCAGCCACCGCCGCCGGCGGTGCGAGGCGGGACCGGCCCCGTGGGCGGGAGCACCCCTGGTCGGCCGGCGCCCGCGCTTGGGGGCACCGATGACGAGGTCCAGGCCCGAGAGCGGGCCGTGGGCGTTCGATCCCCCGTGAGGCGTCGACCGTCGTGCCATGGCTCGATGCCTCCGATCGAGATAGTTGGTGCATCCACGGCCCCCTGCGTCGTCCCGTGCGCTGGCACGGGAAATCCGGGGCTGTAGACCTGGGCTCAGCACTCATCATGAGGTTCCGACCTCACCAGGTGGCCAACCAGGTATCAACTGTCCCTCAACGACCCCGCTGAGCTGCCCGGAGCTGCCCGGAGGTGGTCGGAGTTGGTCGAGCCGGCATGGCGCGGCATTCCGTGCGCCGACCGTCACCGTTCAGGGGCCCGGAAGACGGCAAACCCCGCCCCGTTGGTCTCGGGGCCGTCCGAACCTAAGCTCGGTGTGGCGGATGCGGTCAGGGGGGGTCCGATGGGCCGAGCACCGGCAGGGCAGGAGCGGGGCGGGGGGTTCTGTGAGCGGTGGCGTGGGCGCGCCCGGTTCGGGGGCACCGTGGCCTCGGCCGTGGCGCTGGCCACCGGCGCACTGGTCGCCCTGGCCTCGTCCCCGGCCCTGGGTGGCCCCGCACCGGCCACGGCGTCATCGGCGGCGGCGCCGCCCCACGTCATGGTCGTCATGATGGAGAACACGAGCTACAAGCAGGTCATGGGCAAGAGGAACGAGCCCTTCGCCAAGGCCCTGGCCAAGCACAACGGGCTCGCCACCAAGAGCTACGCCGCCGGCCATCCCTCCCTGCCCAACTACCTCGCCCTGGTGAGCGGCTCCACGGAGGGCGTCACCGACGACGGCTCCCCGTCCAGCCACTCCTTCCCGTCGGTGCGGACCGTGGCCGACCAGCTCCACGCGGCGGGGTACACGGCGGAGGCCTTCGCCGAGGACCTGCCCGCCCACCCGAGCGCCGACTCGGGCTATTACGTCGTGCACCACGACCCGTGGGAGTACTTCCCCGACACGTCGATCACCGTGGCCAGCGCCACCGCGCTGAGCACCGCTCTGAACAGCGCCCATCCACCGGACTTCGTGTGGTTCACGCCCAACGTCATGGACGACGGTGACGGCGAGACCACCGAAGCGGCGTCGCTCACAGGTCAGAATGCGTTCCTGTCGAGCTTCATCCCGAGCGTGCAGGCGACAGCGTGGTACCGGGCGGGTGGCCAGATCGTCATCGAGTGGGACGAGTCGCTCGCCACCGACGCCAGCGGCATCAACGGGGGCGACGGAGGGCACGTCGCCACCGTGGTGGTGAGCGCCGTCAACGAGGTGACCCGGCCCAAGGTCCGGACGACGGTGGACACGGTGGGGGTCCTTCACTCCATCGAGTGGCGCTACGGCCTGCCCTACCTGGCCGGCGCCGCCGCCTCCGCCAACGGCAACATCGACGGCCTGCTGGCCCCGACCGTCACGCTCGCCCGGCGGGCAGCGCACAGCGCACGCTGAGACCGGCACGGCCCGGCGGTCTGTTCTCCTGCCCGGGGTAGCGCGACGGGACCGGTACGATTTCGTATCGTCCACCTGCGGCGATGATCCTGAACCGGAGTCGAGCGAGCCATGAGCGGTTCCCCTGCACGAGTCGCCGTCCTCGGCCAGGGCTACGTGGGGCTGTCGCTGGCGCTGCGCGCCGTCGATGTCGGGTTCGACGTGGTCGGCATCGACACCGACGCCGTCCGCATCGGCCGCCTGAGCCGGTGTGAGTCCTACATCGAGGACGTCACCGACGAGCAGCTGGCCGCCAGCCGGGCCACGGGGCGCTACACCGCGTCCGACGACCCCGGCGCCTGCGCGGGCTTCGACATCGCCGTCATCACCGTGCCGACGCCACTGCGCGAGGGGGTGCCCGACCTGTCGTTCATCGAGGAGTCGGCCCGGACCCTGGCCGCACACCTCCGTCCCGGCGCCACCGTCATCCTCGAGTCCACCACCTATCCGGGCACCACGACCGAGCTGGTGGGGCAGATCCTCGAGGAGCGATCCGGCCTCCGGGTGGGTGCCGACTTCCATCTGGGCTACAGCCCCGAGCGCATCGACCCTGGCAGCCGCGAATGGAACATCGTCAACACGCCCAAGGTGGTCTCGGGTGTGGACGACGCCTCGCTCGACGCCGTGCGCTCGTTCTACGACATGCTGTGCGACACCACCGTGGCTGTGTCGAGCCCCAAGGTGGCCGAGCTGGCCAAGCTCCTCGAGAACACCTTCCGCCACGTGAACATCGCGCTCGTGAACGAGCTGGCCGTGTTCGCCCAGGCCCTCGACGTCGACGTGTGGGAGGCGATCGATGCCGCCTCGACAAAGCCCTTCGGCTTCATGCCCTTCCGCCCCGGGCCCGGCGTGGGCGGGCACTGCCTTCCCATCGACCCCTCCTACCTGTCGTGGAAGGTCCGCCGCACCATCGGGCAGAGCTTCCGCTTCATCGAGCTCGCCAACGACATCAACGAGCACATGCCCGACTACGTGGTCCGCCGGCTCATGCTCGCCCTCAACGCCAAGGGCCGCGCCGTGCACGGCAGTCGCGTGCTCATCCTCGGGCTCGCCTTCAAGCGCAACACCGCCGATGCCCGGGAGTCGCCCGCCATCGCCGTGGCCGAGCGCCTGGTCACCCTGGGGGCCGAGGTGCGGGCCGCCGACCCGCACGTGCGCGACCTCGTCATCGATCCCCGCGTCACGCGGGTGGAGGCCACCGCCGAAGAGGCG
>JBEKVE010000087.1:0-13406 GCA_049514335.1 Acidimicrobiales bacterium
CGTCACCACGACCACGGGATTGGTGACGAACTCGATCAGCGGGTAGTGCAGGATGCGCAGCAGCCGCTGCTGGGTGGGGCGGTTTGAGGCCTGCAGGGCGAGTGTCATGGGCGCGCCCAGGGCGTAGAGCACGGGCGCGAAGTTCATGAGCAGCAGGTGCTGCACCACGTGCGCGGCGAACACCTGGTCGTCGTAGGCGGCCAACCCGGACTGGACGGCCACCACCACGAGCAACGTCGCGCCCAGGAACGACGCCGTCCGCCACCGCGACCACCGCCGGCCCCGTCGGGCCAGTCGCCGCACCGACACCACGTACCAGGCGGCCAGAGCGAGCTCGATGGCCATGGCCACCAGGCTGAGGCCGTCGGTCTGCCACCCGAAGAGCAGGGTGTGGAGCCGGACCGGGGGCGAGATGGCGTCGGCCAGCAGCGCGGGGTTCATCGTGACTCCCACGGGAGGACCCGGCCCGTCACCTCGACGCTCGACATCTGACGGCGACGGTACCCGCGCCCTCGCTCCGGGCGCACGTCGGCCGCTCAGGCGCGGAGGTGTCCTCCGTGCTCCTGCTCCACCTCGGCGATGCACCGGGCACGCAGCTCGCCCACCTCGACATCGGTGAGCGTGCGGTCCGGGGCACAGAAACGCAGGCGGAAGGCCAGGCTGCGCGCCCCTTGGGTGGTTCCCACGCCCCGGTAGACGTCGAAGAGCACGAGGGACTCGAGCAGGGTGCCGCCTGCTCTGCGCAGGGTCTCCGCCACCGACCCGGCGGACACGCCCTCGTCCACCACGAAGGCCAGGTCGATGTCGCTCGACGGAAAGCGGCTCACCGGCTCCAGCAGCGGGCTGCGCCGGGGCGCCTCCACCAGCACCGCCCCCAGGTCCACCTCGAGCCATCCCACCCGCCGGCGCTCGCCGTCGAGCCCGAACGCCACCAGCACGTCCGGATCGACTTCCCCCACCACCCCGACGGGGCGGCCTCCGGCGTCTCCGGTGCCACCCAGCACGAGACGGGCCGAGCGGGTGGGGTGCAGGCCCGCAGGCGGGTGCTCGGTGTCGCCCACCACGGCCACGCCCCGGATCCCGAGCGTGTCGGCCAGCACGAGCCACGCCTCGGCGCCGGCCCGGGCGTCGTCGCCCTCGCCCGCCAAGGCCACGCCCAGGACCTCGCGCTCGTCGATCACCGTGACCCCGTCGTGGAGTTGGGCAGCCGCCAGGCGCCCGTCGTCGGGGGGCGGGAAGACGTGGCCGATCTCGAACAGCCGGACGTCGGGATTGCGCCGGTCGGTGTTGAAGGCGATGGCCCGCACCATCCCCGGCAGCAGGCTCTGGCGCAGCACGCTCTCGTCGGGGGTGAGGGGGTTCGCCACGCGGACCCCACCGGCGAGCCCCACCCGCCCGTGGTCGTCGGGGGCCAACAGCGACGGCGTCCACGCCTCGTGCGCCCCGAGCCCGGCCATGGCCCGGCGCGCAACCCGGCGGTCCAGTTGGTACGGGGTGAGCCGGCCCACCTGGGGGGGATGGGGGCGTCGGCGGGGAAGGCGGGCGTAGCCGTGGTGGCGCGCCACCTCCTCGATGACGTCGATCTCGCGCTCGGTGTCGGGGCGGAAGGTGGGCACCGTGACCTCGACCACCCCGGGCTCGAGCGGCTGCAGGGCGAACCCGATGGGCGTGAGGTAGCCGGCGATCTGCTCGTCTTCGAGGTCGCTGCCGAGCACGGCGTTGACCCGTGCGGTGCGCACCGCCACGCGCGCCGGCGCCGGCACGGGACCGCGCACGTCGATGACGCCGTCGGCCAGGCGGTACGAGTCTCCGGCCGTGGCACCGAGCAGCTCGCACAGGCGCAGGGCGGCCCGGTCGATCCCCTCGGGGTCACAGCCCCGTTCGAAACGGGCCGACGCCTCGGTGCGTAGCCCCAGGCGCTTGGCAGTGCGGGCGATGGCCATGGGGGCGAAGTAGGCCGCCTCCAGCAGCACCCGGCTCGTCTGATCGGAGATCTCGCTGCTGGCGCCGCCCATCACCCCACCGATCCCGACGGGCACGTCGTGGGCGTCGCAGATGAGGCAGTCGCGGCGATCGTCGCCGGGACCGACCGAACGCTCCCCTGTGCCGCGCTCCACGCCGTCGAGGGTGGTGACCGCCTCCCCCGGCCGCGCGGCGCGCACCCGCAGCCCTTCGCCGCCGACGCGGTCGAGGTCGTAGGGGTGGGTGGGCTGGCCCAGATCGAGCATGACGTAGTTCGAGGCGTCGACCACGTTGTTGATGGGCCGCATGCCCGCCAGGGTCAATCGCCGCGCCATCCACGGCGGCGAGGGGGCCACCTGCACCCCGAGCAGCACCCGGGCCGTGAAACGCGGACACAGGTCGGGGTCGGCCACCTCCACCGTGGCCAGCCCGGCCACCGGCGCGTCGCCGGCCACAGGCGGAGCCACGGGCTCGGGCAGCGCGAACGGGAGGCGCAGGGCGGCGGCGAGGTCGCGCGCCACCCCCGCCACACACCAGGCGTCGGGACGGTTGGCCTCGACGGCGATGTCGAACACGACGTCGGGAGTGACCCCGAGCACCTCCACCAGAGGACGGCCCGGCACCCAGCCGTCGGGCCCGCCCGTCTGCCCCGCGTCGGCGCCGGCGCCCGCAGCAGCGTCGGACACCGGTGCGCCGCCGTCTCCCCCGAGGATCAGGATGCCTTCGTGGTCCTCGGACAGCCCGAGCTCGCGTCCCGAGCACAGCATGCCGTTGGACACCACGCCCTTCATCGTGCGCCTGGCGATCTCGAACCCGCCGGGCAGGACCGATCCCACCGGGGCGAGAGGCACCACGTCCCCGGCGGCGAAGTTCCAGGCCCCGCACACCACCTCCACCGGGCCGTCCCCGGCGTCCACCACCACCCGGCGGATCCGGTCCGCACCCGGGATGGCGGCGATCTCCACGACGCGGGCCAGCACGACGTCGCCGAGCCCCTCGCCCACCCGCTGGACCTCCTCCACCACGAGGCCCAGCTCGTCGAGGGAGGTGGCGAGCGCGGCGGCGTCGCCACCGAAGGGGGCGAAGTCACACAGCCACGACAGCGGGACGCGCACGAAGGCCTCAGGTCTGCCGCAGGACGCGGACGTCGTTCTCGAGCAGGATGCGCATGTCGGGGATCTCGTGGCGCATCTGCGCGCAGCGGTCGATCCCGAACCCGAAGGCGAACCCGGTCCACTCCTCGGCGTCGATGCCCACCGCCGCCAGCACGGCGGGATCGACCATGCCGCACCCGCCCAGCTCGATCCACCCCGTGTGCGAGCACGTGCGGCACCCGTCGCCCTTGCAGATGGTGCACGTGATCTCGAACTCGGCCGAGGGCTCGGTGAAGGGGAAGTACGACGGGCGGAGCCGGGCACAGATGTCGGCGCCGAAGTAGGCGGCGGTGAAGGTCTCGATGGTGCCGGCCAGGTCGGCGAAGCTGATGCCGCGGTCGACGACGAGACCCTCGATCTGGTGGAACGTGGGGATGTGGCGGGCGTCGGGCGTGTCGCGCCGATAGCAGGTCCCGGGCATGACGGCGTAGATGGGAGGCCCCTGGGCCTGCATGAGGCGGATCTGCACGGGTGAGGTGTGGGTGCGCATGAGCACCGTCTCGGGCTCGCCCAACTCCAGGTAGAGCGTGTCCCACATGCCGCGCGCCGGATGGGCGGGCGGCATGTGCAGCGCCTCGAAGTTGTACCAGTCCGTTTCGGCCTCGGGCCCCTCGGCCACGACGAAGCCCATCCCCACGAAGACGTCCTCGAGCTCGTCGCGGGTGCGCTGCACGAGGTGGAGCCGACCGACCGGCGGCGCCCCCACCTCGGTGAGATCGAGCCGTTCGGCCTCGAGCCGCCGCGTCCGCTCCCCCGCCTCCAGCTCGGCGCGGCGACCCTCGAGCAGCCCCTCCACCCGCCGGCGAGCGTCGTTGAGCGCACGCCCCGCCTCGGGGCGCGCCGCGCCGTCGAGGGCGGCGAGGGCCTGACGCGCCGCGGTCATGGCGGAGCGCTTGCCGAGCAGCTCGGTGCGGGCCTCCTCGAGGTCCGACAGCGACCCCGCGTCCGCCACGCGCCGCGTCGCCGTCGCCACCAGGGTGTCGGGATCGAGGGCGGGGACGGGGGTGGCGCCCTCGCCGGCAGCCGCCGGCGGCGTCATCGGGCGTCCTCCATGGCGAGCAGGTTAGAACGCCGGCGCGCCGCCTCGAAGCACAGCACCGCTGCCGCCGTCGACACGTTCAGGGACTCGGCCCCGCCCGCCATGGGGATGGTGACGCGAACGTCGATGCGCCCGTCGAGACGGGCCGGCACCCCGCTCGCCTCGTTGCCGAGGACGAGGGCGAGGCGCGCCGTCAGGTCGACGCCCGTGTAGGGCTCGCCGCCGCGCGCCACCGCCGCCACCCGGACCAGACCGGCCCGTCCGAGCTCGTCGAGGACGTCGCCGGCCTCCCCCGCCACCACCACCGGCAGGTGGAGGACGGATCCGGCCGAGGCCCGCACGGTCTTGGGGTTGAACGGGTCGACCGTCCCCTCGCAGCACACCACGGCGTCGGCCCCCGCCGCGTCGGCGACGCGTATGACGGCCCCGGCGTTGCCCGGGTCGCGCACCTCGGCGCACACCACCACGAACGTGGCTCGGGCCAGCTCGTCGAGCGTGGCCTCGGGCATCCCCACGAGCGCCAGCACGGGCTGGGGCGTGACCGTGTCCGCCACGCGTTCGAGGACACCGGGTGCGAGATCGAAGACGCGCGCCCCCCGGCCGAGTGCCTCGGCCACCACGCCGGCGACGGCCGGATCGCTGCGCGCGGCCGCGTCCACGAAGACCGACTCGAGCGGTGCCCCCGCGTCCAGCGCCGCCCGCAGGAGCTTGACGCCCTCGACGACGAACACCTTCTCGGAGCGGCGCACGCTGCGCCGGCGCAGCAGTCGCCGCAGGCGCTGGACCCGCTGGTGCGAGAAGGCGAGCGCGCTGGTCAGGACGTCTGCCCGGCCTCCGCCGCCACCGGCACATGCTCGGCCAGGGCGGCGTTGGCCACCCCGACGAGCCGGGCGAAGGCCTCGGGATCGGTGACGGCCAGGTCGGCCAGGACCTTGCGGTCGACCTCGACCTCGGCGTGGCGCAGGCCGGCGATGAGCCGGCTGTAGCTGGTGCCGTTGACGCGGGCGGCGGCGTTGATGCGCTGGATCCACAGGCGACGGAAGTCGCCCTTGCGCGCCCGGCGGTCGCGGTACGCGTACTGCAGCGAGTGCATGACCGCCTCGTTGGCGGACCGGAAGCTCCGGCTGCGGTTGCCGTAGTAGCCCTCCGCCTGCTCGAGGACCGCCCGGCGGTGCTTCTTCCCGTTGATGGCTCTCTTCACCCTGGCCATGACGAGCTCCTTTCGTGGACAAGAATCGGTTGCGGCGCTGGCGCCCGGCGACCGTGCAAACGGCCGCCTCGCACCGCCGGGGTCAGCGCCCGAGCAGGCGCCGCACCTCGCGGCGATCCGCGGGTGCCACGTCGACCTCGCGCCCGAGCCGCCGGGTGCGCACGCTCGACTTCTTCTCGAGGAGGTGCGACCGGTTGGCCTGGCGCCGGCGCAGCTTGCCCGTCCCGGTGATCTTGAAACGCTTCGCCGCGCCCCGGTCGGTCTTCATCTTCGGCATGTCATCGTCCTTCCTCGCCCGGAGGCGGTGTCGCCTCGGGGCCCGCGCCCGCCGCCTCGGCGGGTGCCCCGCCGTTGGCCTGCGGCCCGGCGTCCTCCCCGTCCTCGTCGTGGGCCGCCCGTGCCGCCGCCGCCTGTTTGGCCCGCTTGTCCGGCGCCAGCACCATCACCATGTTGCGTCCGTCGAGCCTGGGTTCTGACTCCACCCTGGCCATCCCGTCGACGTGCTCCGCCACCCGGTCGAGGATCTTCTTCCCCAACTCGGGGTGGAACACCTCGCGGCCCCGGAACATGATCGTGACCTTCACCTTGTGGCCCTCGTTCAGGAACTTGGTCACCTGCCGGGTCTTGGTGTCGAAGTCGCCGGGCCCGATCTTGGGCCGGTACTTCATCTCCTTGATCCCGACGCTGGTGGTCTTGCGCCTGGACTCCTTCGCCTTCTGGGCCTCGTCGAACTTGTACTTGCCGTAGTCCATGATGCGGCACACCGGCGGGTTCGCCAGTGGTGCCACCTCGACAAGATCCAGGTCGAGCTGCCGGGCGATGGTGAGGGCCTCGGGCAAGGGCCGTATCCCGAGCTGCTGGCCCTCCGGGTCCACCAGTCGCACGTCGCGTGCGCGGATGCGGTCGTTGATCCTGGGCTCGTTGGTCGTCGTCGGTGTGGCGATGCGGCATCACTCCCGTTGTTTCAGGGCTCCGGATCTCCCCGGAGCCATCATCGGAAGCGTGGCCGCTGCCCCCCGGGTGTCCTCAGTGACGGACCACCGTGCGACCCGACGCACCGTGACCGGTGGCGGGTGGGGGTGCGCCGGGTGGCGCGACCCCGCTTTCCTTGTTGACTCGAAGTTCTACGCTACCAGGGTGAGCACCCTGTGGACACCTGAAGGCGAGCACCGCGTCAGCCGCGAGGCCCCGCCGGCTGGGCCGGGCACCCCCGGTCCCCCCTCCGCACCCCCCGGCGACGCCGGCGACGGCGCCGGGTTCGACGACCTCTCCCCCGAGGAGCAGGCCGAGATGCAGGCACGCCTCGAGGAGCTGCGCGGCCAGCTGCTCGGGACCCCGGCCGAGGTGGTGGTGGCCAACCATGCCTACGGCCTGTTCGAGCTGGCCGCCATCCACCTGTCGCAGCAGCCGCCCCGTCTCGATCAGGCCCGCCTGGCGGTGGACGCCATGGGTGTGCTCGTCGAGGGGCTGGCCGGGAGGCTGGGCGACGCCGAACCGTCGCTGCGGGACGCGCTCATGCAGATCCGCCTGGCCTTCGTGCAGATCGGCGGTCGCCCCGGCGAGGAGGACAGCACCACCTGACCTCGGTCGGCCGTGACGACCGGGGTCATCGTGGCGGCCGGGCGCATCGAGGCGGCCGGGCAGGCTGGCCGCCCGGCGCCTCAGGCAGGCGCCGCGCCGGTGACGGGGGTCACGGGCGTGACGGCGGCGGCTTCGTACTCCCCGCCGTGCCCCGCCACCACCGTGAACACCACGCGGGTGCCCTGCGCCACCCGGCGCGAGCCGTCGGCCACCGCCGTGCAGTGAAACAGCAGGCGCCGGCCGTCGTCAGCCCGCACCCACCCGATGCCGCGGGGCTCGTCGAATTCGTCGACCACCCCGATCACCGGTGCCCGGGGACCACCGCGCGGCCGCACCTCGACCCGTCGCCCTCAGTGCACGATCTTGGACAGCGCCAGCTCGATGATGTCGGTGGCGCCGCGGTCCTTGAGCGCCGGGATGAGGACGTTCACCTCCGACTTGGGCACGACCGTCTCCACCGCGAACGCACCACCCCCCGACAGCTCCGACACCGTCGGCGCCTTCAGAGAGGGCAGGACGTCCACGATGTCCTGGAGCTGCCCGGCGGCCACGTTCAGCTTGAGCAGGACCTTGCCCCGCGCCTCGAGCGCTCCCTGGAGGAGCGTCAGCAGATGCTCCATGGCCAGGCGCTTGTCGGGGTCGGCGGCGGCGGCGGGATTGGCGATGAGCTCGGTACGCGACACGAGGAGCGTCTCCACGATGCGGAGCCCCGCGGCGCCGAGGGCGCGCCCGGTCTCGGTGATCTCCACCACGGCGTCGGCGATGTCGGGGACCTTGGCCTCCGTCGCCCCGTAGGACAGGCGGATGTCGGCGTGCACGCCCTGCTTCTCGAGTACCCGTCGGGTGAGCTCGGGGTATTCGGTGGACACCCTGGCCCCGGCGGGCAGGTCGGCGAGGCGCCGGACGGGCGAGTCGCCCGCCACGGCCAGCACCACCCGGATGGGGCTCGACGTGTTCTTGGAATACGACAGCTCACCCAGCGAGAGGACTTCCGCACCGGTCTCCTCGATCCAGTCGCGACCGGTGATGCCCAGGTCGAACTTCCCCTCGGCCACGTAGACGGGGATCTCCTGCGGACGCAGGATGCGCACCTCCTGCACCCGGGGGTCGTCGATGGTGGCGCGGTAGTCCACGTCGGAACGCCGCACCACGCCGAGGTCGGCGGCGGCGAAGAGCTCGAGCGTGGCCTTCTCCAACGACCCCTTGGGCAGCACCAGGCGCAGCACGGCCGCCGTCCTCAGCCGGCCGGCGCCGGCAGGGCGGCGAGCAGGTCGACCATCTCGAGCGCGGTGAGCGCCGCCTCGTAGCCCTTGTTGTCGGGTCCCTCTCCCGACCGCTCGAGCGCCTGCTCCACGGTCTCGGTGGTGAGCACGCCGAAGACGATCGGTACCCCCGTGTCGAGTGCGGCGCGCTGCAGGCCCGACGCGCACTGTCCCGCCACGTACTCGAAGTGGGCGGTGTCGCCCCGGATCACCGCACCGAGCGCCACCACCGCCTCCATCCCCCCCGCCTCGGCCAGGCGGCGCGCCACCAGGGGCAGCTCGAAGGCGCCGGGCACCCAGGCCACCGACACCGCGGCCGGCTTCACCCCGTTCGCCTCCAGGCCGGCCAGCACCCCGTCGAGGAGGCGCTCGGTGATGGCACCGTTGAACTTGGCGCACACCACCCCGATGCGCGCCTCGCCCCCCGGCGTCCCGGTGTAGGAGGCACCCACCCGCGCCGCCACGTCCTGCACGGCGCCGGCCCGCAGGGCGGTGACGTCAGAGGACGTCATCGAGGCCCTCGAGCATGTGACCGAGCCGATCGCGCTTGGTGCGCAGGTACTCGATGTTCTCGGGGTTCGAGTGCACGGTGAGCGGCACGCGATCGACGATGTCGAGGCCGAAGCCCTCGAGGCCCCCGTATTTCATGGGGTTGTTGGTCATGAGCCGCATGGTGGTGACACCGAGGTCGACGAGGATCTGGGCGCCGATGCCGTACTCGCGGTTGTCGACCGGCAGGCCGAGCTCGAGGTTGGCGTCGACGGTGTCGTGGCCGCGCTCTTGGAGGTTGTAGGCGCGGAGCTTGTGGGCGATGCCGATGCCCCGGCCTTCGTGGCCGCGCAGGTAGACGATGACGCCCGAGCCCTCGGCGGCGATGAGGCGCACCGCCTCGGAAAGCTGGGGCCCGCAGTCGCAGCGCAGCGACCCGAACACGTCGCCGGTGAGGCACTCCGAGTGCACCCGCACGAGCACGTCGCTTCGCCCGCGGACGTCGCCGAACACCACGGCGAGGTGGTGCTCGCCGTCGAGCTCGGACTCGTAGACATATCCCTGGAAGTCGCCGAACTCGGTGGGGATGTGCGCCGGACCGGCGATGCACTTCACCAGCTTGTCCTTGCGCCGGCGGTAGCGGACGAGACCGGCGATGGAGATGACCTGCAGCCCGTGGTGCTCGGCGAAGCGCTCGATCTCGGGGAGCCGCGCCATGCCCGTCTTGTCCTGCGACACGAGCTCGCACAGGACTCCGGCGGGGTACAGGCCCGCCGCCGTGACAAGGTCGATGGTGGCCTCGGTGTGCCCGGCCCGCTTGAGCACCCCACCGCTTCTGTAGCGCAGGGGGAAGATGTGGCCCGGGCGGTTCAGCTCGGCCGGACGGGTGTGGGGGTCGATGAGGGCGTGGATGGTCGACGCCCGGTCCTCGGCCGAGATGCCCGTCGTCGTCCCCTGGCGGTAGTCGACGCTCACCGTGAAGGCGGTGCGCTGCGACTCGGTGTTCTCGCTCACCATGAGGGGGAGCTCGAGCTCGTCGGCGCGCTCGGGCAGCAGCGGCACGCAGATGACGCCCGAGGTGTGGGCCAGGAAGAAGGCGATCTTCTCCGGGGTGGCGGCTTCGGCCGCCATGACGAGGTCGCCTTCGTTCTCGCGGTCCTCGTCGTCGACCACCACCACGATCTCGCCGCGCGAGATCGCCTCGATGGCGTCGTCGATACGACTGAAGGCCATCAGGCCGCCTCTCCCGCGCCACCAGGCGCACTCGGGTCGGCTGCGGCGAGCTCGATCCGGACGTCGGGCCCGAGCTGCGCCACCGACACCAGCCGGCCCCGCCACAGGTCGTCCACGGTGGCCGCCCCCGCGCCCCGGAACAGGGGAACGCCGTCGTCGCCCCCCGACAGGGCGGGGGCGAGGTAGAGCACGTAGCGGTCCACCAGTCCCGCCCCGTGGAAGGCGTGGGCCACCCGGGCGCCGCCTTCTATCAGCACCTGCAGGACGCCCTTGGCACCGAGCTCGTCGAGCACGGCGCCGGGCTCACCCGACAGCTCGAGCACGGGGTGGACACGGGCGCCCGAGGGGACCTGGCCGAGCACCACCCGAAGCGGCTGGTGCTCGGGCACCGGCCCGACCCGCACGGTGAGCTCGGGGTCATCGGCGCGCACCGTGCCCGCCCCCACGAGCACGGCATCGGACTCGGCCCGCAGACGGTGGGCGTCGGCTCTGGCCTCGGCGCCCGTCAGCCAGCGCGACGAGCCGTCGGGGGCGGCGATGCGCCCGTCCATGGTGGCGGCCAGCTTGAGCACCACCCAGGGACGACCGCTGCGGCGGTGCTTCAGATAGGCGGCGAGCAGCTCGGCGGCCTCGTCCGCACCGGTGCCCACCTCGACGGCGATCCCGGCGGCGCGAAGCGCAGCGATGCCGCGGCCCGACACCTGGGGGTCGGGGTCCTCGAGCGCCACCACCACCCGGGCCACGCCCGAGGCGATGACGGCGCCGGTGCACGGGGGGGTGCGGCCGTGGTGGGCGCACGGCTCGAGCGTCACGTACAGCGTGGCGCCGCGTGCCCGCTCCCCCGCCGCCTGCAGGGCCATCACCTCGGCGTGCGGACCGCCCGGCGGTGCGGTGGCCCCGTCGAACACCGCTCCGTCGGCGCTGACCACGACCGCTCCCACCCAGGGGTTGGGGGCGGTGTGGGCACGGACCGACGCGGCCTGGTGAAGCGCCCGGCGCATGGCGGCGAGATCGGTGTCCAGCTCGCTCGCCGCGGGCGGCTCCGTCGAGGCCGTTGTCATGGGATCACAAGTCTACTTGCCCCCCCGGCAGGCCTTTCTCGCCGGCGAGCCTGATCCGGCGGGCCGCCTCCCACGGCCGCTCGTCGCCGAAGACGGCCGAGCCCGCCACCAGCACACGCGCCCCGGCGCGCACCACCGACCCCGCCGTGTCCTCGTCGATGCCACCGTCGACCTCGAGGGCCACGTCGAGGCCCCGGCGGTCGAGCTCGGCCCGGGTCCGGGCGATCTTGGGCACGACGTCCTCGATGAAGGCCTGGCCCCCGAAGCCGGGGTGCACCGTCATGCACAGGATGAGGTCCACCTCACCCAGGAAGGGGTCGATGGCCTCGTAGGGAGTCTCGGGGTTGAGGGCCAGTCCCGCTTTGAGACCGAGAGCCCTCGCCTCGGCCAGCAGCGCAGAGGTGTCACCCACCTCGACGTGCACCGTGCACCCGTCGGCCCCGGCGTGGCGGAACGGCTGCAGGAAGTCACCGGGGTTGGTCATCATGAGGTGGCAGTCGAAGAACAGCCCCGAATGCCGGCGCAGGGACTGCACCACCGGTGGCCCCAGGGTGAGATTGGGCACGAAGTGCCCGTCCATGACGTCGACGTGCAGCCAGTCGGCCTCGGCGGTGACCTCGCCCACCGACTCGGCCAGGTTCCCGAAGTCGGCCGACAGCAGCGACGGCGCGATCCGCAGCATGGCGGCCGAGCCTACCGGTCCCCCTCGGACGCCCCGGACTCCCCGAGACGCACGGCGCCGGCGCCGCGCAGACCCCGCCGCCACTCGGCGCCGGGCATGGGGCGCCTGCCCGCCGGCTGCACCCGGATCAGCTCGAGCACGCCGTCGCCGGTGCGGACGGCCTCGCCCTCGACGCTTCCCGGGGGGGAACCGGCGCCGGCCGCGGCGCCCGGCCGGGCGCGCCCCTCGAGCACGAGCAGGCGCGTCCCGTCGAGGGTGGTCCACGCCCGGTCCAGGCGCACCACCCGCTCGAGCTCGACGGCGGGGCGGGTCCAGTCGAGGTGGAGCTCGGCCGTCGAGATCTTCTCGGCGTAGGTCGGTTCCCCCTCCTGGGCGACACCGGGACCGAGCGCGCCGACCCCGTGGGCCAGGGCGTCGACGAGGAGCACCGACCCCACCTCGGCCAGCCGGGCCAGGAGGGACGACGCGTGCTCGCCCGGACCGATCTCCACCGGGACCGACCCGAGCACCGGCCCGGTGTCGAGGCCCTCGTCCAAGCGCATGAGGCTGACGCCGGTGCCGCTGTCTCCGGCCAGGATGGCGCGCTCCACCGGGGCCGCCCCGCGCCAACGGGGCAACAGGGAGAAGTGCACGTTGACCATGGGCAGGACGTCGAGCACGGCGGCGGGGATGATCCGCCCGTAGGCCACCACCACGCCGAGCTCGGCGCCCGCCTCGGTGACGTCGGTGAGACGGTCGGTGACGGGCAGGCCCAGCTCGAGGGCGGCCTGCTTCACGGCGCTGGGCGAGCGGTCCGGGCCCCGGCCCCGGCGGGTGTCGGCCCGGCTCACGACCGTCGCTACGTCGTGGCCCGCCTCCGCCAGCGCCCGGAGGCAGACGGCGGCGGCCGGGGGTGTTCCCAGAAAGGCCAGCCGGGCCACGGGGAGGGTGGGGCGGCTACAGGCCGGCGTGTCCCGCCGGCTGCGCACCGGCGCCGCCGCGGGTCGCGCCGTCGTCGACCTCGGGCAGTCCGAGAGCCCGTCCCCGCAGGATGCGCATGGCCTCCTTGCGCTGGTCGTCGTCGAGGTGCTCCACCAGGAGGACGCCGTCGAGGTGGTCGACCTCGTGCTGGAAGAGGCGGGCGGTGAACTCGTCGGCCTCGATCGAGAGCTCGTTGCCGTCGAGGTCGTACCCGGTGAGGTGGACCTCCTTGGGCCGCACGATGGGCCACGACAACCCCGGCACCGACAGGCACCCCTCGTCGTAGACCCACTCCCCCCGGCTGTCGCTCAGCACCGGGTTCACCACGGCGCGCGGACCCTGCCCGTCGTTGGCGTCGTAGACGAACATCCGCTTCTGCACGCCCACCTGCGGGGCGGCGAGCCCCACCCCGGGGGCCTCGTACATCGTCTGCACCATGTCGTCGGCCAGCTGCTTGAGCTGCCCGTCGACGGTGTCCACGTCGGGGGCGCGCTGGCGCAGCACGGGGTCGCCATAGAACCGGATGGAGTACTGCGGCACGCCGACCATGGTACCGGCGCCGGCGTCGGTCCCCGGCTGCCGGCCGCCGCCTCCGGACGCCGTCAGGCCCGCACGGGATCGACCTCGACCCGCAGGCGGCCCCCGGGGCGAGGCACCGATCCGAGCAGGTCACTCAGGGCGGCGTGGTCCGGAGCCCGCACCGACCAGGCGCCGTCCACCGGGCCGGTCACCGCTACACCGTCGCCCGCCGCCATCACGAGCGCCGAGCCGTA
>JBEKVE010000088.1:0-17712 GCA_049514335.1 Acidimicrobiales bacterium
CTCGAAGCCATCTACTACTGGATGTACGACGACGGCATGGGATCGTCCAACATCGACTGCACGCCGTCGAACACGTCGGGATGTTGGGGGCACCGCGACAACATCCTGCTGTCGCTCGGCTGCCAGCCCTGCCTGATGGGCGTGGGCTACGCCGCCACCGCATGGCAGGGTGACCCCGGTTGGACCGAGCTCCTGGTCGACACGTCAGGCTCGCCTGCTGTCGACTTCACGTGGAGCGACGTGCTGTCGTCGCTGCCCGGATCACCGGGTGGCTCGGGACTGGTCGCCCCCGCCGTGGGCATCGCCTCGACCCCGGACGGGCAGGGGTACTGGTTGGCGTCGGCCGACGGTGGCGTCTACAGCTTCGGCGACGCCACCTTCTACGACTCGATGGCCGGTGATCATCTGTCGGCCCCGATCGTGGGCATCGCCGCGACCCCCGACGGCCACGGCTACTGGCTGGCAGCCGCCGACGGCGGCATCTTCGCCTTCGGTGACGCCCAGTTCTACGGATCGATGGGCGGCCACCCCCTGGCCAAGTCGGTGGTGGGCATCGCCTCGACCCCCGACGGCCGCGGCTACTGGGAGGTGGCCTCCGACGGCGGCATGTTCGCCTTCGGCGACGCCCGGTTCTACGGCTCGATGGGCGGCCACCCCCTGGCCAAGCCGGTGGTGGGCATGGCGTCGACCACCGACGGCCACGGCTACTGGCTGGTGGCCTCCGACGGCGGCATCTTCGCCTTCGGCGACGCGTCCTATCTCGGATCGATGGGCGGGACGGCGCTGTTCCGTCCGGTCGTGAGCATGTCGCCCACGCCCGACGGTCACGGCTACTGGCTCACGGCCTCCGACGGCGGCATCTTCGCCTTCGGGGACGCGCCCTTCCGGGGATCGACCGGTGGGGACCGCCTGGCGGCGCCCATCGTGTCGATGACATCGGCATCGACGGTCGGCTACTGGCTGGCGGCCTCCGACGGTGGGATCTTCAGCTTCGGCGTGCCCTTCCACGGCTCGATGGGCTGACCCGGCCGGGCTCACCCCAGCGCGCAGGACGCTCCCGCCTCGCGCTCGTGGTGCTGCCAGCCGGGCCGGTCGGTGACGGGCCAGAAGTCACCGGTGCGCACGTCCTGCTCGTAGGGGACGGGGGGCGCCTCCCCCCGGTTCGCCGCCGCGGCGATGGTGCTCACCGCCTCGAGCAGCGTGTCGACGTCGGCGTCGGTGCTCGAGATGCCGCAACTGGCCCGCACGGCGCCGGGCATGGTGCGGTGGTCGCCGGCCTGCACCTGGTGGCGGTAGCTGTCGACGGCGGACGGCGACAGCCCGAGCAGGCGGATCAGGTACGGGTGGGCGCAGAAGCACCCGTGACGCACCCCGATGCCCCACTCCGCGCTCAGCCGGGCGGCCACCAGGGCGTGGTGCACGCCCTCCACCACGAACGAGGCGATGGCGAGCGTGTCGGTGTCGAGCGACGGCCCGAGCAGGCGCACGCCGTCGATGCCGGCCAGCCCGTCGCGCAGGCGTCGCCCCAGCGACCGCTCGTGGGCCTCGAGGACGTCCCATCCGATGCGTCCGAGCTCGATGAGCGCGGCGTCGAGCGCCACCGCCCCCACGACGTTGGGGGACCCCGCCTCCTCGCGTTCGGGCGGCTCGGTCCACCACACCTCGTCGAGGTCGACGAGATCGACGGCACCGCCCCCGGCGAGGAAGGGATCGCCGTCGGCGAAGGCCGCCGACGGTCCCACCAGCACGCCCGCTCCGAAGGGGGCGTAGAGCTTGTGGCCGCTGAAGGCGACGAAGTCGGCGCCGGCGGGGATGGGCCGGTGGGGGGCGAGCTGGGCGGCGTCGACGGCGACGGCGACACCGCGCTCGTGGGCGGCGTCGAAGATCTCGGAAAGCGGCGGACACCACCCCGTGACGTTGGACGCCCCGGTGATGGCGAGGAGCCGGGGTCGGGGACCCGCGTCCAGGCCGGCCACCACGGCGTCGGTGTCGAACGTGCCGTCCGGCGCGCACTCCACGTAGCGCCGCCGGGCGACGCGCCCCCACGGCAGCAGGTTGGCGTGGTGCTCGACCACGGTGGTGAGGACCACCTCCTCGGGGTCGAACCGCAGTCGGTAGGCGAGCTGGTTGATGGCCTCGGTGGTGTTGCGGCACAGCACGGCCACGTCGGTGCCAGGGTCGCCGCCGGCGAAGGCGAGCGCCGTCGACCGAGCCGACTCGTAGGCCGTGGTGGCGAGGCGCGACTTGTACCCCGCGCCGCGGTGCACGCTCGAGTAGCGGGGGATGAACGCCTCCACGGCGTGGAGCACGACGGGCAGGGCGCCGGTCGACGCGGCGGAGTCGAGGCCCACGTAGCGGCGCTCGGTGCCGTCGACGACGGGCACGACCATGTCGTCGCCCACCAGGCGGGCGGGCGGTTCGACGGTGGGCGTCACGCGCCGAGTCTACGGGGGCACCGTCGCGCCCCCCGGCGCCGGAGGCCGGTACGATCGCCGCCGTGGACGAGGACCCCGGCAACGACCAGGTGGTGGTCGAGGCGGGCGACACGCCGACACCGGGGTTCGTGGCTGGCACCGTCGAGGAGCACGCCGACGGGGAGACGGCGATCGACGCCCGCCTCGACGACCTGGCCGAAGGGGTCGACACCGGCCTGCTCGATGCCATCGAGCAGGAGCTGGCCGACGTGGAGCGTGCCCTCGCCCGCCTCGACGACGGCACCTACGGCTCGTGCGAGGTGTGCGGCAACGTGCTCGACGACGCCGAGCTGTCGCGGGTGCCGGCGGCCCGGTACTGCCGTGACCACCTGCCCCTGGCGCACGCCTGACGCCTCGGCCACGGCGCCGCTGGCGGCACGGCGGCGTCGAGGAGATCAGGCCTTCTTGGTCTCCCAGAAGATCTTGTCGATCTCGCCGATCTGGTCGAGCAGCGCCTGGGCCACCTTGGCGTCGGTCGACTTCTTGGCGTCGCCGGCTGTCTTGGTGGCCTTCCAGAACACGTCGTGCAGCTGGGGGAACTTGGCGAGGTGCTCGGGCTTGAAGTAGTCGGTCCACAGCACCCACAGGTGGTGCTTGACCAGCTCGGCCCGCTCCTCCTTGATGAACAGGGCGCGCTCTTTGAAGTCGGCGTCGTCAGAGGCGTTGAACTTGTCGATGATGCCCTTGATGGACTCGGCCTCGATCCTCGCCTGGGCCGGGTCGTACACGCCGCAGGGCAGGTCGCAGTGGGCGTGGACCGGCCCGGGGGGCAGGATCCGGTCGACGGTCGACAGCAGGCGGTCGACGATGCGCATGTCCAGGTCTCCTTCAGGCAGAGTGCAGTCGATGGGGTTCACGCTCACCTTACCCAGAGACGGCGCGCGGTGACCCGGCCGGGCCAGGCCCGGGTGGGCGCGGGAGCGCTGGCCGCGGCGGTGGGGTCGCTCGTGGTCCTCGCCGGCGCGATCCTGTTCGTGCGCTTCCGACCCCGGCGGGTGGTGGTGGAGGGCAGGAGCATGGAGCCCACCCTGGCGCCGGGCGACCGCCTCCTCGTCGTCGGGACCCCCCGGGTCCGCCCCGGGGACGTGGTGGCGGTGCGCGATCCGCGCCAGGGCGGGCGGGTGCTCGTGAAGCGGGTGGGTGCCGTGCTCGGCGACGAGGTCGTGCTGCGGGGCGACAACGAGGCGGCCAGCACCGACAGCCGGGAGTTCGGCCCCGTGCCGGCCGGCGCCGTGCTGGGCCGGGTGGTCCGTTGCTACGCGCCGCCCTGGCGGGCCGGCCCCGTGCGCTGATCGATCCCGCTCCCGCGCACGGGACCGTTCCGGCCGGGTTCGGGCTGCACCACCCGTGGGGGTACGATCGCCGTGATGGCGTGGCTCGACACCCAGCTGGAGCGGCTTCTCGCCCCCGGCTACCTCGACGGGTTGAAGGAACGCACACTCGACGAGGTGCGGGCCATGCGGGCCGAGTGCCAGGAGGCCGAGACGGCCGTGTCGTTCCTCCGCCGCCTGGCCCAGGGTCGCCTCGACCTGGTGCACGCCTGCCTCGACCGCGGGGACGGGGAGCGGGGGGACCTGGACTCGATCGTGGAGCGCCTGCCGTCCATCATCGGCTCGGGCCCGCCCCGGCCCGCCGGCTACGGGCGGCTGCCGTCGCAGATGTCGCCCGACATGGACAGAGTGGACCTGACGGGGGAGATCGACGCCGTCATCGACGCCGAGCGCATCGCCGAGATGCCCGCCATGAGCGAGCAGGAGCTGCACGAGCTGGGCGACCGGCTCACCGCCATCGAGAACCGCATCTCCGACCAGCGCCGGGCCCTGCACGAGCGCATCGACAAGCTCCAGGCCGAGATCGTGAGCCGGTACAAGACGGGCGAGGCGTCCGTCGACGGCCTGCTGGCCTGAGGGCCTCGACGGGTCCGGGAGGATCATCGGTGCCCAAGCAGCTCCCCGACCACTGGCGTGAGCTCGGCTCGTTCATCCGCGAGCAGCGCTCCACCGCCCGGCTGTCGCTGCGCCGGCTGTCGGAGCTGGCGGGGATCTCCAACCCCTACCTGAGCCAGATCGAGCGGGGGCTGCGCCGGCCCTCGGCGGAGATCCTCCAGCAGATCGCCAAGGCCCTGCGCATCTCGGCCGAGACGCTCTACGTCCAGGCCGGCATCCTCGAACCGGGGACGGGCCACGCCGACCTGGCGCGCGAGATCCTCTCCGACCCCGATCTCAACGAGGAGCAGAAGCAGGCCCTCATCCGCATCTACCTGTCGTTCCGCCACGAGAACGAGGCGCGCCACGAACCGGGGTCGTCGCACGACGACGCACCCGCCCCCGCCGCGGGGCCGGCCGAGCCCGCCCCGGGCGCCGATCTCGGGGAGTCGGGCCCCGGGCCCGCACCGCAGGCCGCGGCGGGGGTGTAGGCGGGCCCACCGCGCCCGGGCCCCCGGGATGACCGGCGGACCCTCCAGGTAGGCTCCTCGCCGGTGCGACGACTCTCGGTGCTCTCGCTGCACACCTCTCCTCTGGCCCAGCCGGGGACCGGTGACGGCGGCGGCATGAACGTCTACGTGCGTGAGCTCTCGAGCGCCCTGGCCCGGGCCGGGGTGGAGTGCGACGTCTACACCCGGGCCTGGTCCCGCGACCTTCCCGCCACGGTGGGCGTCGAGCCGGGCCTGCGTGTCCACCACGTGCCCGCCGGCCCTCTGGGTCCGGCGCCCAAGGAAGACCTCCCGGGCATGGTCGACGAGTTCACCGACAACGTCCTGGCCCTCATGGCATCGGGGGCCGGCGTGGACCCGGCGCTGCACGAGGAGCACGGCTTCGACGCCGTGCACGCCAACTACTGGCTGTCGGGCTTAGCCGGGCACCGGATCAAGCACGAGCTCGACCTGCCGCTCGTGTCCACCTTCCACACCCTGGCGCGGGTGAAGGCGGAGGCGAGCCCCGAGGAGGTCTCGAGCGACGAGCCGCACCGCCGGGCCGAGGCCGAGGCGGCCGTCATGCGGTGCTCGGAGGTGGTGCTGGCGTCGTGCTCGGTGGAGGCGGCGCAGCTGGCCCAGCTCTACGACGGCGACCCCGCCCGCATCCGCGTGGTCCCCCCCGGCGTGGACCACGCCTTCTTCGGCCCCGGTCACCGCCCCCAGGCGCGGCGCGCACTGGGCCTCCCCGTCGGTGCCCCCCTCCTTCTGTTCGTGGGCCGCATCCAGCCCCTCAAGGGTGCCGACGTGGCCGTGCGCGCCCTCGCCGCCTTGGGCGACGACGTCGGCGCCCACCTCGTGGTGGTGGGGGGCCCGAGCGGTCCCCGGGGCGAGGAGCACCTGGCGGCGTTGCAGGGACTCGTGCGCGATCTCGGCCTGTCGGGGCGGGTGCACTTCGAGGACCCCCAGCCCCACGAGCTGCTGTCCACCTACTACCGCGCCGCCGACGTGTGCGTCGTCCCCAGCCGGTCCGAGTCCTTCGGGCTCGTGGCGCTCGAGGCAGCGGCGTGCGGCACGCCCGTGGTGGCCTCCGCCGTGGGCGGGCTCACCACCCTGGTCGAGGACGGCCGCACGGGGTACCTGGTGGAGCCGTCCACACCCGAGGCCTTCGCCCGGGCCGTGTCGGACGTGCTGGCCGACCCGGTGCTCGCCGCCCGCCTGGCCACGGCGGCCGTCGTGCGGGCCCGGCGCTACACCTGGGCCCATGCCGCCGCGCTGCTGCGAGCCACCTACGAGGAGCTCTCCGCCGAGCGCCTCGTCGGCTGCCGCTGACCGCGCCGGGCCGCGCCGCCCCGGGGCCGTGTCCGTCGCCGACATCGCCTCGCCCGAGGAGCGTGCCGCCTGTGTCGAGGCCATCGGGCGTTGGGCCGCCGCCCGCCTGGCCGAGGGTGGCGACGTGGTGGCGGTGGACCACCAGCTCGAGCCCGAGCGCTGGTACCTGCGCCTGCGCGGCGACGAGAAGGACTTCGTGACGGTGTGGCTGACCGTGCGCCAGCGCACGCTGCATCACGAAGCCCAGATGATGCCGGCGCCGGAGGTGAACGCCGGTGCCACCTTCGAGTACCTGCTGCGGCGCAACGCCGATCTCCACCGCATGCGCTTCGCGCTCGGCCCTGAGGACGCGGTGTACCTCGTGGGTGAGATACCCGTCACCGATGTGTGCGACGACGAGCTCGATCGCATCGTCGGATCGAGCGTGGCCTATGTCGACGCGTATTTCCCCACCGCCATGAGTATCGGCTTCGCCGGCCGCTACCGGCGTCGGCGCACGCGCTGATTGCGAGCAATTGTGTCATCAACGACAACGGCGCGCGCTGCTCCGATCGCGTACGTGAACGCGTACGTGAACAGTGTGAGAACAGCGCGCCATCGCTTCGGCGCGGCGTGCGGAGAACCGCTATGGTGCCGAGCGCACGGCCCGAGGGGCTTGTGATGCCGGTCGATCGGGGAAGTGCGGCTGGTGTCCGAAGGTTCCTCGGGCCGGGCCGCGTCCGTGCCACCGCCGGCGCGCGTGTCGGTCCTTTCGACGTCGGTCCTCACTTCGGAAAACAGAGTCTTGTGCGTCATCGCCACGGACGCGTCGGACGATCACCACGAACAGTTGTCATGACGAAGCACCACTGCCCGCGACGAGTCAGGCGGAGAAGCACATGGCACGACGCGACGACGGCGCCACGGTGAAGCGGCCGCGGTTGCTCGTCGTCGGCGGCGGCCGCATGGGCGGCGCGCTGCTCGAGGGGCTCGTCACGGCCGGGTGGCGGCCCGGCGACCTGGCCGTGGTGGAGCAATCGGCGCCGCGCCGCACCGAGCTGGCCGCGTTGGTCCCGGGGGTGGTGGTCGGGGCCACGGTGGGCGAGGCCGACGGAGCCGTCCTCGCCGTCAAGCCGGCCGACGCCCGCGCCGCGTGCGAGGCCGTGGCGGGCACGGCCACGCCCCGGGTCCTGTCGATCATGGCGGGGGTCACCCTGGGTTCGCTCGAAGACTGGTTGGCGCCGGGGACGGCGGTGGTGCGGGCCATGCCCAACACCCCGGCCACGGTGGGGGCGGGTGTCTCTGCCATCGCCGCAGGCGCGGCGGCAGGCGAGGCCGACCTGCAATGGGCCGAGGAGCTGTTGGGGGCGGTGGGCCAGGTGGTGCGGCTTCCCGAGACGGCGCTCGACGCCGTGACGGGGCTGTCGGGGTCCGGACCGGCCTACGTCTTCCTGATGGTCGAGGCCCTGGCCGCCGCGGGTGAGGCGGTCGGGCTCCCCGCCGAGGTGAGTGCCCTCCTGGCCGCGGCCACGGTGACGGGGGCGGCCCGGCTCCTCGAGCGGTCGGGCGAGGCGCCGGCCGCCCTGCGGGCCCAGGTCACCTCGCCCGGGGGCACCACCGAAGCCGGCCTGCGCGTGCTCGACGACCGCGGCGTCCGCGACGCCGTGGCGGCGGCGGTGGCGGCGGCCACGGAGCGCTCGCGCCAACTGGGCGCGGCCCCGGCCCCCGGCGCCGAGCCCGCCTGACCTCGCCGCCGCCCCCCACCACGGCGGTCGACGACGGCCCAGGCTGCGGCTGAGCTGCCTATTTCTCGCTCTCGCTCTTTCCTCATTCACCACAGTGGCGTACAGTCGCCTCAGGCGGGAGAGGGGTGATTCCACTGAGTGCAGATGACGTCACAAGTGCTCGCTACCTGACGGTACGCGAAGTGGCGAGCACGCTCCGAGTGTCCAATATGACCGTGTACCGGCTCATCAACGCCGGCGACCTGCCGGCGGTGCGCGTCGGCAAGTCCTTCCGGCTGCGCGAGGACGACGTGAACCGGTACCTGGCGGACCGGTACACGCAGGCTGGCTGACCCCTCTTCCGGTCTCGGCCGGTGGGGGGAAGGGGGGGAGGTGACCCGGCACGGCGGCGGGTCGGTCTTCTTCCTGACCGATTACGGGCACGCCGACGAATTCGCCGGGGTGGTGCGAGCCGTGGTGCAGCGGTGCGCGCCCGGCGCGCCCCTGGTGGACCTGGCCCACGACGTGGCGCCCTTCGACGTGCGGGCGGGGGCCCTCATGCTCCAGCGGGCGGTGCCCCATCTGGGTCCGGGCGTGGTCCTGGCCGTGGTCGACCCCGGCGTGGGGACCGACCGGCGGGCCGTGGTGGCGTCGGTGCCGGCCGCAGGCGGGGGGCCTCGTTATTTCGTGGGGCCCGACAACGGCCTGCTGGCCTGGGCGGTCGACGGCAGCGGTGGCCCCGAGCAGCTCGTGGTCCTGCCCCCCGCCGTACCCCGGGCAGGCGGCGCCACCTTCGACGGGCGGGATCTGTTCGCCCCCGCCGCTGCCCGGTTGTGGAGCGGGTCGGCTCCCGAGGACCTGGGCGACCTGACCGATCCCGGCTCCCTCGTGCGGCTGGCACCACCGCTGCTGGCCGTGTCGCCGGGCGTGGTCGAGGCCGAGGTGCTGTGGGTCGACCGGTTCGGGAACGTGCAGCTCTCGGCCCGCCCCGACGACACGAGCGCCGCCGGCCTGGGCACCACCGTCGAGGTGGTGACGGCGGGCGGTGTGCGCCCGGCCCGGTGGGTGCGGGCTTTCGGCGCTCTCGGACACGACGACCTGGGGGTGGTGCACGACGCCAACGGCCACGTGGCCCTGGCGTGCGACCGCCGGCCGGCCGCTACCGTGCTCGGCGTGCGACCAGGGGACGTGGTGACGCTGCGCATGCCCCGGACCGCGTCGGGGCGACCGTGAACCTGGCGTCGCTGGCCGACACCCACCCCGCCGGTGGCCGCGCCCTCTTCGACGGCGGCCGCTGGCACACGTGGGGTGAGGTGCGCGGCCGGGTGCGGGCCGTGGCCCGGGGTCTGGGTGGTCTCGGGGTCGGCCCCGACGACCGGGTGGCCATCGTGTGGCCCACCTCGGTCGACTTCGTCGTCGCCTACCTCGGCGTGCTGGCCGCCGGCGCCGTGGCCGTCCCGCTCAACCCCAACAGCCCCGCCAACGAGATCGGGCGGGAGATCGAGGTGGTGGAACCGCGGGTGGTGCTGGCCGGCGTGCCCGGCACCGGTGCGCCCCACCTCGTCCTGCCCGCCGCCCTGGCCACCGCTTCGGCAGGGTCCCCGCCCACCTGGGAGGAGCTGTCCGCCTCCGGGGACGGCGGAGTCGGTGGTGCCGGTGGTTCCGGTGGTGCTGGTGGCCACGGAGGTGGGGACAGCATCGCCGCGGTCGAGCGCCGGCCCGAGGACCTGGCGGTGCTCCTGTTCACCTCGGGCACGGCGGGAGAGCCCAAGGCGGCCATGCTCAGCCACGGCAACCTCCTCGCCAACCTGCGCCAGATGCTGGGTGTGCCCGACATCTTCGGGGCCGACGACGTCGGGCTCGTGGCCCTGCCGCTGTTCCACGTGTTCGGCCTGAACGTGGCGGTCGGCCTGGGGCTCGCCACCGGCGCCCCCCTGGTGCTCGAGACACGCTTCGACCCCGCCGACTCGTTGGCGGCGGTGCGCGAGCTGGGCGTGACCACGCTGCTCGGCGTGCCCACCATGTTCGCGGCGTGGGCCGATGCACCACCGAGCGCCGACCAGGCAAACGGCGCCGACGCGGCCGACGGCGCCGGCCACCCGCTGGTGGCGCTGCGACGGGCCATCTCGGGAGCAGCCGCCCTCGACCCCGACGTGGCGGCGCGCTTCGAGCAGCGCTACGGCGTCCCCGTGTGGCAGGGCTACGGCATGACCGAGGCGTCGCCGGCGGTGTCGACGTCGCTCGGCACGGGGCGCAACCGGCCAGGCTCGGTGGGACGCCCACTGCCGGGCGTCGAGGTCCGGGTCGTCGACGAGGCCGGTGAAGAGGTGCTGGCGGGCGACCCGGGGGAGATCTGGGTGCGGGGGGCGAACGTGTTCGGCGGCTACTGGCACGACCCGGCGTCGACCGCGGCGGTGCTCACCCCCGAGGGGTGGCTCCGCACGGGGGACGTCGGCGTCGTGGGCGACGAGGGCGACCTGTTCGTGGTGGAGCGGTTCAAGGACCTCGTCATCGTGTCGGGCTTCAACGTCTTCCCGGGGGAGGTGGAGCGCGTCCTCGCCGCCGTGCCCGGTGTGGCCGAGGCAGTGGTGGTCGGACATCCCGACCCCACCACCGGCGAGGCGGTGCAAGCCGTCATCGTGGCTGCGCCCGGGGCGACCGTCGACGAGGGCGAGGTGCGGGCCCACTGCGCCGCCAACCTGGCCCGCTACAAGTGCCCCACGTCGATCCGCTTCGTCGACGCCCTGCCTCGCGGCCTGGCCGGCAAGGCCCTGCGACGGGCGCTTCGCCAGCAGTCCACCTGAGCGTCCACCTGCGGGGCTGCCCCCGACTTGGTGTGGTCGGGCCCGTCCTCGTTACTATCCGCCGCCATGGTGGTGCCGAACCCGCGCCGCATACCCGAGGCCACGGTGATGCGCCTGCCCGTGTACCAGCGGATCCTGCACGAGCTGGTCCGCAGTGGGACCACGACCGTGTCCTCGGACCAGCTGGCCGACATGGCCCGCGTCAACGCGTCCAAGGTGCGCAAGGACCTGTCGTTCCTGGGCTCCTTCGGCACCCGGGGCTCGGGGTACGAGGCGCAGTTCCTGGTGGCGCAGATCGACCGGGAGCTGGGCCTGCACGGGGACTGGCCCGTGGCCATCGTCGGGCTCGGCAACCTGGGGCGGGCGCTCGCCAACTCCCAGGGCTTCTCGTCGCGGGGTTTCCGGGTGGCGGGCCTCTTCGACGTGGAACCCTCCCTGCTCGGCACGGAGATCCACGGCGTGCAGGTGCACCACGTCGACGAGTTCGAACACGTCTCGGCCGCCGACCCCCCCTCCATCGGGGTCATCGCCACCCCCGCCCCCGGCGCCCAGGAGGTGGCCGACCGCATGGTGCGGGCCGGGGTGGGCTCGATCCTCAATTTCGCCCCCCGGGTGCTCACCGTCCCCACCGACGTGCTCCTGCGCTACGTCGACCTGTCCATCGAGTTGCAGGTCATGAGCTTCTACCTGTCGCACCGCGACGCCCCGGGCGAGTCGCCGGCCTGGTCGCCGCTGCCCCACGCCGTGGGCCTCACCTCGACCGATCCGGGCTGAGGGTGACCCCCCGGTCTGGCACACCGACCCGCCGACCGGCATCCTGGTAGGGAGGGAACCGGGGCGCTCCGAGGCGCGGACGCCCCGCCGCCGGTCTCGTGATCGGCCCAAGGAGCTCTGCGCAACGGGTGTCGGTCATCGTCGTCGGACTCGAGCAGCAGCACGTCGCGCTCGACGTGCTGGAGCGGGTCGCCATCTCGGAGGAGGACCTCGGCAAGGTCGTCGCCGGCCTGCGAGACCGGTCCAACCTGGCCGAGATCGTGGTCCTGTCGACGTGCATGCGCACCGAGGTCTACGCCGTGGTGGAGCGCTTCCACGAGGGCGTCACCGACCTCCAGGAATTCCTGGCCGGCATGGCCGGCACCCCCGTCGACGCCCTGGCGGACCACTGGACGGTGCTGTTCGACGACGCCGTGCCCACCCACCTGTTCGAGGTGGCGGCGGGATTGCGCTCCAGTGTGCTCGGGGAGACCGAGGTGCTCGGCCAGGTCCGGCGGGCGCTGCAGTGGGCCGACGACGAGCGCGCCAGCGGCCCGGTGCTGGCCGCGCTGTTCCGCCACGCCGTGCAGGCCGGGCGCCACGTCCGCACCGGCACGGCCATCGCCCAGGGCACGACCTCGCTGTCCCACGTGGCGGTGGAGCTGGCCACGTCGCGCCTGGGCGGGTCGCTGGCGGGGCGCCACGTCCTGGTGGTCGGGGCGGGCGAGATGGGCGAGGGCATGATCGACGCCCTCGCCGGACACGACGTGGCCCAGGTGGTGGTGGCCAACCGGACCGCCGAGCGTGCCTCCGCCCTCGCCGCCCGGGTCGGGGGGACCGGCGTCGGGCTCACCGGTCTGCCCGAGGCGCTCGCCGCCGCCGACGTCGTGCTCGTCTCCACGGGCGCGTCGCTGCCCGTCCTGGGGGCGGACGTGGTGGTGCCCGCGGCGCACGAGCGTGCCGGTGCCCCGGGACGCCCGTCGCTCGTGGTGGTGGACCTCGGAGTGCCGCGCAACGTGGATCCGGCGGTGGCGGCCGTGCCCGGTGTCGAGCTCCTCGACATGGACGACCTCACCGCCCACGCCGAGCGGGCCATGGCGGGCCGGCGGGCCGAGCTCGCCGCCGCCCAGGAGATCGTGCGCCAGGAGGTCGAGCGGTACCGGGCCGAGGAGCGGGCCAGGGGAGCCGCACCGGTGGTGGCGGCTTTGCGGTCGCGCATCGAGGAGATCCGCCTGGCCGAGCTGGAGCGTCACCGCGGGCGGCGGGCCGACCTCGACGACCGGCAGTGGCACGAGGTGGAGGCGGTGGTGCGCGACGTGCTCGCCAAGCTGCTCCACAAGCCCACGGTGGCGGTCAAGGAGGCGGCGGGGACCCCTCGCGGGGAGCGTCTGGTCGAGGCGCTGCGCACGCTGTTCGACCTCTGACCCCCGCCCCCACCCCGGCGGACCGGGTTCTGCGCCTCGCCACCCGCGGCTCGCCCCTGGCGTTGTGGCAGGCCGACCGGGTGGCCGACCTCCTGGCCGGGCTGGCGGGCGGACCCCGGTGCGAGCGGGTGGTGGTGCGCACCACCGGCGACGCGCTGTCTGAGGTCCCGGTGGCGCAGCTCGCCGGGCAGGGCGCCTTCGTCAAGGAGGTGCAGTGGGCCGTGCTCGACGGGCGGGCCGACCTGGCCGTGCACTCGGCCAAGGACCTGCCGTCGCTCACACCCCCCGGCCTCGTGCTGGCCTGCGTCCCCGAGCGCGCCGACCCCCGCGACGCCCTGGTGGGGACGACCCTGGAGGACCTGCGCACCGGGGCGTGCGTGGCCACCGGGTCGGCTCGTCGCCGTGCCCAGCTGGCGTGGCTGCGGCCCGACCTCACCTTCTGTGACCTGCGGGGGAACATGGCCACGCGTGTCGAGCGGGCCGGGCCGAGCGGGTCGGTGCCGGCGTGCTCGCCCTGGCCGCCCTCGAGCGGCTCGGCCTGGTCGGGCACGTGGCCGAGGTCCTCGACCCCGACACGGTGCTCCCCCAGGTGGGCCAGGGGGCGCTGGCCGTGGAGTGCCGAGGTGACGACGCCCAGGTGCTCGCCTGGCTCCACCAGGTCGACGACGCCCGGGCCCGGGCCCAGGTCGAGGCCGAGCGGGCCTTTCTCGGCGCCCTGGGTGGTGGGTGCACACTTCCCCTGGGCGCCCTGGCACAGCAGGCCGGCAGCGGTCCCGGGCTGGTGGTGGAGGGCATGATGGCGAGCCGCGACGGCCGGATCCTGCTCCGTCGGAGCGTCTCGGGGGACGACTCCGACGAGGTCGGCACCCGGCTGGCCCGCACCCTGCTCGACGACTGCGGGGGCAGCTCGCTCGAGGACTGGGACTTCGACGTGCCCGCCGGCGGGCCCGGGCGCCGGCCGTGACCGTCTACCTGGTGGGGGCCGGCCCCGGCGACCCCGGGCTCATCACCCGCCGGGGTGCGGCCCTCCTGGCCCGGGCCGACGTGGTGTTGTTCGACCGGCTGGTGGACCGCCGGCTCCTCGACCTGGCCCCCGCAGCCGCCCTGCGGGTGGACGTGGGGAAGCGCCCCGGTGAGCGCCGGCACCAGGACGACGTGAACGCCCAACTCGTCGAGCACGGCCGGGCGGCGCGCACCGTGGTCCGGCTCAAAGGGGGCGACCCCTTCGTCTTCGGGCGCGGCGGGGAGGAGGCGGAGGCGCTGGCGGCGGCGGGCCTCGCCTTCGAGGTCGTGCCCGGCGTGACGTCGGCCTTCGCCGCTCCGGCCTCGGCGGGGACGCCGGTCACGCACCGGGGCCTGTCCTCGTCGGTGACGGTGGTGACGGGCCACGCCGGGGATCCCGACGGCCGCGGTGCGGTCGACTGGGAGGCGCTCGCCCGGGCCGGCGGCACCCTGGTCATCCTCATGGGCATGGCGGGGAGGGCGGACATCGCCCGGCGACTGGTGGCGGGGGGCCGGCCCCCGACGACGCCGGTGCTGGTGGTGCACCGGGGCACCACGCCCGCCGAGCACAGCGTGCGCACCACCTTGTCGGGGCTGGCCGGCGTGGACCTCGGGCCGCCCTGCACCATCGTGGTGGGGGCGGTCGCCGCCCTAGACCTGCGCTCGCCCACCGGCGCGCCGACGGTCGCCGGTTCCGACGACGGCGCGACGCTGTGGGCGGGACCGCTCGACGCCACGACGGTGGTGGTGACCCGGGCCTCGCCGCAGGGCGCGCCGCTCGTGGCCGCGCTCGTCGGGGCGGGGGCGTCGGTGGTCGAGCTCCCCGTCATCGCCGTGGTGGACGCGCCCGACGGCGGAGAGGCCCTGCGCCGCGAGGCGGCGCGCCCGGGTGCCTATGACTGGGTGCTGTTCACCTCCGCCAACGCCGTGGAGCGCTTCATGGCGGCGTTGCCCGACGCCCGGCTCCTGGCCGGTGTGGGTGTGGCGGCGGTGGGAGCGGCCACCGCCGCGGTCCTGCGGGCCCATCACGTGGTGGCCGACCTCGTCCCCGACGACGAGACGGCCGAGGGGCTCGTGGCCGCCCTGGGCCGCCTCGGCGCGGAGGGGGACCGTCGTCGCACGGCGCTGTTCCCCCGGGCCGACGACGCCCGCGCCGTCCTCGCTGCCGGGTTGCGCTCGGCCGGATGGGACGTCACCGAGGTGGTGGCCTATCGCACGGTGGCGGCCGGGGCGTCGCAGGGTGCGGACGCGGCGGCGCTGCGCCGCGCCGGTGCCGCCGACGTGGTCACCTTCACCTCGCCCTCCACGGTGGCGCATTTCGTGGAGCTGGTCGGGGAGCGCGGTGTGCCCCCCGTGGTGGCGTGCATCGGACCCGTCACCGCCGACGCGGCGCGCCGGGCGGGGCTGGTGGTGGACGTCACGGCGGACGAGCACAGCGTGGCTGGGCTCGTGGCCGCGCTGTCGGCCTACGTGGCCGGCCGGGGCGGCGGCGCCCGGTCCCCCGCGTAGGCTGGTCGACCGTGGAGGACACCGTGCCAGGAGGGTCGCGGCCGGGGTTCCCCGTCCGCCGCATGCGCCGGTTGCGGCGCACGGCCGCCCTGCGGCGCATGGTGGCGGAGACCGCCCTCGGCGTCGACGACCTGGTGGCCCCGCTCTTCGTGCGCGCCGGCGTGGAGGAGCCCGTGCCCATCGCCTCGATGCCCGGGCACTCCCAGCACTCGCCGGCATCGCTCGTGGCCGAGGCCAAGCGCCTGGCGTCGCTCGGGGTTCCCGGCGTGGTGCTGTTCGGCCTGCCCGCCCACAAGGACGCGGTGGGCTCGGGCGCGTGGGACCCCGACGGCATCGTGCAGGTCGCCCTGGCCGACCTGCGCGGCGCGCTGGGCGACGCCATGGTGCTCATCGCCGATCTCTGCCTCGACGAGTACACCGACCACGGGCACTGCGGGGTGCTGCGCCCCGACGGCTCCGTCGACAACGACGCCACCCTCGAGCTGTACCAGCGCGTGGCGCTGGCGCAGGCCGCAGCGGGTGCGGACATGGTGGCGCCGAGCGGGATGATGGACGGGCAGGTCGCCGCCATCCGCGCCGCCCTCGACGGCGGCGGGCACGACGAGGTCGCCATCCTGGCCTACGCGGCCAAGTTCGCCTCCGCCCTGTACGGGCCGTTTCGCGACGCCGTGGACGTCACCATCGCCGGTGGTGGTGACCGGCGCGGGTACCAGCAGGATCCGAGAAACGGACGCGAGGCACTCGTGGAGGTGGACCTCGACGTGGCCGAGGGCGCCGACGTGGTCATGGTCAAGCCGGCCGGCGCCTATCTCGACGTCATCGCCGCCGTGGCGGCGCGCGTCGACGTCCCGGTGGCTGCGTACCACGTGAGCGGTGAGTACTCCATGGTGAAGGCGGCGGCCGAGCGGGGGTGGATCGACGGCGACGCCGTGGCCCTCGAGCAGCTCACCGCGGTCAAGCGCGCCGGGGCGAGCATGATCCTCACCTACTTCGCGGGCGAGGTCGCCGAGGCCCTGCGTGGCTGAGGCCCGCCCGGCAGCGCCCGGGTCCGACGACACCAACGCGGCGTGGTTCGCCCGGGCCCGGCGCGTCATCCCCGGCGGGGTGGACTCGCCCGTGCGCTCGTTCGCGGCGGTGGGCGGCACGCCCTACACCGTGGTCCGGGGCGAGGGCCCGTACGTGTTCGACGTCGAGGGCCGGCGCTACGTCGACATGGTGCAGTCCTACGGTGCGGTGCTCCTCGGGCACGCCCACCCCGTGGTGACCGGGGCCATCGTGGAGGCGGCGCGGCGTGGCACGACCTTCGGCGCCCCGAGCCCGGGAGAGGTGCTGTTGGCCGAGGCCATCTGCGAGCGGGTGGCGGGGTGCGACCAGGTGCGCCTGGTGTCGTCGGGGACCGAGGCGGCCATGAGCGCGGTGCGCGTGGCCCGGGGCTTCACGGGCCGCGACGTGGTGGTCAAGTTCGACGGCTGCTACCACGGGCACGCCGACACCCTGCTGGCCGGCGGGGGGAGCGGCGTGGCCACCCTCGGGCTGCCCGGCAGCGCCGGGGTCCCGGTCTCCGCCGTGGCCGACACCGTGGTGGTGCCCTACAACGTGGTGCCCGACCTCGACGAGCGCGTGGCCTGCGTGATCGTCGAGCCGGTGGCCGCCAACATGGGCGTGGTCCCTCCGGCCGAGGGGTTCCTGGCCGACCTGCGCCGCGCCTGTGACGCCGTGGGGGCGCTGCTCGTGTTCGACGAGGTGATCACCGGCTTCCGCCTCGGGCCCGGAGGCGCCGCCGCCCGGACCGGGGTGACGCCCGACTTGTGGTGCTTCGGCAAGGTGATCGGCGGCGGCCTGCCGGTGGGGGCGTTCGGGGGACGGCGCGACGTGCTCGCCGTGCTCGCTCCGGACGGACCCGTGTACCAGGCGGGCACGCTGTCGGGGAACCCCCTCGCCACGGCGGCGGGACGGGCCGTGCTCGACGCCGTGGGCCCGGCCGACTACGACGCCTTGTGCGCCCGCGCCCGCCGCCTGGCCGACGGCCTGGGTGACGCCGTGCGCGGCGCCGGGGTCCCGGTGCAGGTCCCCGTGGCCGGTCCGCTGGTGGGGATCTTCTTCACCGAGGGGCCCGTCACCGACTACGCCTCGGCGCGCGCCTCGGTGGCGCACGGGCACTACGGGCCGTTCTTCGCGTCGATGCTCGACGCCGGCGTGGCGCTCGCCCCCGGTCCCTACGAGGCCATGTTCCCGGGCCTCTCCCACACCGACGCCGACATCGACACCGTGGTGGAGGCGGCCGCCCGGGCGGCCGCG
>JBEKVE010000089.1:0-13300 GCA_049514335.1 Acidimicrobiales bacterium
GGCAGCGCCGCCTCGGGCTTGCCCTCGTTGCGGGATATCCGCTCCACCGTGGCCCGCTCGGCGTCGACCTCGTCCTGGGGCACGTCCTCGCGCCGCAGGTACTGGGGTCGGGCGAACGCCACGTGCACGGCGACGTCGTGGGCGAGGTCCTCGGTCCCCCCCCGCAGCTCCACCAGCACGGCGTTGACGCCGCGCCCGGACTGCATGTGGAGGTAGGTGCCGACGACCGAGTCGTCGCCCATCTCGAAGCGCACCACGCGGCCGACCGAGATGTTCTCCTTGAGCGTGGTCTTGAGCTCGTCGATGGCGTCGGCCCGGTCGGTGGCGGCGTCCTCACCCTTCTCCGCCACGAGCTGCGCCAGCTCGTCGGTGAGATTGACGAAGTGCTCGGCCTTGGCCACGAAGTCGGTCTCGCAGCGCAGCTCCACGATGGCCGCGGCCCGGCCTGCCACGGCCAGTGCCACCGCGCCCTGAGATGCCTCCCGGTCCGAGCGCTTGGCCGCTCCGGCCAGGCCCTGCTCGCGCAGCCACAGCTTGGCCTGCTCCATGTCGCCCCCGGTCTCCTCGAGGGCGCGCTTGCTGTCGAGCATCCCGGCACCGGTGGCGCGGCGCAGCGACTGGACGTCCTTGGCGGTGAACTCGGCCATCGCTCAGCCCTCGTCGCCCGTGGCGGGAGCGTCGTCGGTCGCGGTGGCAGGCGCTTCGGCCGTCGCCGGCGCGGCAGGTGCCTCGGCGGGTGCCTCGGCGGCGGGTGCCTCGGCGGCGGGGGCCTCGGCGGCGGGTGCCTCGGCGGCGGGGGCCGCACCGGTCGAGCCGTTGGGGGCGGTGGGAGCAGGCGGTGCCGGTGAGGGTGCCGAGGGCGGTGCCGGGACCGACGCTCCCGGAGGCGTGCTCGGTCGGGGGCCGCGGCGGGTGGGTGCCCCGGGCGCAGGGGCGGCCGCGGCGGGCTGCGCCGCCGAGCGGTGCTCCGCCACCCAGCGACCCTCGATCACGGCCTCGGCCAGGACCCGGCACATGAGCGCGCCCGACCGGATGGCATCGTCGTTGCCGGGGATGACGTGCGTGATGACGTCGGGGTCGCAGTTGGTGTCCACGACCGCAACGATCGGCATGCCGAGCTTGTTCGCCTCGGTCACGGCGATGTGCTCCTTCTTCGTGTCGATGACGAAGATGGTGTCGGGCAGGCGGTCCAGGTCGCGGATGCCCCCCAGGTTGCGGCGGAGCTTCTCGAGCTCGCGCCGGTGGCGCAGGGCTTCCTTCTTGGGCATGGCCTCGAAGTCGCCGGCGCGCTCCATGGCCTCGTACTCCCGCAGCTTGCCCACGCGCGACGAGATGGTGGAGAAGTTGGTGAGCATGCCGCCCAGCCAGCGCTCGTTGACGAACGGCATGCCACAGGCCCGGGCGTAGGTGGCGATGGGGCCCTGGGTCTGCTTCTTCGTCCCCACGAAGAGCAGGATGCCGCCCTTGGCGACGAGGTCGCGGACGTAGGCGTAGGCCTCTTCCAACCCGGCCAGGGTCTTCTTGAGGTCGATGATGTAGATCCCGTTGCGCTCGCCCAGGATGTAGCGACGCATCTTCGGGTTCCACCGGCGCGTCTGGTGGCCGAAGTGCATTCCGGCCTCCAGCAGCTGGCGAGTCGTGACGACGGCCACGCTGGTCCTCCCATCGGTTGTTCTTCCCCGGCGCTGCGCTCCCGCAGGGGCGACCGTTGGACGCGCCCGGGTGCTTCGAATGCTGTCGGTTCGTCCCACCGGACGGCAGGACCGCTCCATGGTATACGACCCGGCCGAGGCCCGTAACGGGGGTCGTGGGTCAGTTTGACTCAGCGGTGGTGTGCGAACCTCCAGGCCGTCGCGAGCAGCCCGACAAGCAGAGCCGGGGGAATGAGGAGGAGTTCCAGGCGCTCAGGTCCCCATCCTCCGCCACCGGTCAAGACAGCCGCGGCGTCAAGGATTATCAACACAAGGGCCACGACGGCAGCTAGCCCGAACAGGACCGTGAAGACCTGGCGCCTGGCCACCCCAAAAAGCTACTCGGTCGAGCAGAGCGGCCAGCCGGCGAGGTCGCTCAGCCGGTGGCGGCCACGCTGGAGCGTGTGCCCCGCCGGCCGGCGGGGCCGCGGCTCCGGGTGTCGGAGCCGTCGGGGGAACGGTCGCTCAGGCGGGCCCGTAGCTGCAGGACGGCCTTGGTGTGGATCTGGCACACCCTGCTCTCGGTCACACCGAGGATCTCCCCGATCTCGGCCAGGGTGAGACCTTCGTAGTAGTACAGCGACAGAACGGTCCGCTCCCGCTCCCCCAGCTGCATGATGGCCTGGGCGAGGATCTCCTTGGACTCCTTGTCCTCGAACATGGCGGTCGGCCCGGGCGTGGCATCGGGAATCGTGTCACCCAGGGTGGTGCGGTCGGTGCGGTCCCCACCCACCATGAACACCTCGTCCAGGGCGGCCACCCCCACGAAGGAGATCTGGCGGAGGATGTCCTGCAGTTCCTTCTCCGACATTTCGAGCTCCGTGGCCACCTCGGCGTCGCTCGGCGTCCGCAGCAGGGTCGCCTCGAGCGTGGCGTAGGCCTGCTCGACGGCGCGGGCCTTGGCCCGGACGGACCGGGGCACCCAGTCGATGGCCCGCAGCTCGTCGATGATGGCGCCCCGGATCCGGGGAATGGCGTAGGTCTCGAACTTCACCTGGCGCACCGGGTCGAAGCGGTCGATGGCGTCGATCAAGCCGATGATGCCGTAGCTGACCAGGTCGGCTCCGTCGACGTGCTGGGGAAGGCCCACGGCGACGCGGGCCGCCACGTACTTCACCAGGGGCGAGTACAGGACGATGAGCTGGTCACGGATGTGACGGTCGCCACCCTTCTTGTACCCGGCCCACAGGCGTGCCGTACTGCCGTCGTCCTCGGTGGTCACGCCTCCCCCTACGCTCGGGGATGGGTTGCTCCGTACACGGAGAGCAGCCTGTCCTTGCTTACATGAGTGTAGACCTGCGTCGTCTGAAGGCTGGCGTGCCCCAGCAACTCCTGGACCACCCGCAGGTCGGCACCCCCGTCGAGCAGGTGCGTGGCGAAGCTGTGGCGCAGGGCGTGCGGGTGGGTCGGCACCGGGGATCGCCGGTCGAGGATACGGCGGACGTCCCGGGGCCCGAGGCGTGCCCCCCGGCGGTTGAGGAAGACCGCCCCGGCCGGGGTCCGCTCCGTGACCAGGGCATGGCGGCACCCGCGGGTCCAGGTTTCCAGCGCCTCGGCGCAGCGCTCGTGCATGGGCACCCGTCGCTGCCGGTCGCCCTTGCCGAGCACGGTGACGGTGCGCCCCGGAAGGTCCAGGTCCGACGTGTCCAGACCGCACAGCTCGGCCACGCGCAGGCCCGAGCCGTAGAGCAGCTCGAGCACGGCGTCGTCACGGGCCGCCAGCGCCCCGTGGAGCCCGGCCGGTGCGTCGCCGGCGCCCGGGTCGTCCCCGGCCCCGTCCGGCTCGAGCAGGACGTCGAGCTCGGCCCGGTCGAGCACGCGGGGCAGACGCGAGCCGCCGCCCGGGGCGGCCAGCCGACGCGACGGGTCGATGGCGATGGCACCCCGACGGCGTTGCCACGCGAAGTAGCACCGCAGTCCGGCGGCCTTGCGGGCCACGGTGGCGCGCGCGTAGCGGCGGGTGGCGAGAAATGCGAGGTAGCGGCGCAATAGCAAGCGGTCGACGGCACCGGGTTCGGCCGCGCCACCGCGCTCCGCCCACGCCACGAAGGCGTCCATGTCGCCCCGGTAGGCGCGCACGGTCGCCGGCGACTGTCCACCGAGGGACCGGGAGAACGCCTCGAGGTCCCAGGTCATGCGGCACCACGCTACCCGTCCCGGGCCATCGGCAACGCTATTGTCCAGCGCAATGGGGTGCGGCCAGGCAACGACTTTGCACGCACTCCGAAGGGGGTAGGTCGCCATGCCTGATCGCATCGATCGTCGTTCGTTCATCGCCCGGGGCCTCGTGGCCGCCGGCGGCGTCGCCGCCGCCGGGGGGGCCGGCGGCCTGCTCGAGGCGTGCAGCTCGGGACCGTCCTCGGGCACCTCCGCCAGCGGGCCCCGAGACGGCATCTCGTCAGCCACCCCCAAGCGGGGCGGGTCCATCGTGTTCGGGGTCGAGGCCGAAGAGGAGGGGTTCGATCCCGGGTCCGACCACTTCGACGAGACGGGCGTGCAGTACATGCGCACCGTCTTCGACCCGCTCACCATCATCGCCGCCGACGGCTCGGTCCAGCCGTACCTGGCCAAGGCCGTCACCCCCAACGAGGACTACTCGGTGTGGACCATCACGCCGCGCCCGGGCGTCGACTTCCACGACGGCACGCCGTGCGACGCGGCGGCCATCGCCGGCAGCCTCACGCACTTCAAGGCGGGACTGCTCGGCATCACCTGGACGCCGGTGACCAACATCTCGGTGCAGAACGACGCCGTGGTGATCACGCTCAACCAGCCCTGGGTGCCCTTCGACGCCTACCTGGCGGGCGGCATCGGGGGCCAGCCCGGCTACATCATCGCCCCGTCGCAGATCGCCGACCCCAACGGGTCGGAGAAGCCGGTGGGCACGGGGCCGTTCCGGTTCAAGGAGTGGGAGCCGAACGACCACTTCACCGCGGTGCGCAACACGAGCTACTGGCGCTCGGGCTACCCGTACCTGGACTCGGTCACCTACCGGCCCATCAGCGACCCCCAACAGCGGGCCAATTCGCTCCTGGCCGGGACGATCGACATGATGCACACCGACCTGCCCGAGAGCGTCCTGCAGTTCAAGGGCGACTCGAGCTACGGCTTCCTCGACGACTCCGAGCACATCGTGGGCGAGCCGGACATGAATTTCATCATGATCAACTGCCAGGACCCGCTCATGTCCGACCTCCGCGTGCGGCAGGCCATGGCCATGGCCATCAACCCGAGGCAGTACTCCACGGTGGTGGACAAGGGCGTGAACCCCCCCGTCAACCAGCCCTTCATCCCGGGAACGCCGTACTACGTGACCAACAGCGGCTTCCCCGCCTACAACCCGAGCGCGGCCCGCAGGCTGATCGAGGAGGTGGCGCACGACATCGGAAAGCCGGTGGCGTTCACCTTGAGCTCGACCCCCGCCGCCTACTCGGTCACCGCCGTGCAGTTCCTCGCCAGCCAGCTCGAGGCGGTGGGCATGAAGGTGACGCTCACCCAGGTGCAGCAGTCCCAGCAGATCAACGAGGCACTGGACGGCACCTTCCAGACCACGTCGTGGCGGCAGTTCGCGGCGACGGACCCCGACCTCAACTACCTGTGGTGGAGCCCCACCGAGATCTTCGGCACCGGGCCCACCGCCATCGCCCCCAACTTCGCCCGCAACAAGGACGAGGAGATCGAGACCCTGCTCCAGCAGGGACGACGCTCCACCGACCCGTCCGTCCGCGCCGCGGCGTACCAGGCAGTGGCCAAGCGCATCAACCAGGACCTTCCCTACATCTGGCAGGACCGCACCACCTGGTCCATCGTGGCCGCCGGCAAGGTCCAGAACTTCAACAACCCCACGACACCGGCAGGGGGCAAGGCGTACGGCATGATCGCAGGGTGCGTCTGGACAACCCAGATCTGGCTGTCGGCCTGAGGCCCGGCGCGGGGCCCGGCGCGACACCCGTGGCCCGGCACGGATCGGGCGCCGCCGTGAGCAGCTCGCACTCGGGCAGACGTCGATGAGCAACCGCATCCTCCTGGTCGAGGACGACGAGCGCATCCGCGCCTCCATGCGTCTCGCCCTCGAGGACGAGGGCTACGAGGTCGACGAGGCGGGATCGGGCGAGGTGGGCCTGGAGCGCTTCGCCGACCAGCCCGCCGACGTGGTCCTCATCGACCTGATGCTGCCCGGTATCGACGGTTTCGAGTGCTGCCGCCAGCTCCGCCGCACGAGCGCCGTCCCCGTCATCATGGTCACGGCGCGCACCGATACCCACGACGTCGTGGCCGGGCTCGAGGCCGGCGCCGACGACTACGTCACCAAGCCCTTCGTGGCCAAGGAGCTGGCGGCGCGCATCCGCGCCCTGCTGCGACGGTCGCGGTCGGTGGACGACCCCGACGTGCTCACCTTCGGCGACGTGGAGGTGCGCCCCGACGAGGGCACGGTCATGCGGGGAGGCGAGGAGGTGCACTGCACGCGCACCGAATTCCGGCTCCTCGGCGAGCTGGCCGCCAACCAGGGCAAGGTGCTCAGCCGCGAGCAGCTGCTCGATCGCGTGTGGGGCTACGACTACTTCGGCGACGGGCGGCTCGTCGACGTCCACATCCGCCGGCTGCGCACCAAGATCGAGATGGACCCGGCGAACCCCCGTCACATCCTCACCGTGCGGGGGATGGGCTACAAGCTCGCCCCGTAGGACGAGTGATGCGCTCCCGGCACAGACCGCGCCACGACGCCGTCCATGCCGGGCCGGGTGGGCCCGGCGCACACGCCGACCGCAAGCGGCGGCGCCTCGGGCTGCGCTCGCGCGTCACGGTGACGTTCGGCCTGGGCGCGCTGGCGCTGTCGGCCACCATGGCCGGGCTCACCTACTTCACGGCGCGGCAATTCATCCTGAACGAGCGCCAGACCGCCATCCTGCGCCAGGCGTACGTGAACGCCTCGTTGGCCCGGTCCTCGCTACGCGAGCACAACACCGACGTCCCGCAGCTGCTCGCCTCCCTCGACACCGTGGCCGGCTCGTCCTCGGTCCTCGAGCTGCGCGGCCTGTGGTACGCCACGTCGCTGTCGGTGGCGCGCAGCGCCATACCGGCGTCCCTGCGCAGCCTGGTGCTGTCGGGCGCCCCGGCCACCCAGCGCTTCGTCCTCGGGGGGACCCCCGAGATGGTGGTGGGCCTTCCCATCCCGAGCGTCGACGCCGCCTACTTCGAGTTCTTCTCCCTCGACGAGCCGAGCCGGACCCTGCGCATCCTGGCCGTCGCCCTGGCCGCCGCCGCCCTCGCCACCACGGCGGCGGGTGCGGTCATCGGCCGGTGGGCGAGCGGCCGCGCCCTTCGACCCCTGGCCCAGGTGAGCCGGGCGGCGGAGACGGTGGCGGGGGGAAGTCTCGACACGCGCCTCATCGCCGCCGGCGACCCCGAGCTCTCGGCGCTGGCCGACTCGTTCAACCGCATGACCGAGGCGCTCCAGGAGCGCATCAACCACGAGGTGCGCTTCACCTCCGACGTCAGCCACGAGCTGCGCTCGCCGCTCACCACCCTGGCGACGTCGGTCGGTGTCCTCGAATCGCACCGCGACCAGCTGCCGGCTCGCAGCCGTCACGCCCTGGACCTGCTGAGCGCCGAGTTGCGCCGCTTCCAGCGCATGGTGGCCGACCTGCTCGAGATCAGCCGGGTGGACACGGGGTCGGCCGAGCTCCACCTCGACGAGGTGGAGGTGGGAGAGCTCGGCCGCCAGGCCGCGGCGGCGGCCGGAGCGGGGACCGTGCCCGTCGACGTGGACCCGTCGGTGGCGGGGGTCCGCCTGTTGGTGGACAAGCGCCGCATCGAGCGCATCGTCACCAACCTGGTGGCCAACGCCGAGCAGCACGCCGGCGGGGTCACGCGCCTGTCGGTCGAACCGGGGCCCGGTGTCGTCCGACTGGTGGTGGTGGACCGCGGCCCGGGCGTGGCACTGGCCGAGCGCGACCGCATCTTCGAGCGCTTCTACCGAGGCCAGACCGCGGGCCAGCGCGGCGCCTCCACCGGGACGGGCCTCGGGTTGTCGCTCGTGACCGAGCACGTCCGGCTGCACGGCGGCCGGGTGTGGGTGGAGACGGGGGTGGGGGGCGAGAACCGGTTCGTGGTGGAGCTCCCCGTCGACAGGGCCGACCGGCCCGACGAAGAACAGGGCCGAGCCGACGAACGGCGGTCCCCCGCCGCTCCGGTGCCAGACGACGGAGCGCAAGCCTCGTGATCGAGACGCGGCCCCACCGGGCGCGAGTGGTGATGGCCATCGGGGTGCTCGTGGCGGCGGCGACACTGGCCGGATGCGGCATCCCCATCGACGCACAGCCGACCGCGCTGGCGAAGAACGGCATCCCCTTCGGGCTTCTCAACCCCGCTGCCCCCACCACCACGACCTCGACGCCGTCGTCGGTGGAGGTTCCGGTGCAGATCTTCCTCATCGGACCGACCGGTCGCCTGGTGGCGGTGGCCCGTGACGTGCCCGTGTCGGCCCCGGACCTCCAGACCGTGCTCGAGGCGCTCGTCGCCGGGCCCACCGACGTGGAGGAGTCGGCCGGCCTGCAGAGCGCGCTGTCGGCGCAGACCACGGTCTTCGGCGCCACCATCGTGGGGCAGATCGCCACCATCAACCTGGGGGGCAGCTTCGGTCAACTGGTGGGGCCGCCTCAGATCCAAGCGGTGGCGCAGATCGTGTTCACCGCCTCGGCCCTCCCCGGTGTCACCGGGGTGAGCTTCGAGCTGTCGGGCCTCCCCGTCGAGGTGCCGGTGGCGAGCGGCGCCCAGGTGCCGGTGGCGAGCACGACACAGTTCGCCCCGTACGCGCCAGAACCGTCGTCGACGACGACCACCAGCGTCCCCTGACGGCGGGTCGAGACGACGGGACCCGGTGGAACCGGGTCAGTCGTCGGGGGCCTGCGGGGCGAGCGTGCCGGTGATCTCCACCCGGGGGGCGTCGCCCCACAGCCGTTCGAGGTCGTAGTAGGCGCGGGCCTCGGACCCGAACACATGGACGAGGAAGTCGCCGTAGTCCATGAGCACCCACGTCAGGTCGCGCAGGCCTTCGACCGCCCACGGCGAGCGGCCCGTCTGCTCCTTCACCTGGCGTTCGACCTCTTCGACGATGGTGCGCACCTGGCGGCTGTTGGCCCCGGTGGTGACCACGAAGGCGTCGGTCACGACCAACAGGTCGGCCATCCCCAGGATCACGGTGTCACGGCCCAGCTTGGCGTCGGCGGCGCGCGCCGCCACCATGGCGGCCTCCGGCACGTCGTCGCGCCCACCGTCCGCCGACGTCCGGTCGGCGGAGGTGGTCATACGGCGCGAACCGCCACGATCACCTCGATCGGCCCAGCACGGGCACCGGCGCGGGGCCCACGGCGGTTCGGGCGGCAGCCGGCGACGTCATCTGGAGCCAGCGTACAGATCCCGCCGTCGAATGCAACGGATCGCAGCCGGGGGCACGAGGAAATCGACCGGGCGGCCCTCGGACAGGCGGTGGCGCAGGTCGCTGCTCGAGACGTCGAGGGCGGGGATCTTGACCCGCTGCACCTGCCAGCCCGGGGGGTCGGGGGCCGGGGGGACCCCGCCCCGGTCCACCACGACCAGGACCGCCACCTGCCTGAGGTCGTCGGTGCGCTTCCAGCTGTCCAGGCCGGCGGCCACGTCCGCCCCCACGATCACGTACGGGGTGGTGGTGGGGTCGGCGGCCAACAGCTCGTCGACGGTGTCGGCGGTGTAGCTCGGGCCGCCCCGGTCGATCTCCGCCCGGCACGCCTCGAGCCCCGGCACCCCCTCGACCGCCGCCTCCACCACGGCGAAGCGGTCCTCGGCCGGTGTGAGCTCCCGGGCCCCGGCTTTCTGCCAGGGGAGGTTGGCGACCACCATGAGGACGCGGTCGAGGCCGAGTGCCTCGCCGGCCCACGTGGCCGCCACCAGGTGACCGACATGGATGGGATCGAACGTCCCGCCGAAGACCCCCGTCCTGGTGCGGGCGGTGCCCCCGCCACCGTGCCCGCCGCCGAGATCCCCCTGCATGTCCCGAGCGTAGGCGCCGACCATTTACGCTGTAGCTCCATGACGCCCGAGACCTGGAGCCCGCAGCGCTGGCGCCGGTCCGTGGCCGCCCAGCAACCCGTGTGGCCCGACGAGGACGAGCTCGAGCGTGTGCTCAAGAACCTCGGCTCGCTGCCGCCCCTCGTTTTTGCAGGGGAAGCGCGCCGCCTCACGAGCGCGCTGGCCCAGGTGGCCGAGGGTCGTGCCTTCCTGCTCCAGGCGGGCGACTGCGCCGAGTCCTTCGTCGACTTCTCGGCCGACAACATCCGGGACAAGCTCAAGGTCATCCTCCAGATGGCGGTGGTCCTCACCTACGGCGCCGGTGTGCCGGTGGTGAAGGTGGGCCGGATCGCCGGGCAGTTCGCCAAGCCCCGCTCGTCACCCACCGAGCGCATCGGGGACCTCGAGCTCGACGCCTTCCGGGGCCACATGGTGAACGACGACGCTCCCGACGCAGCCGCCCGGGTGCCCGATCCGCACCGGCTCATCGACGCCTACCACCAGTCCGCGTCCACGCTGAACCTGGTGCGGGCCTTCACCAAGGGTGGCTTCGCCGATCTGTCCCAGGTCCATCTGTGGAACCAGCAGTTCGTGGCGTCGAGCGAGGAGGGCCGCCGCTACGAGCAGATCGCGGCGGAGATCGACCGCGCCCTTCGCTTCATGGCGGCATGCGGCATCGACCTCCTGGGTGAGGAGACCCTGCACGAGGTCGACTTCTTCACCAGTCACGACGCGCTCATCCTCGGCTACGAGGAGGCGCTCACGCGCATGGACTCCATCACGGGCGACTGGTACGACTGCTCGGCGCACATGCTGTGGGTGGGTGAGCGCACGCGTCAGCTCGACGGCGCCCACGTGGAGTTCCTCTCGGGCATCCACAACCCCCTGGGCTGCAAGATCAGCGCCTCCACCAGCGCGGCGGAGGTCGTGGCCCTGTGCGACGCACTCAATCCGGACCGCACTCCGGGACGGCTGACCCTGATCTCGCGCATGGGGGCGGACAAGGTCGCCGACGCCCTGCCGCCGCTCCTCGAGGCGGTGCGGGCCTCGGAGCACCCCGTGGTGTGGGCGTGCGACCCCATGCACGGCAACACCTTCGTGAGCGAGGGCGGTCGCAAGACGCGGCGCTTCGACGACATCCTCACCGAGGTGAAGGGGTTCTTCGACGCGCACCGCACCATGGGGACATGGCCGGGCGGCGTCCACCTCGAGCTCACCGGCGACGACGTCACCGAGTGTCTGGGCGGCTTCGGCGACATTCTCGAGGGCCAGCTCCACGAGCGCTACACCACTGCCTGCGATCCGCGCCTGAACGCCCGTCAATCGATCGACCTGGCCTTCCGGGTGGGGGAATTGTTGAAGGGTTGACGGGCGTCTGCGCAGGTGGAGCGCAGCGCGACCGGGGGTCATTGCACAGCGTCACCCGCTTCGGGAGAATGGCGGGGAGCAGCAGACGCCCCCCGACGGCGACGCCGTCGCCGAGGGTCCCGTCGCCGAGCGCCCCTCGCCGGTCGCCCCACGCCGGATGCGCAGCAAGGACCGCAGCACACCTCATGCACCGAACCGCACACATCTCCTCGCGCCCGGGTCGCGTCCTCGGCGCCGTTGTGGCCGTCGCCGTCAGCGTGGCGGTGGCGGCGCCCCGTCCCCCGGCCGCGCCCACGCTGCCTGCGGGATCGGGCGCGGCGCCGCTCGAGCACGTGGCCACCACCGCCGCCACCACCAGCGCGCCGGCGTACTGGACCGTCGCCTCCGACGGCGGGATCTTCGCCTTCGGCGGTCTGCCGTTCTACGGGTCCATGGGTGGGTCGCACCTGAACGCACCCATGGTGGACATCGCCCCCACCGAGACCCTGGCGGGCGCGGACGGCAAGGGCTACGTCACCGTCGCCTCCGACGGCGGGGTGTTCGCCTTCGGTGGCGCGCAGTTCCACGGCTCGATGGGCGGGACCAAGCTCAACCGCCCCATGGTGGGGATCGCCACCGACCCCGCCACCGGCGGCTACTGGACCGTCGCCTCCGACGGCGGGGTGTTCGCCTTCGACGCACCGTTCTTCGGGTCCATGGGCGCGGTCAAGCTGGCGGCGCCGGTGGTCGCCCTGGTGGCCACGCCCGACGGGCGCGGGTACTGGCTCTTCGCCTCCGACGGCGGGGTGTTCGCCTTCGGCGACGCCCCATACCTGGGGTCGATGGGGGGCAAACCGCTCTCCAAGCCCGTCGTGAGCGCAGCCGCCCCCGACATCGGGGGCTACTGGCTCATGGCCTCCGACGGCGGCGTGTTCGCCTTCGGCGACGCCGGGTACTTCGGCTCGCTCGGCGGCCACGCCCTGGCCCGGCCCCTGGTGGGCCTGGCGGCGGCCGACCCCGGCGGGTACTGGATGACCGACAGCAACGGCGCCGTCACCCCCTTCGGCGACGCCGGGTACTTCGGGTCCGCCCCCCAGCACATCGCCCAGCCGGTGGTGGCCATCGCCGACGGCCCGGGGACGGGGGTGGCCGCCAACGGCGCCTACCCCTCGGGCAGCTACGGATACGACATCTCGACGTTCCAGGACAACCCGCCCACGTGCACCGCCACCCTGCCGTCGGGCCACATCGTGGGCATCGTGCAGGTCACGGGGGCCTCGAGCGGCTTCCCCAACCAGTGCCTGACCCACGAGGCGACGTGGGCGGGTGCGGGGCTCAACCTCTACATCTTCCTCACCGACGGCACCGACACCGTGGCCCAGCCGGGGTGCAACGGGGACGTGGCGTGCAACTGGGGCTACGAGGCGGGGGCCTACGCCTACCAGTACGCCCAGTCCCAGGGGGTGAACACCCTGGTGACCTGGTGGCTGGATGTGGAGCCGGCCAACTGGTCCTCCGACACCGGTGAGAACGACCAGGTCATCGCCGGGGCCGAGAGCGCCCTGCGCGGCCTCGGCATCAACAACGTGGGCGTCTACACGAGCCCGCTCACCTGGAACGCCATCGCCGGCACGTACCAGCCGCCGATGCCGCTGTGGGTGGCCTGGTACACGGGCAACCCCCAGGCCAATTGCACCACCGCCGTGTCGTACGCGGCGTCCAACGGCGACTTCCTGCCGACGGGCGGGGTGTGGGTCACGCAGTACACCGACCAGGCCAACGGCGAGAGCCTCGACGGCGACTACGCCTGCTGAAGCGGCGCCCTCCGGGGCGAACGACTCATGCCGCGCCGACCCGGAGGTGGGCGGCGTCGTTGTAGCGCACCAGGCGCCAGGGCCAGCCCTCGGCACCGGCCTCCCATTCCGTGAGCGACGTGTGCTCGGTGGGCAGACCGAGACGTCCCCGGCCCGGCGCCACCGGCAGGAACGCCAGCATCGAGGCTTCGATCACCCCGGCGTGGCACACCACCACCACCTGCCCGCCCGGGTGCGAAGCGGCCACGCGCCGCAACGCACCCGAGGCGCGGGCCACGAACGAGGACCAGCTCTCCCCGCCCGGCGCCACCACGGCGTCGGGGTCGGTGTCGAAGTCGGGCTCGCCGTAGCGGTCGCGGAACTCGTCCCACGACAGGCCGTCGGCCTCGCCGGGGTGCAGCT
>JBEKVE010000090.1:0-13211 GCA_049514335.1 Acidimicrobiales bacterium
GTACATCCAGTAGTAGATGGCTTCGAGCGGGTTGCCGACGGCGCCGGCCCAGTTGCCGCCCCATTGCGTCCACGGGAAGCCGCTCGGGGGCGACGGGTCGTCGTTGCGGGCTGCCGCCGCCTGCGACGCCTGGTCGAGCGCGCTGGCCATGGCCGTGAGCGGGGGCAGTCCCCGCACCGTCCGCTCCAGGTTGGTCGCCGCGAACAGCTGCTCTTGGGGCGTGAGCTGTGCCCAGTCGGTGGGTAGCACCATCCCGGGCAGACCCTCGTCCTCGCGGCCGTTGTCGATGGCCCCGACCACGGCGTTCAGGCATCCCTGCGAGTCGTCGTAGCTGCTGCCCGAGCAGTCGGCCAGGAAGTTCGGTGAGGGCGCGATGTTGGCCGGCGGCTCGGCCGGGGGCAGGATGCCCTGACGGGATTGGGATTGGGCCTTGGTCACCGGGACCGGTGCGTGGGCGACGGGCACAGGAGACCGACGACCGGAGGCGCCCGCCGCCGACGCCGCCACGGAGGGCGACAAGCCGGTCACGAGCGCCGCCACCAGCGCCGCCGTCGCCAGGCCACCCACTGACAGGGCGGCCAGCGGACGTCGCCCACCCTGCCCCGCTCGGTCGACCCGCCGAATACACGTCACGCTCCGGGGTATCGGAGCACTGTGAGCGGTGATTTAATCACCCAGAGGGAAAAACAGTCGTTGTCCCGACGTTGTGAAACCGGCCACACGCCCCCCCCTGGTCAGGGCGTCGTGCCCCGCACCCGGGCCGAAGGTCCTGGGACAGCGGCACCACCCCGACCCATCGTCGGCGACCACGCGGAGGAGGCCGGCACGACCGAGGCCACGCCCCACTCCGTCACCGCACCGGCCCCGCCCCCCGGGTGCCCCGCGCCCCCCGAAGCCGACGCCGGATGCCGCCGGGCCGCCCGTCCCACCCCGGGCCGGGGTCCTTCACCGGGCCGCCACGGTCGGCTCCGACGCGGCGGTGTCCGCCCTTGGCGTGGTCGCACCCACCCCGGCGTGACGGCGATCGTCGTCGTTGTGCGCGCCCTCGCCGGGCGTAGTGACCGGCACGAGCCGTCGATGGAGGCCGGTAGCCTGCTTCGAGCCGGGCGCTTCGGGAGTCGTGCATGCCGTTCGATCTGACCAAGGTTCTCGAGACGCGCCGGGGCGAGAATTTCAGCCTCCAGGGCCGCTACATGAACCCGCAGATGGGCCGGGTCCTGAAGACGATCGGGTTCGACCGCTACTACGTCCGGGGCGAGGGCTGCTACCTCTACGACGCCGAGGGACGGCGCTACCTCGACTTCCTGTCGGGCTTCGGCGTGTTCGCCCTGGGTCGCGGACACCCGGCGGTGACCCGCGCCCTGCACGACGCCATCGACGCCGATCTCCCCAACCTGGTGCAGATGGACTGCGCCCTGCTGCCAGGCGTCCTGGCCGAGGCGCTCGTCGGGCGGGCGCACGACGGTATCGAGCGGGCCCTGTTCACCAACTCCGGGGCCGAGGCCGTCGAAGCGGCCATCAAGTTCTCCCGGGCGACGACGCGCCGCCACCGCGTCGTGTACTGCGACCACGGCTTCCACGGCCTCACCACCGGGGCGCTGTCGCTCAACGGCGGGCGGGAGTTCCGTGAAGGCTTCGGGCCCCTCCTCCCCACCACGTGCGTGCCGTTCGGCGACATCGACGCCCTGGCCCGGGAGGTGCGCCGCGGGGACGTGGCGGCAGTGGTGGTCGAGCCCATCCAGGGCAAAGGCGTCAACGTCGCCCCCGAGTCGTACTGGCTGGCGGTGCAGGACGTGTGCCGGCGGCACAAGACCCTCCTCGTCATGGACGAGGTCCAGGCCGGCATGGGACGGTCGGGCAGGTTCTTCTGCCACGAGCACTGGGGGCTCGAGCCCGACATCATCACCGTCTCCAAGGCGCTGTCGGGCGGGTACGTGCCCGTGGGGGCGATGCTGTCGACGGCCAAGGTCTCCGACAGCGTCTTCAGCTCCATGGACCGTGCCGTGGTCCACTCGTCGACCTTCGCCACGAACCAGCTGGCCATGGTGGCCGGCCTGGCCACGCTGCAGGCCTTCGACGAGGAGGACATCGTGGACCGCGCCCGGCGCACGGGAGAGTCGTTCACGAAGGCGCTCGCCCCGCTCGTGGAGCGCTATGAGTTCCTGCACGAGGTGCGCGGCATGGGCCTCATGATCGGGCTCGTCTTCGGGGCACCGCAGTCGCCGGCCCTCCGGCGACGCTGGCGGGCGATCGAGGCGATGCGCAGCGCGCTGTTCTCACAGCTCATCGTGGTCCCGCTCTATCACCGCCACGGCATCCTGACCCAGGTGGCGGCGGACAACATGAACGTGGTGAAGCTCCTTCCGCCGCTCATCGCCGGTGACGAGGAGGTCGACGCCTTCGTCACCGCCCTCGACGACGTGCTGGGCGATGCGAGCCACGGCTCGGGGCTGTTGTGGGAAGTGGGCCGGACCATGGTCAAGGGCGCCCTGCGCCGCACACCGGGTTGAGCACCGAACGCCCCACCCGGGCCCGGCCGCGCGCCACCCCCCGCCGACGGACCGGCGCCGCGGCGCAGGCCGGCGGCGACCCGGGCCCGGCGCTCTCCCTGCAGCCGGGCGACCGCGTGGGGGTCACCGGTGCGAGCGGCTTCATCGGCTCGGCCGTGACCCGGGCCCTGCTCGACCGGGGCGCCTCGGTGGTGGCGCTGGTGGAGCCGGGGGCGGACCTGGCCAATCTGGCCGACCTCGAGGTCGAGCGCGTGGAGGCCGACATCCGGCGGGCCGACGCCCTGGGCGACGCCGTGCGGGGGTGCCGCGCCGTGTTCCACGTCGCCGCTCTCTACCGCTTCTGGGCCCGTGACCGGCGCCAGTTCTACGAGGTGAACGTGGGCGGGACCCGAAACGTCATCGACGCGGTGCGGGCCGCCGGGGTCGAGCGCATGGTCTACACGAGCACCGTCGGCACCCTCGGGCTGGACGCCGCGCACCGGGGCGGGACCGCCGACGAGAACGACTACCCCGACGTGCGCCATCTGTTCGGCTCCTACAAACGCTCCAAGTACGTGGCCGAGCACGAGGTCCTGCGGGCAGCGGCGCAGGGCTTGGCCGTGTCCATCGTGTTGCCCACCTTCCCAGTCGGGCCCCGCGACCGGGTGCCGACCCCCACCGGTCGGCTCGTCCTCGACTACCTGAACGGGCGCGTTCCGGGGTACGTGGAGACCACCCTCAACGTGGCCCATGTCGACGACGTCGCCGTCGGGCACGTCCTCGCCCTCGAGCGTGGCGAGAACGGCCGCAGCTACATCCTGGGCGGGGAGAACTACTCGCTCCAGCGCCTCCTCGGGGAGCTCGCCGCCTGCACCGGACTGCCCGAAGCCCGCTGGCGCGTGCCGCGCGCCCTGTCGCTCGGCGTGGCCCACGTGTCGGAATTCGTCGAGGGTGGCCTGCTGCACCGTCATCCGTCGGTCCCGATCGAGGCGGCCCGGATGTCGACCACCCACATGGCCTTCGACGACGCCCGGGCCCGCAAGGAGCTCGGCTACGCCCCGCGGCCCGCGGTGCAGGCCATCGAGGCCTCGGCCCGCTGGTTCGCCGACAACGGCTACGTCAAGGCGGCGCGCCAAGCCCGCATCCGGTGGAGGAGCGCGACCGGGTCCTGATCGGTGCGACCATGGGTCGGTGCCACGGGTCAGACGCGTCATCGCCGCAGCCAGCCTCGTTGCGCTGTGCGCCTCCTGCAGTGCCGCAGCGGGCTCGCACCCCTCGCACCCCTCGCAGGGCCCGCCCACCGAGGCCGGAGCCGCCGGCGTCCGTGCGGCGGCCAGGGCATGGTCCAAGGCCTTCCTGACGGGGACGGTGGGCGACATCCGCAGCTCGGAGGGGGCGCCGTGCCTGTCGACCCCGACGGTGGCGCCGGCGCTGCTCGAGGCGTACCTCGAAGCGATGCGGGCGGAGATGGAACACCAACTGGGTGTCCCGCTCGTCTCCATCAGGATCGACGGCGTCGAGGTCCGAAACGTCACGGCCACCACGGGAGAGGCCGAGGTGGAGTACGCCCTGCCTGCCTCGGTCGTCGGCAACGACAACTGGGTCTCGTACGGGTACCAGCACGGACGCTGGAAGGTGACCAACTGTGACGCACCCATCGGCGGCGAGTCGACGTCCTCTGCGGCATCGACGTCGTCGGCGACATCGACGTCGCCTGCGGCATCGATGCCCTAGCGACAGGAGATCAGCGCAGCTCCTGGATGCGGATCACGTTGCCCGCAGGGTCGCGCAATGCGCAGTCGCGGATCCCGTACGGCTGCTCCGTCGGCTCCTGGACGACATCGGCACCGCCTGACTGCGCCTGCTCGAAGGTGCCGTCGAGGTCCGTGGTGGCGAGCAGAATCCAGCCGTAGGTGCCCTTGGCCATCATCTCGGTGATGGTCCGGCGTTCGTCGTCGGTGGTACCGGGGTCGGTGGCGGGCGGCGCCAGGAGGATGGACGTGTCGGGTTGGTTCGGGGGTCCGACCGTGATCCAGCGCATCTTTCCCTGTCCGACGTCGGTGCGGACCTCGAACCCGAGGACGTCGCGGTAGAAGGCCAGGGAGGCCTCCGGGTCGTCGTGCGGGAGGAAGCTGGCGTGAATGGTGATGTCCATGCTGGTCACGCTAACTGCAGCTCGGTGCCCTTCGCTTCTCGATTTCTGATCGGTCTGGTCACCAGCTTCGCCACGCACGGCGGCATTCCCAGCGTGGCGGACGCGTGGTTGCGCCGGTAGGTGCTCGGCGACATGCCGACCAGGTCGGTGAAGCGGGGGCTGAAGGTGCCGAGCGACGAGCAGCCGACAGCGAAACAAACGTCGGTGACGCTCCGGTCACCTCGGCACAGAAGCGCCATGGCTTGTTCGATGCGCCGGGTCATGAGGTAGCTGTACGGCGATTCGCCGTAGGCGAGACGGAACTGGCGGCTCAGGTGACCGGCCGACCTGTGCGCGCCCCGGGCGAGCGCCTCGACGTCCAGGGCTGCGCGTACTCCCGGTCCATCCGGTCGCGGACGCGACGGAGCCATGCCAGGTCGCGCAGGTGCTGCGCCGCCGCGGGTCCGCCGGTCACGAGGCGATCGTGTCACAACCGGCCGGCCGGCGTTGCCGCCGCAGGCTGCCCTGATGGGGTCCTGGCCTGGCTGGTGAGCCCAGCACGAATGTCCGACCCCGGGTTGGCGCCCGGGGTCCGAAACGCAGTCGGGGTGTCTGGGCGAGAATCTCGGTGTGCCCGGGGAGAAGCCACAGCGCATCTCGGTCAGGGAGATGCACCGTTCCGAGGTCGAGATGCGCATCCGGTACTTCCACGATGCCTCCGACCGATACCTCCTCGATCTCGGCGTGGACCGGACGCTGCTGCCGACTCCCGCGCAGTGGCGGGCGCTGCACGAACAGGACATGGCCCGTCCCCTTCCCGAGCGAGAGAACTACCTCGTGGTGTGGGAACTGGACTCCCGCCCCGTCGGGTTCAGCAGCTTGAACCACATCGTGTTCGCCGAGCACGGGTTCATGCACCTCCACGTGGTCGATCCCACCCTGCGGGGACGTGGGCTCGGGACTGAGTTCGTGCGGAGGTCAGCCGCCATGTACTTCGAGGTCTTCGAGCTGCAGCGACTCTTCAGTGAGCCGAACGCCTGCAACGTCGCTCCCAACCGAACCCTCCAGCGGGCGGGGTTCCGTTACCTGTTCAGCCACGAGACGGTCCCCGGGCCGATCAACTTCCGGCAAGTGACCACACGATGGGTGTTGGATCCCCCGCCGTGGCCCGATCCGGGGACCTAGATGGAATCGTGCGCGTTCGGGAGGACGTCCGAGGTCCACGCCAGGCCGATGCACATCTCGTCGGTCGACCCGTCCCCCCACGTCACGAAATGGGGAGGCACGTCACGCAGGATCGGGAGCTGCTGTGCCAGCGTCGGATCGTAGGTGCAGGTCACCTGGACAGGCTCACCGGCGGTCACGGGCACGGGCGTGATGTTGTAGGACTTCTGGTCGTGGAAATCGTAGTTGGGGACGTCGAGCACGGTCTGGGCCTGCGGGGTCCCGGGGTTGAGCACCATCTTGAAGGCCACACCGAGCAGATGCATGTGCGCGTACACCCTGACGAGGTAGCCACCACCGCCGATACGTGACGTGCACGATGCCGAGTCCCCCACGACCGGGTCGGCCGGATTGTCCCCACAGATCCCTTCGATGCCGTCCACCTCTTCGACAGCGGTCTGGCCGAATCGCTGCGCCACGCTGGCGAGCTCGGTGGTCCTGTTGCACAACGGTCCGGTCACGCCGGTCGGACAGGGGATGTTCGGGGGGGCGAGCATGAGATCGAGGTGGAGAGGGAGCAGTCGTGTCGACATGGGCACGGTGCGGAGCACCAGTGCGTTCTTCACGGGCTTGTTGCCCACGAGCAGGTTGTAGTGGACCTGCATGATGACCAGGCTCCCGGCACGCAGCGGGACCCCGGTCCCCTTCGGGAAATTGTCGATCCCCGCCCCGGGAGCCCAGAACGTGAGCAACGGGTCTGCAGCCAAGCCGACCAGGGCGGTGCCGGGAAGCGGTCCCCCGAAGCAGGTCCAGCCTTTGCCTCCCTGGTTGTCCTGCTCCACCGATGCGGCCGACGACGGTGGTACGAGGAAGAGCGCGGCGTGGTGATCCTCCGCACTCCCGGGGATGAACTGGCTGGAGATGATGTACGAGTCCCGGGTCAAGTGGGGGTTCACGAGCGTGCAGTGGTAGTCGTCGGTCGTGCCAGGCGCCGCCTGCGGCTTGTACGCATGCGGCATCGTCATGGAGATGGTGGTGACCGAGCGGGCAGCGCGCGTGGAGGAGGTCGAACTGCAACCGGCGAGGATGAGGACGACAGCCAAGAAAAGCAATGCCACCCTCGGTGTCCGCACCTCGATGAACGTACCACCCCGAGGGATCCCGGCTCCGGTCAGGTGGCGGCGACAACGGCGCCCGGCCGGCGGCACTCCCTTTGCATGTGCGAGGTTGCACGGCACCCAGCGCGCCGCCGGCGACCGCCCTCGGACTATTGTCGGGGAATGAGCGATGTGGGATCGTCTGCGAGCAAGGTGTGGAAGTACCGCTTCTCCGAACCAGGTGAAACGGTGATCGAGACCGGCGACTTCAGCAGTGACGGCGCGGCAGAGGCGCGGGCGAGGGAGCTTTCGAAGTCAAGGACCACGCCCGTCGTCATTCATCGCCATAGTGGGCACATTGATGCCTGGGAGTACGTGACCGAGGTCGATGAACGACCGTAATTGAGGGCCCGGCAGGTTCTTCCCGAACCATGCGGGGTACGAGAGAGGGAGCCGGGATCCCCGAAGTCACCCGACCTTTCTCACCGTGACGCCGGTGAACGTGGTCGACACCGTCGGTCCAAAGGTTCCGAGCACGAGAATCGGCATGTATCCACCTACCTGTTGGTGGATGCGATCGCCGATGGCCCCGACCTCGGTGCCATTCACGTAACCGACGAGCTGCGTCGTCTCCGTGCCCGACGTCTTGCCGGTGATGACGCACGTCAGCTGCAGCGAGGCGGCCGACCCGAGTGGTGCAGCGTCACCCGAGAGCAGCGTTTCGACCGTACCGGGGACCCGTGCCTCTTCGATGTACCACTGACCGTCCGGATAGGTGACCAATTGGTAGACGAGGGAGGGAGAGATCCCAAATGCAGATTGGCAGCCGACACCGATGGAGACGTTGTCGGTCGGGTACCCAGTCGCACTCGCCTCGATCGACATCCCTCTCTGGGGAACGCCATAGGGCGTCAAGAGGGCATGGTGGACAAGCGTCCCACCCGTCACCCGGTATTGGCCGTTCGAGAGGGTGATGTTCGTATTGGCATTCACCGAGCCGACGTCCCATCCCTGGGAAGCTCCGAAGTTGCTCGTGTAGACGACTTGGCCCATGTGCTGGCTGAACGAACCAGAGGGCAGCACCGCCGATCCGACCGGCGTTGACGGGTTCGACGAAGCCGGATGCGGCGCCACCAGTGCAACGCTGAGGGCGATGATCGCCACTGCCTCAAGGATGGCCGCACCGACAGCTATCGACAGTCCCACGCCATGTCTCTTGCCCGTTGTCGGCGCGACGGTGGCGCTGGAGAATTCCCATGCAGATGGTTCGGGGGAGTTGAAGGGCGGCGGGGGGTATCCGCCCGCGTACGCCGGAGGGATTTGTCGCTGGGACGGCGGACTCGGTTGAGGAGTACCAAGAGAAGGGACGTGGGCCGGAAAGCTCCCGGCTGCAGCGTCGACCGAGACCACGCCGAAGTCGGATACATAGTGGGTGAAGGTCATCCCATCGTGGTAACGGAACTGATGGCGGCCCGTCGGGTCCTGACCCCAACCAGCAGAACTGGCACCATGCACCATTGGACTGTCCCTTTGCCCGATCCCTCCTACCTGCCGATGATCGGCAGCCGCCCGGGCGGACTGAAGCCTGCGACGGGCTCCCAGGTGACCGCACACAATTCCAGGTCTCGGATGCCCCGAGACCCCAATTGACCGCAGCCGCCACCCACCTTACGGACGGGTCTTCCGGCGTCAGCGTGGACTCAGGGCGGTGATGCGCTCATGCGCTCGGCCAACACCATGACGCTGAGTGCCAACTCGGGCACACCTTCGCCGCCATCGGCGAAGAGGGTCCGCAGGGCGTCATGCGCACAGAGGAGCTCACCCAGATGAGCGTCGTCCCGGCCACGACCGCTCGCCTGGGCACGGCGCTGGGCCTCCATGACGGCAAGGGAGGCGGCCCCGAAGGCCAGACACGCCTCGAGCCCCGAAAAGGTCATCGGTCGGTGCATCCCCGCATCCTCCACCATGGGTGTCGCGGCCGGGCCGCACATTCGTCGGCACACGTGATCGGGCACGGTTCCGGCTATGGGTGCCGGCGGCGGCCTTCCCCTGGTGTCGGTACTGACCCAGTCCGACGCTCTACCTCGCTGTGGCGCCGATGGCCAGGCTGTAGAGGTTCCGGATGTTCCCATCCACAGGCGCCTGCTTCAGAAAGGCAAACCCAAGCTTGCTGCAGACATTCCGGGAGGGGAGATTGGCCGGGTCGATGATCGCCAGGAGCTCGCCTGAGAACACGTCACCGGCGCGGGCAAGCAGCGCCTGGCTCGCCTCGGTCGCGTACCCCATTCCTCGCGACGCAGGCACCAGTCGGTACCCCCATTCCAGACGTTCCTCACCCTCGAAGGTAAGGGAGTCGACGCCCGTATAGCCGACGATGATGTCGGACGCCCGCTCCACGATCGGCCGCTTTGAGAAGGGGATGATCTCGCACATTGCGAGCATGTGATCAAAGCGGGTGTTGGCCGCCTCCTCGGTCAATGCTCCTGACGAGAAGATCATGAAGGCGTCGCTGCAGAAAAGTTCGGTGAAGCGGACGCGGTCTGCTTCGCGGGGTGCCCGCACCTCTAGCCGTGTCGTGACGAGCGGCCTGGTGAAGCCCAAAGCGCGACCTCCGTAGCCACCCATGATGCCGGATGTCGGACCCACCCAGCACCTTATAGGTCCGCTCGATGGTCGACCCCGTTCCGTACGGCCCATGTCGTCATTCTTGATGATGCCCGCCCGCCCGTTGCCCCTTTAGATTTACCGTGATTTGCGCGCCTCCCGACCGATGGAGGCCAGACGCCAGGGCGGACACTCATGCGGGCACCAGCTTGCGCTCCACGCTCGACGCCTACCGGGATGAGCCGGTGCCTGCGCACCGCATCGGCGAGTTCGCTTCTGCTGGCGGGGATCATGGTCGCTTCGGTGATGGACGGGGCGCTGCCCGCGCCGCGCGTTATCGGTAGATGAGCGTCGGACTCGCCGATCACCGGCATATCCCGGAGATATCTGACGCGATCACCGGCATGTCCCCGAGTGTCGTGCGCCCCGAGCCCCGTCGTCAGGCCGACCCGTACTGCGGTCGAGATCGGTACTTACAGGTCGGCCAGCTCTGCCAGCCAGCCACGCACCTCCTCGTGGTGTGCCCACCACGCCCTCCAGGTCAACTTTGCCCAGGAAGCCGCGATGCCAGGCCGAAGTAGGCCGTTGGCGTCAGAGACATCACGCACCGTGATCGGATAGGAGCTGGGCCTCGGGAGGAGTGCCGGATAGTCGGTATGCGTCCAGCTGCCAATCAGTGATCGCAGCCGTGCTCCTGGAAGCCCGTGCTCTTGTGAAGCGCAGAGGCTCATGAGATGTACAGCCACGGACTGACGGTTCCGTCTGTCGTGATTGTCCGCATGCTGGGCCGCATAGGCGTCGACAATCTGCTGGGACGTGTTCACTCCCTCATCGCCAGCGAGCGAGGTCTTCCAGTCCTGGAGAGAGCAATAGAGGTCCCAACATCCAGGAGCGGCGGGCATGTAAGCGTGAACTGGACCGTTCGTTTCCGCCACATCCGCCCCGCAAGCAAAGCACTTGGTAGTCCCCACAACAGGACCCTATCTTCAAGCACCAGGCACGGATCGCACTGCGCGCAACTGCCGGTGCCGGGTGCCCTCGGTGCCGGCTGGTTTGGCCTGCCGCCCCGGGCTGTATCACCCGCGTTCGGATGGCTTCCACGGCCCCGATCCGCGGTGACAGCGCCCTGCTCGCCGGGTGGGAGCCCCCACGGAAGCCAGTCGGGAATGTTCAGCGCGGTGATCCCGGACCGGGACTGTCAGGTCCAGCTACCCGACTCCGAGGAGCCTGTCGGGCGCAGATGAGAGGACGTGGGGAGCGCAGATCCCCGAATACCGAGCCACATGCAGTTCACCGGTCGTCGATGCCACACCCTGTCCCTCTGGCCATTCTTCAGGACCCTGAGTTCAATAAGTTCCCAAGAGGCGATTCGTCCAATCCGAGTGGCGGCGACGAAGTTCAGCTCCGGTCAGATCGTCACGACCCAAGGCACGATAGTTGTGCGTCCAGGTTTCCACTGCCTCGAACGATCGGGCAATCGCCCAAAGGTCCCAAAGGAGGGGATGAGGAAGGGCGCCGCCCATTAAAGCTTCGTAGGAGTTGAGAAACACATCAGCCGTGTGTTCGTCATAGAGCAGAACGAGGTCCAATCGACACCAGCCAAGATCAAACCCTGGCGGGCCAATCGCTCCGCCATTCCAATCGACGACACCCTGTACGTTGCCGTGCTCCCACGTCACGTTTCCGGACCAGAAGTCGTAATGCGTAAGTACGCCACGAGCGTCAGCAATGTGCTTCCACTCAGCAACAACTGGGACCCTCGCAGGCCCAGCAAGACCGACCAGAGATCCGCCCGGTCGGTCAAAGATGCTTTGCAATCCTGAGAGACAGTCCATGGGTGTCGCATGAATGCGAGCGAGGGTCTGTCCCAGTTCAGACGCACGTTGTTCCGTGTCGTGCGGAGAGAGATCGGCTAACCCGGGGAGTTGCGAGATGAGGAGCCATGGCCGCTCGTTCAGCACCGTATCGGTGCTAGCTGCTAGCAGCCGAGGGGCTAAGCCCCCGAGGCCATCAAGCGTTGCCAAAACGGATTGTTCGTTGGCGGCGGTCTCATCGTTGGCTGGGAACTCTCTCAGTATCATTGCCAGTTCCGGATGGGTCGTGCGTATGAGGTAGGTATCTGCGTGCGTGCCCCCGACGAGCCGCTGAATCGTGGTCAGACTGGCCTGTCGGCCAGCGATTTCCAGCGCTCGACTAAGTGCCAACGGGGAAGGAGAGAGTTCAAGTGCCACGTCTGAGGATTATGCACCTAGCTGGCCGCTCCTATCACCCGTGGTCGGGTGGGTTGAGACCGCTGTCGTAGTTCCCGCCGCAATCGAGTTGACGGGCTGGCGTGAGACTCGACCTGCACGGAAATGCGCGGCGAAGGCGATACCGGACAGAGCGGCATCGTACCGAGCCCCCGGCATCTGACGCTCAGAGTCCGGCTCGGATGGAGCTACAGAGGGCGCAGAACCCCGATTATGCATGGCTCCGACGGTAGGAGATTCCCTGCCAGACACGACCGCTACCTGCACATCGGATGCCTTTAGGTCGCGGTCCCGTCCAACGTGGCGCTGGCCTGGAGAGGCGACTTGGTGACGGCGACTTGGCCCGTGACCGAAAGTGCGTTCACGTAGTGGCCCGGTGAGGTTGGACAGAACTGAACTTCCGCGGCGCAGCTCTGCCCAGGTGCAAGATTCGCACAGGTATTCGACGGCACGCTGTAGACGCCGACGGGATGGACGACGATGACACTGACTGCAGCCCCTCCGGTGTTGGTGATCGTGACGTGCACGATCGGCATTGGCCAATAGGGAGGAGGGGTCGAAGGAAAGTCGGCCATGGACGGCGAGATCCGCAGGCTCGCCGTCGCCGCCTCCGTGGTCGGAGGAGCCTGGGTCGTCGGAGTGCTTGTGACCGGCGGAGTGGTCGTGGGCGGTGGCACAGCACCAGTCGTTGTAGTTGCGGTCGTCACCGTTGAAGTTGCGACCACCGTTGTTGTCGAGATCGAATCGACGGTTGTCTCCGTGCCGTAGGTTGTCGAGTCGGCGCCGTGCTTTGACAAGCTTGTCGAGGCGACCACCCGAGGCGTCTTGTGGACTACCAAGGCGGCGGCACTCACGCCCATCACCACGACGACGGCGGAGGCGAGAACGACGATGGACACGAGCCGCTTCCGAGGGCGCCCGTGCGGTATCTGAGCTGTCTCTTTCTCAGGCAGGTCTATGCGTAAGTGATCGGTCGGCCCGACCAAATTCTTGAACAGATTCCGTGCCGACAGGAACGCTTAGGGATTCGGGCTTGCGGTCGCTAACTGACCGACACTGCCAGTTCCTTAGCTCCTGCCCCGCAAGCTCAGAAAGCCGGGAATGGTCCGGGATCGCTCAGGGCGCCGATACGGTGCGGTCGGAATGGCCTTGCCCACGATCGCCAGCGGCATCTACCGGTCGGGCCATTGGATACGCAACGCGCACGGGATCCCCGAGTATGCGCTCCCGAAGCCGCCCTCGCCCTGAGCCCAGACGCCCGGTCGAGAACGACACTTCCAGGATGGTTTGATCGCGGGGCTGACCCGTTAGGCGAAGAAGTCTCTGAGCACGATCGCGAGCTGCGGCGACTGGGAGATGTCGTAGTGGGTAAGTCCGGGCAGTACCGCCAGCTGGGCGGTGGGGCGGGCCAAACCGTCCCACTGGGCGTCTCGCAGACCCCCGTCGAGCAGCCCGAAAAACTCGGCCATGTGGG
>JBEKVE010000091.1:0-13084 GCA_049514335.1 Acidimicrobiales bacterium
GCCGTCGTCGACGCCGTGGGGATGTGGCGGAACAGGAACCGGTCGAAGGCGAGGCCGAGCGCCGGCGACATGACGAGCACCGACAGCACGAAGGCGACGGCCACAGGGAGGTGCGAGCTGCGCACCAGGAGGTCGAAGACGAAGGCGGCCACGAACGCCTGCGCCCCGTAGGCGAGGTTGAACACGCCGGTGGCCCGGAAGGTGAGGACCAGGCCCACGGCCATCAGGGCGAAGTCGCACCCGTAGGGGATTCCCGGGATCCCGTAGTTCAGGAACGTGCTCACAGCAGCTCCTGGCGAGGCGCGTTCACCGTCCCGGCTATCCGGTCGTGGTGGTGGTGGTCGAGCTCAGGCCGGGGGTCCCGGGCGGGGGTGGCACGGGGGTGTCGCTGGTCTTGCTGCCGAAGCACGTGAACACCTCGGACCCGTCGGTGAAGGCCGGCACGAAGTTGCCGTTCTGCACCTGGACCGTCGACTGGCAGAACGGCGGGGTGGCGATGGAGTGCCCCGTCTCCCAGTTGACCGGGGTGGTGAGCCCGTCCCCGGTGTAGGCCGTCTCCTTGTTGAGAGCCGCCACCAACTTCTTCTGCGTCAGGTTCCTGCCCACCGACCGCAGCCCGGTGACGAACTGGTCCGCCGCTATCCATCCGTCGAGGGCGGTCTCGTTGTAGGTGTACGACGGCTGGTACTTCTGCATCTCCCTGATGTAGGTGTCCATCCCCGGGTACACGCCGGGGTAGGCCAGGGCGGCCTCGAAGGGCACGTGCTGCAGGCCCAGGTACACGCCCTGCATGATCGACGAGTACTGCTTGAGCGTGCCGCGGTCGTACCCGTTGAACCACACTTGTTTCATCGTGAGGCCGTTCTGGTCGATGGACCGCGCGAAGGCGACGTTGCCCGTGACGTCCAGACACGTGAAGAGCAGGTCCACGTTGGCCGACTTCATCTTGAGGACGTCGGCGGTGGGGTCCGACCCGAAGGGGAAGGTGAGGTCGGTGTACGACACGTTCAGACCGAACTGGCGCATGCCCGTCACCGCCGCCTGGCATGCGGCCGCCGACTGGGGAACGCCGTAGGCCACGACGGCGATCGACGTGGCCCCGAGCTGCTGGGCCGTGTAGGCGTCGCCGGGCGCGCCGCAGGCGAAGCACAGCACCGAGCCGAAGTCGGCGAAGAGCGAGGGGCGGTCCTGCCAGTCGCTCGACACGGAGTACCCGAATGTGGGGACCCCCTGGGCGGCCAGGTAGCTGGCACCACCGAAGAACGGCGTGCCCACCCCGACCACGGCGAAGACATGGTCCTGCTCGACGAGCTTCTGGGCCACGGTGAGGTCGGTGGTCGAGCTGCCCTGGTCGTCGGTCTGGTACGCCAGCTTGAGCTGGCGGCCGTCCACGCCGCCCTCGGCGTTGACCATGGAGAAGTAGCCCTCGACACCGTTCACGACCGGGGCGAAGTCCGACGACAGGGGCCCGCTGATGTTGGCGATGCTGCCCACGTTGATGAGGTTGGAGCTGACACCGGGGGCGCTGTTGCTGCTCGCACCCGCGCCGGTCTTGGCATTCGAGCAGGCCGCCAGCCCGAGGACGACCGTCACGAGGACCGTGCCCACCGCCGCGACCTGCCGCCGACGACTGCGCGACATCGGTCCCCCTCTCCTCCGTCACCACGGGACCTCTCCCGTGCGTCCGGCACCGCCCCGCACCCACGATGCCTGACGTCTGCGTCAGTTCGTGCCGTTGCTCACTGTAGCCCGGGCACGCGCTGAGCGCCTGACGCCCAACCCCCTGCAACACCGTGTCGTCCCGAGCGGCATCCGGCGTCACGACCTGCTCTCACCTCCTCCGCGGGTTGACGTCCGGGCCGACGACCCGGAGGACCCTGAGGTCATCGACTCTCGGGGCGGCGTCCTGGAGGTCTCGTCCCCGGCCCTCCGGACGAGCCCCTACCCGTTGTCGGGTTGCCGCTCACCGACCGTCGCTCCGCCGTCGAACCCCGAATGCTCTTCCCGACCGGGACGACCGGAGGAATCGCCCTGCAACTGACCCTCCGGTAACAAGCGGTGAGACACCGGTGCACCGGGAGGTGGTCCGCCCTGGGGCGCCTCGAGAACCCATCGACAGAGGTGGGGTGACGGGTCAGGAGTGGAGGGTCAGGAGTGGAGGGTCAGGAGAGGAAGAGCCGTTCGGGGTCGTAGCGCCGGAGGGCGAGCACCTCGGCGCGGGCGACCGGTTCGAGCTCCTCCACCGATGCCGCCACCTCCACGTCCCACCCGCACGCCTCGACCAGCGCCCGCACCCGGTCTGACACCGGGACGTCGCCGGCAGGCACGGCTGCCACCCGCAGCACCCCGTCGAGGCGGCGCAGCACACCCAGATCCGTGACCACGCTGCGGACGCGCTCGCCCGGGCTCGTCACGAAGCCGACCTGCTCCACCAGACGCTCCGGACGGGCCAGGGACACCACCACGCACGCCGCGGCGCGGCTGGCGACGTCGTTGGCACCTCCCGACCCCACCAGGAACGGGCCGCCGGGGATGAGCGTGGAGTTGAGGTTGCCGTCCCGGTCGACCTGGGCCGCCCCCAGGCAGGCCACCGTCACGGTGCCGGGCCCGCCCACCACCATGCCGAGCACGGTCGAGGCGTCGGCCAGCAGGGAGGTCCCGGGGAAGACCCGGTGGTTGAAGATGTAGGGATCGGCCGGGGTGGGCGTGTAGCCCCATAGGCCCAGCTCGGCGGTGAGCCGCAGCGACGACCCTCCGGCCCGGGCCCGGTCCACCGCCACCCAGGCGGCCAGGTTGGCCACGCCCGCTCCGGCCAGCACGGCATGCGCCCCCACCGACGCCGCCACCGCCTCGACCTCTCGTGCCCCGAAGGCGGCGGCGTGCTCCCACTGACTGGCGGGCAGGCCGCTGTCCACCGGGTGGGCCTCGGCGTCCTGGCGCCACGACTCGGGGTCGGTGCGGCCCGCCAGCCACGTCAGACGCTCGGTGCCCACCCGCTCGAGGTACTGCTCGTGCGTGGTGGCCTCGAGCACCCAGTGCCGGGCCCAGTCGTCGAAGTCCCGGCGCGTCGCCTGGCGGGCCGCGCTCCAGAAGGCGATGTCCTCTCCATAGGAGGTGACGGGCAGGCCGGGCGCGTACAGACCTCCGGGATGGGCCCCGAACGGGGCCTCGACCACGGCCAGGACCCGGTGGGCGGGAATCCGGACCCGGTGCCCCAGGCCGTCGAGGTTCTCCACCACCCGCTCGACGGTCGCCACCACCCCCCGGCGCGCCGCCCACGCCCCCCACACCCCTTCGAGGAGGGGCTCCGACAGCGCCACGTTGCCTTCGTGATCGGCCACGGCTCCGTGCACGAGCGTGACGTCGGGGACGAGGGGCGCCACCATCCCCACCGGGCCGAAGGGGGTGTCGGCCAGGGCGAAAGCATCGTTCTCGGCCATGGACGACCCCTGCAGCGAGCCCGTGACCACGGCCGGCAGGCCCCGGGCGGCGGCCTCGAGCCGCTGGGTGAAGGTCAGGATCGACCAGTGCTCGACTTCGACCGCGCCCGAGGTGTACGCCTCCTGGAAGACCGGGTTGGGGGTGTAGGTGGGGAAGGTGTCACCGGAGTAGGTCGTCACCACCTTGCGCACCATGCCGCCCCGGAAGAACAGCGCCCCGAGCGAGCTCAGGCTGAGCATGACCAGCGTGAACCCGGCGTCGGTGCCCCAGTGCTGTCGGGCGAGCTCGCGCGCCGCGGCGGTCCAGCGGCTGTGCCCGCACAGCACCTGCACGGTGTCGCCCGGACGGACGTGGCGCCGCAGCGCCTCCTCCAGATCGAGGTGCTCCACGTCGTCGCCGTTTTCGTCCCGTGCCCGTCGTCGCCCGGCGCGCCGCGCGCCTCAGCGACCGGTCCAGCGCGGGGTGCGCTTCTCGGCGAAGGCGGCCGGTCCCTCCTTGGCGTCCTCGCTCGAGAACACCTCGGTGGCGAGGGCGGACTCGATGCGGTACGCCTCTTTCATGTCGACGGCGAGGCCCCGCAGGACGCTCTCCTTGGTCTTGCGCACCGCCAGCGGACCGTTGGCGGTGATGCGGTGCGCATACTCGACGGCCTTGTCCCGCAGCTCCTCGGCGGGCACCACGGCGTTGAGCAACCCGAAGCGCAGGGCCTGCTCGGCCGGGACGCGGTCGGCGCACAACAGGAACTCCATGGCGGCGGGGTACGGGATCTGGCGGGGCAGGCGCACCGTGGTCCCCCCGCCGGCGAACAGGCCGCGCTTGGGCTCCATGACCCCGAAGTACGCCTCGGGTGACGCCACCCGGATGTCACATCCCCCGAGCATCTCCATGCCGCCCGCCACGCACGCACCGTTCACCGCCGCCACGATCGGCTTGTACAGCTTGGACCCCCGCAGCACCGCCCGCACCCCGTCGTCGATGCGGTAGCCGTCGAGCTCTTCGACCTGGCGCGTCGAGATCTCGCGCTGGAGCTTCGTGATCTCGGGGATGTAGGTCTTGAGGTCGGCACCGGTGCAGAAGGCGTTGCCCACCCCGGTGATGATGGCCACCCAGGCCTCGTCGTCCTCGCCGAAGCGGTCCCAGGCCCCGCGCAGCTGGGCGAAGTGCTCCATGTCGAGGCTGTTCATGGCGTGCAGACGATCGATGGTGATCCACACCACATGGTCGTCGCCGAGCTCGTAGTGGACGGGCACGCTATCTCCTCTGCTCGCGGGGGAGCCCCAGGATGCGCTCCCCGATGACGTTGCGCTGCACCTCGGAGGTCCCGCCGGCGATGCTCGCCGCCTTGGACCACAGCCACTGCCGTTGCCACGGGCCCCAGCCCGGCGCCCCGGGGCCCTCCACCGCCAGCGCCGCATCGGACAGGTGCTGGGTCATGTCCGACCATGTGAGCTTGACCCAGCTCGACTCTGGACCCGGCGCCACCCCGCGCGCCAGCTTGGACAGCGTCCGCCAGTTGTGGGTGCGCAACACCACCAGCGACACGTAGGCGTCGACCAGCGCGTCGGCCACGTCGGGATCGTCGAGCGAGCCGTTGGCGGCCGCCTGGGCGAACAGCCGGGCGAGGTACCCCTCGTGGACGACCTCCTCCTTGAAGGGGAAGTTGGTGCCCCGCTCGTGGGCCAGCGTCGTGGACGCCACCGTCCATCCCTGGCCCTCGGGGCCGACGAGGTGATCGCCCGGCACCTCGACCCCGTCCAGGAAGACCTCGTTGAACTCGGCGTCCCCGGTGATCTGCACGAGAGGACGGATCTCCACCCCTGGCGCCTGCATGTCCACCACCAGCAGCGACAGACCGCGCGGACCCGTGGTCCCCTCGGCACTGCGCGCCAGGCACAGCCCGTACCGGGCGAACTGGGCGTACGACGTCCACACCTTCTGGCCCGTGACCCGCCACCCGCCGGGGACCGCCTCGGCGCTGGTGGAGAGGCCCGACAGGTCCGACCCCGCGCCGGGCTCGCTGAAGAGCTGGCACCAGATGTCCGCTGCCGTGGTGATGTGGGGCAGCCACCGCCGGCACTGGTCGGCGGTGCCGTGGGCCAGCAGGGTGGGCCCGGCCAGGTTGATTCCCACCCGGTTGACGAGCTGGGGCGCCCCGCTGCGGGCGTACTCGGCGTTGAAGATGGCCACCTCGACGGCCGACGCCCCCCGACCGCCGTACTCGGCGGGCCAGTCGATGCCCACCCATCCCGCCCCGGCCAGCTTCGCCTGCCACCGTCGTCCCCACGTCACCTGGCCGGCGAGGTCGTCGGTGTCGGGCGGCTGCTCCACGTTGGAGCCCAGCCATGCCCGCACTTCGGCGGCGAAGCGCTGCTCGTCCTCGTCGAGCGACAGGTCCACCGGCGTCTACAGGTCCCAGGCCCGGATGCGCCCGCTCTCCTCGAAAGCCGAGCGCAGCGCCTTCTCCTCGCCGGGGCCGAAGTCCCGGTAGGCGGGCTCGCCCCGGCCCCGCATGTACACGGTGTCGCCGTCGATGCGGTCGGAGCGGAACTTCTGGTGCACGAGCGTGCGCACCAGGACCTTGTTGGTGGGCGTGGTGGGGAGGGTGTCGCACACCCGCACGTAGCGCGGCCGCCACTTGGGGCTGAGGTCGCTCTGGGCGTCGATCCAGGCGGCGAAGCCGGCGGGGTCGAAGACCGTGTCGCCCCGCAGCACCACGGCCGCCATCACCTGGTCACCGGCGTCTGTGTCGGGGACGCCGTAGACCGACGCCATCATGACGTCGGGGTGGCGGGCCACGATGGCCTCGATGGGCGCGGCGGGGAAGTTCTCGCCGTCCACCCGCAGCCAGTCCGACGTGCGCCCCGCGAAGTACACCCAGTCATCGGCGTCGACGTAGCCGAGGTCACCGCTCCAGTACCAGCCGTTGCGCGTGGTGCGGGCCATGGCCTCGTCGTTGCGGTAGTACCCCTCGAAGGGGCCCATGCCTTCGGTGTTGACGATCTCGCCCACGCACTCCTCGGGGTTGCGGAGCCGGCCTTCGGCGTCGATGACGGCGCGGGGCAGCTCGACGCCCTCGACGTCGACGACCTTGATGCCCTGGCGCAAGCGGCCCACCGATCCGCGGGGCGGGCCACCGGAGCGGTCCAGGGCGATGCCGCCCTCGGTGGAGCCGAAGACGTCGACCACGGCCACGCCGAAGCGCGCCGCCGCCGCCTCCACCACGTGGGGGGAGCCCTCGTTGCCGTACGCCAGCCGGAGCGGGTTGTCGGCGTCGTCGGGACGCTCCGGGGTGGCAAGGAGATACGCCAGGGGCTTGCCCGTGTAGTTGAACCACGTGGCGCCGTAGCGCCGGACGTCGTCGAGGAAGCGCGACGCGCTGAAGCGCCGGGCCAGGCCCACCGACGCCCCGGCCACCAGGGCGGGGGCCAGGCCCACCATGAGGGAGTTGGAGTGGAACAGGGGCATGGCCAGGTAGCCCACGTCGTCTGGCTCCACGCCGAGGACCATGGTCATGCGGTTGCCGGTGGTGAGCAGGCGCCGTTGGGTGCAGCGCACCGCCTTCGGTGCGGCGGAGGTCCCCGAGGTGAACAGCAACACCCACAGCGCCTCGATGTCGGGCTCGAGCCCGGGGTCACCGGCCCCCGGGGCCAGGGCGGTCAGGGCGTCGTCGAGTGCTCCGCCCAGGGTGCGGGGAGGGTCGCCGGCGTCGGGGAAGCGCTCCGACACGAGCAGACCGCCGGGCAGGTCGAGTTCGGATGCCACCGGGGCGAGCAGCTCCTGGTGGCGCGGCTCGGTGACCAGGAGCTGCACGTCGGTGTGGACGATGTCGGCCAGGAGATGCTCGTCGCGCCGGGTGTGGTTGAGGCCCACGATCGTCGCGCCGACAAGGCCCGCCCCGGCCAGGGCGAAGACGTAGTCGGGCGTGTTGTCGAGGAGCACGGCGACATGCGGTGGGCGGGCGGGGTCGAGGCGTGCCCGGAACAGCGCCGCCCATCGGGAGGCCTCGGCGTAGAGCTCGGCGTGGGTCCAGATGCGATCCCCGAAGCGCAGGGCGGGTCGGGGGGCGAAGACGGGGTCGGTGCCGTTGCGCCGGAAAAGGGCGGCAGCGTTCGCTGCGGGCAGGGGGGCCTCGCCCGGCGGCGGCGCCAGGGCCACGCGCTCGTTCACGTCTGCGGGGCCCACCACGTGCGTCTGCGCGTGGGCGCGTTCTCTGACCACGGCGTCAGGTTACGGCAATCCGCCCGGCGGTAGGTTGGCCGACATGGCCGAGGTGCGCCCTCTGGCGCCACGTCCCCGGGGACGCCTGCGACCCACGTTGACCCAGGCCGGCGGGGCGCGCTACCGCCGGCCCGGCGGGCCCTGGGACCGCGGCGCGCTGGACGCGTCGTTCGCCGGAGGCCCGGGGGCGTCGGTGGTGGACGGCACCGACCGGCTCGATCCGGCCGCCCTCGGCGACGCCGTCGCGGCCGTGGCCGGCGCTCTGGCCGCGGCCGGGATCCGACGCGGTGACGTGGTGGCGTGGCAGCTTCCCAACGGCGCCGCCGCCTTTCTCCTCTACCGGGCGTGCTGGCGGGTGGGCGCGGTGGCGGCGCCGGTCCACCACCGCATGGGTCCGGCCGAAGTGGACGCGGCGCTGGCCCAGGTCCACCCCGCCCTCGTGCTGGCCGTGGGCGGGGCTCCCGCCGCCGAGTCCCCAGGGGCGCGCCTGCTCGGCGCCGGGCACGGGCTCGCGGCCCTGCTCGACGCTCTGGGTCCGGCGGCTCCGATGGCGGCCGGCGCGGTGGAGGTGCGGCCCACCGACGTCGCCGTCGCCCTCTTCACGTCGGGCTCGACCGGCGTGCCCAAGGCGGCGCTGCACACCCATCGGGGCCTCGGCTACAAAGCCGCCCTCATGGTGGGCGTGCACGGCCTGCACGGCGGCGACGCCGTGCTCATGCCTGCGCCCCTGGCGCACGTGTCGGGCCTGCTGAACGGCGTGCTCATCCCCTCGGCGGCGGGCATCCCCGCCGTGCTCATGGCGGCGTGGGACCCCGACGAGGGGCTGCGGCGCATCGAGGAGGAGCGCGTGTCGTTCATGGGAGCGCCCCCGGTGTTCTTCTCGCAGATGGCCGGGTCCTCGGCCTTCCGCCCCGAGAGGGTCGCCAGTCTGCGCCTGGTGTCGACGGGGGGCGCCTCGGTGAGCCCCGCCTTCGTGGACGCCACGAGCGAGGCCTTCGCCTGTCGCGTGAAGCGCACCTACGGCTCCACCGAGGCCCCCACCGTCACCACCTCGGGCCCCGACGACCCGCCCGAGCGGGCGCGTGACACCGATGGTCGCCCCATCGGCGCGGTCGAGGTGGCGGTGCGCGACCCCGACAGCGGCGCTCGCGTGGGCGCGGGGACGGTGGGTGAGCTGTGGCTGCGCGGCCCGGAGATGTTCGCCGGCTACGTCGACCCGGCCGCCACCGCCGCCGCCGTGTCGGCCCGGGGCCGGTGGTTCCGCACCGGCGACCTGGGGACGGTGGACGACCAGGGGTGGTTGCGCGTCGTGGGGAGGCTGTCGGACATCATCATCCGGGCCGGGGAGAACATCTCGGCTTCCGAGGTCGAAGCCGTCCTGGAGGCGCATCCCGACGTGCGCCACGCCGTTGCCGTCGCTGTCCCCGATCCCGATGTGGGCGAGCGCGTGGCCGCCTTCGTCGAGGCCACGGCGCCCTTCGACCTGGCCGCCTGCCGATCGTGGTTCGCGGCACGGGGCGTGACCCGGTACAAGACGCCCGAGGTGGTGGTCCAGCTCGAGGCGCTTCCTGTCCTGGCCGCGGGCAAGCCCGACCGCCGGGCCCTACGGGCCATGGCGGCCGAGCACGCCGGCCGCGCCTGACACACCCGAACCCCGCGGTCCCACGCGGGCCGCGGCGTGTCAGAGGACGGGCTGGCCCGCCTCGGCGCGGGGACGCAGGATGGCGGCGATGCGCTCACGGTGATGGGTGGCCCCGCCGAAGCTCACCTGGTCGAGCTGGGAACGCTTCAGGAAGAGATGCAGGTCGTGCTCCCAGGTGAAGCCGATACCGCCGTGCACCTGCAGGGCCGAGGCCATCACCCGGCGCGCCGCCTCGGAGCACCACACCTTGGCCGCCGACGCCGCCGCTCGTGAATCGGGGTCGCCGGCGCCCACCGCCCACGCCGCGTAGTAGGCGGCCGAACGCATCCCCTCCACATCCACCAGCATGTCGGCGCAGCGGTGCTTCACCGCCTGGAAGCTGCCGATGGGCCGGCCGAATTGGATGCGGTCCTTGGCGTACTGCACGGTCATGGCGAGCACGTGGTCGGCGGCACCGAGCATCTCGGCCGACACCGCCGTCGCCGCCCGGTCGAGGAGGAGCTCGGCCTGCGCCGTGCCGCCGATCATGACGGCGGGGCGGTGGTCGAACGCCATCCACGACAGGCTGCGGGTGATGTCCATGGCCGGCTCCGGATCGCCACCGACACCCCTGCCGACGACGGCGAACACGTGAGGGGCAGCGGTGTCCGGCCCGGCCGCGATCACGATCACCACGTCGGCCTCGGGCCCGTACACCACGGGATCGGCCCGGCCCACGAGCCGCAGGCCGTCGGGGCCGGCCTCGCACCGCACGGCGTCGGGCCGCTGTGACCATGCCACCGCGCCCATCGCCTCCCCGGACGCCAGACGTTCGGCCCACTGCCCGGCCGGGGCGTCACCCAGCGGGACGTCGGGGGTGAGCGCCTTGCCGGCACCGGCCTCGAGGGCGCCGGCCTCGACGAGGGCGCCGTGGGCCAGGACGGTTCCGGCGAAGGGCACGGGGGCGACGTGGCGACCGAGCTCCTCGCACAGCACGGCCACCTCCACCAACCCGAGCCCGAGACCGCCGCCATCGGTCGGCCGCTCCACCGCCGGCCAGCCCTGGTCGGCCATGGCCGTCCACAGCTCGTCGTCGAGATGACGCAGGCCGGCGGCCACCTCGCGCACGCGCGCCATAGAGCAGCGACCGTCGAGCAGCGATGCCGCCGCGTCGCGCAGGGCGACCTGATCGTCGGAGAGCTCGAAGTCCACGGCGCCGGAGCCTACCGACCCCCCGGTCCGCCAGCCTGACGCGTGTGTCATGCTGGCTCGGGCCGATGGACCTGACGACGACGCCGGAACAGGAGCGCCTCCGCACCGAGGTGCGGACCTGGCTCCGCGCCAACCTGCCATGGGAGTACGGGGTGGGCCTTCCCCCGCGCTTCGACGACTTGGCCGAAGAGGTCGCCTTCGGCCGGCGCTGGCAGTCCGACCTGGCCGGGGCGGGGTGGGTGGGCGTCACCTGGCCCGCGGCCTACGGGGGCCGGGGTCTCGGCCCGGCCGAGAATTTCGTGGTGCAGGAGGAGCTGGCCCGGGCCCGGGCCCCGGAGCTGGTGGGCCGCATAGGCGTCAACCTGGCCGGCCCGACCCTGCTCGTCCAAGGGAGCGACGAGCAGAAGGCGCGCTGGCTCCCCGACATCCGCAGCGCCGCCGCGTTGTGGTGCCAGCTGTTCTCCGAACCCGACGCGGGGTCCGACCTCGCCGCGGTGCGCACCGTCGCCCGCAAGGTGCCGGGCGGTTGGGAGCTCGAGGGTTCGAAGGTGTGGACCTCCTACGCCCAGTTCGCCGACTGGGCCGTGTGCCTGGCCAGAAGCGACCCGGCCGCACCCAAGCACAAGGGTCTCTCGTACTTCGTGGTGGACATGCACGCCGAGGGCGTGGAGGTGCACCCGCTCGTGCAGCTCACGGGGGAGGCCGAGTTCAACCAGGTGGAGCTGCACGCCGTGCACGTCCCCGACGACCAGCTGGTGGGCGTGCCGGGCGAGGGCTGGAAGGTGGCGGGGTCGACGCTGTCGCACGAGCGGGGGGTGAACCCCCGCCAGCTCGTCATCCACCTCCAGCACCTCGAGGAGCTCCTGTCCACGGCGGCCGCCGTCGGGGCCTTCGACGACACCCGACTGCGCCGCCGTCTCGCCCAGGCCTACGTGGAGGTCCGGCTGTTCCAGCTGCTCAACTGGCGGTCGCTGTCCAAGCTGCAGCGGGGGCTCGAGCCCGGTCCGGAGGGAAGCGTCCTCAAGCTGTACTGGAGCGAGATGAGCAAGCGGCTGCATGCGCTGGCCATGGACGTGCTGGGCGCGGCCTCGCCGCTGTGGCGCGACGCGCAGGCGAACCCGGGGGACGGCACCTGGCAGCGGGCGTGGCTCTATTACCAGGCGTCGTCGATCTTCGCCGGGACCAACGAGATCCAGCGCAACGTGATCGGTGAGCGGGTGCTCGGACTGCCCCGTGAGCCGGTGGCGGCGGGCGGTGCGCCGTGAGCAAGGAGGGGACCGTGGCAGGCGATGAGCCCGTGGTGCGCTACGAGGTCGAGGGGCCGGTAGCCGTCCTGACCATGAACCGTCCCGGCGTGGCCAATGCCCAGAACAGCGCGCTCATCGACGCGCTCGACGCCGCCTTCGACCGCGCCGACGCCGATGACGACGTGCGCGTCGTGATCCTGGCCGGCGAGGGCAAGCACTTCAGCGCCGGGCACGACCTCAAGGCCCTCGTGTCGGGAGAGGGTGCCGACGACTGGGTGGCGATGCGCGAGACACCCGAGGGGAAGCTCCGCCACGAGCAGGTGATGTACGTGGACCGGTGTCGCAAGATCCACGACTTCCGCAAACCCACCATCGCCGCCGTACAGGGCAAGTGCGTGGCGGCGGGCCTCATGCTGGCGTGCATGTGCGACCTGATCATCGCCGCCGACGACGCCGCGTTCTCCAATCCCGTGCTGCGCATGACCGGCGCCGGAGTGGAGCTGCTGGTCGAACCGTGGGAGATGGGCATCCGCCAGGCCAAGGAGTTCCTCTTGGCGGCCGAGGAGCTCGACGCGGCCGAGGCGTGGCGTCTGGGCCTCGTCAACAAGGTGGTACCCCGCGCCGAGCTGGCGGAGCGGACCATGGAGATGGCCACGCGCATCGCGCTCGTCCCGCCCGTGACGGCGCAGGTGGTGAAGAGCTCGATCAACCACGTCGCCGAGCTCATGGGCAAGGAGGCGTCGTGGCGCTACCACTTCATGGCGCACCAGTGGGCCCACAACACCGCTGCGGCGCAGTCCGCCCTGCAGCAGCGCAAGCAGCTGGGCTCGATGAAAGAGGTGTTCGCGGCGCGTGACCGCGGCGACGAGCCCGGCAGCGGGCAGGGCTGACCGAGCACCGCATGCCCGGACCACTCGAAGGTCTGCGCGTCATCGACGTCGGCACGCGTATCGGCGCGCCCTTCTGTGCCGGCCTCCTCGGCGAGTGGGGCGCCGAGGTCGTGAAGGTGGAGCAGCCCGGGTCGGGCGACTTCATGCGAGGCATCGGTCCCTTCGTGGACGGGTACTCGCTGTTCTGGGCGGTCGAGGGGCGGGGGCGCAAGAGCGCCACCTGCGACCTGCGCACCGCCGAGGGCCAGGACCTGTTCCGCCGCCTGGCGGCGCAGGCCGACGTCGTGTGCGAGAACTTCCGTCCCGGCACCATGGAGGAATGGGGCCTCGGCCCGGGATCGTTGGACCCGGCGCTCGTGTTCGTGCGCATCAGCGCCTTCGGCCAGGACGGGCCCTACGCCGCGCGTCCCGGGCTCGACCGCCTGGGGGTGGCCTACGGGGGGCTCCTCCAGCTG
>JBEKVE010000092.1:0-12934 GCA_049514335.1 Acidimicrobiales bacterium
TTCGGCAGACCCTTCGTCTTACACCATCACCTACACTTCGAGCGGCACGTGTGTCGTTCCTGCCGATGTAGACAGCCTGCAGGTGGTCGCGGTGGGCGGCGCTGGCGCTACCGGACAGGACGGTTTCGCCTTCGGCGGGGGGGATGAGCTCAACGGCGGCGCCGGTGGTAGCGGCGCGCAGGTCACTGCTGACATTCCGGTTACCCCCGGCAACACCGAATCCGTCGAAGTGACCAACTCCTCCGAGAGTGGCAGCAACGCTGGCGGCTCTGGCGCAGCCTACGGCGGCAACGGCGGCAGCGGTGGCGGCCTCTCGGGGATCTACAACTGGTCGAGCGGCTGCACGCTCGAAACCTGTGCAGCGGTCGTGGCCGCCGGTGGAGGTGGTGGTGGTGGTGGGGCCGGTGGTGGTCTCTATTCGGGTGGCTACGGTGGTGGCTCCGGTGCAAGTACTGGGACCGGCGGCGACGGCGAGTGCCTAAGCGGCATCACGGGCAGTGAAGGACGTGGCTACAGCGGCGCCATTGGTGGCTACGGAGGAGGGTGCGGCGGGGGCGCCACACCGAGCGAAAGTGACGGCGGCGACGCGTCCCTTTGCACCGTCAACTGCAACATCTACGACGGCGGTGGCGGGGGCGGCGGTGCCGGTTACTACAGCGGCGCCGGTGGCAACTACGCCACCGATGGCGAGGCGTTCGGCGCCCCTTGCGACTACTGCGCCGGCTACGGTGGTGGGGGCGGGGGTAGTGGCTCGAGCTTCGTCGAGGCTGGCGCCAGCGACGTATCGATCGTCAGCGGTTCCGGCACGCAGTCAGTGACCATCTCCTACACTGTCCTCGACCCCCAGGCGATCACCTTCGGTGCGCCCACCTCGGGTGTGGTAGGCGGCTCGACAACACTCTCTGCGACCGGCGGGGCGTCTGGCAGCCCGGTGGTCTTCAGCATCGACGCCTCGACAGAGGCCGGAGTCTGCAACGTGTCGGGAACAAACGACACAACGCTCAACTACACCTCGGCGGGCACATGTGTGATCGATGCCAATCAGGCGGGTAACGCCACCTACTCAGCTGCACCTCAGGCGCAGCAGTCGGTCTCGGTGGGCCAGGCCACGCCCACCACGCCCACCATCGCCAACCTGCCCACCTCGGGCACCTATGGGGGCGGCTTCACGGCCACGGTCTCGACCACCGGGGACGGGACCACATCGGTCACCTCGTCGACCACGTCGGTGTGCACGGCCTCGGGCCTCAGCGTCTTCTACGTCGGGGTAGGGACGTGCACCTTGACCCCCCACGTGGCCGCCGGCACCGACTACAGCGCCGCCAGTGGTAGCCCCGTGAGCTTCGCCATCGGCCCGCCCGCCCCCACCACGCCCACCATCGCCATCACCGGGTCGCCTCTTACCGCGTCCCCCGGCCCGGTCACCTACAGCGTGACCGTCACCGGGAGCGGGGCCACCCCGACCGGGTCGGTCGCCGTCTCCGACAACCAGGGCGGGAGCTGCTCGATCCCCTCGCTCAGCGCCGGGTCGGGGAGCTGCACCATCGACGAGAGCGCCTCACTAAGCCCCTATACGACCACCGCCAGCTACTCCGGGGACGGCAACTACAACCCGGGCACCGCCTCCGCCACCCTCACGGCTGCTTTCTGTGAGGCAGGCACCGGCTGCTCGGCCACTGCGCAAAGCGTCAGCCAGGCGGTGACGGTGACCGGCACCGCCGGGGCGACCCCGGCCGCCGTGGCACTCACGGTGTCTCCTCAGGCCCTCAACTGCGGAACGGACTTCAGCTACGTGGCCCCGGTGGCCTCGCTTACCGACAGAGGCCTTAAGCCTGGTTCGGACGTGACCGTGACCGACACGGTGCCCGACCTCCCCTCCACGAAGGGGGCCGTCGTCTGCTACCAGCCGATAGAGGCGTCGCCACCACCGCCCGCCTTCCTCAAGAAGTGCCTCCACGGGGCGCATCTCGTCGCTCCGTGCTACCAGTCCATCTCCGAAGTGTCCGGGAGCGTGGTGATTACGCTGGAGCTGCCCACCGGGGACCCCCGCTTCCACGTCGGCGCCGAGACGCCCTCGGTGGCCAGTGTCAGTCCCACCTTGGCCAAGCCGGGCAAGAAGCTCACCATCAAGGGGGAGAACCTCTCCGAGGTCACGGGTGTGACCATCGGTAGGGTTCCGGCCCAGATCACCGCGACCGCACCGACCAAGGTGACCGTGAACGTGCCCGCCGGGTCCGAGGGAGGGGTCGTCGTGGTCTCCAGCTCGGCCGGGGTGGCAGTAGGGCCATCGGTCACCGTCTCCGCAGCACGAATCCGTCTGCTCTCCTCGAAACCCAGGCGATACGAGCACCGAAGACGCTGATACCGACGACCCGGAATGGGGATGCCGGTCCCGAGCGGCCCGGCGGTTGGCCTTGGTCGACGAGGTTAGGGCATCCGATACTCGGGGTTCTGCTCGCTCTCCGATGCGCCGATCGCCCTTTCAGCGCCCTCCATCGGTTGACCGCACTCCTCCACGCCCGTCCGCTCGTAATGTTCACCGCCGACGATCCCGGGCGGGGCCAGCCCCTACGAAGCCCGGGGGATGCGGGGGTTTGATGCCCGGGGCCACAGCCTCCATCGGGTGATCTCGATCGGCCTGAGGTTGATCGGGCTGCCACCGTCAGGGCGCACAGAACCGGCATCACTTCCGAGCGGCTGGTAGGCACGCCTTTTCCGAATCCCCACCCCACTCGATGTGGTTCTCTGTCCACCTGAAGGTCGTGTTGACACCACTGGCCCACAGGTGACAGCACGCTTGTCACCAGGGTCTTCGCCCCATACTTTGCCTCTGTGGGGAGATTGCGCGGCGCCACCGTCTGGGCCGGCAGTGACATGCGACGACGGTGGCGGTCGCTGCTCGTCCTCGCCCTGCTGGCCGGGCTCACCTCGGCCCTGGCCATGGCGGCGGCCGCCGGGGCCCGGCGCACCGACACGGCGCTCACCCGCCTGGAGACAACCACCAACGCCATGGACGCAATCGTGTTCGCCAGCCAGAGTGGCGACGACGAACCCAACTGGAGGTCTCTCGAACGCCGGCCCGAAGTGGCCCAGCTGGCGCCCTGGGACCTCATGTTCGGGACGTCGTCCGGACAGTCTGTCATCTTCTTCGGGTCCGACGACGGCCGGTGGCTGGGAACGGTGGACCGGCCGGTGGTCCTGTCGGGGCACATGTTCGACCCCAGGTCCGACGACGAGATGGTGGTCGACGAGCAGGTGGCGGCGCAGGCGCACCTGAAAGTCGGCGACGTGGTCCCCTTCGCCGCCTATGCCCCCGACCAGCCCAACACCTCCGGACCGGCGCTCGGGGCCAAGGTCGACCTGCACGTCACCGGCATCGTACGTGACGTCGACGAGTACCTCTTCACCCCCGGGGCGCTCGTGTCCCCCGGCGTCATCTCCCACTACCGCAGTGACATGCTCCTGCTCGACAACGCCATGGTCCGCCTCCGTCACGGAGAAGCCGACATGGCGGCACTGCGCCGCGACGCCAACGCGTTGGTGGCGCCGGGCGTGCCCGTGCTCGATCTGCACAGCGCTAGCCGCCGGGTCACCACGACGCTGGCCGTCGAGCGCCTGTCGCTTTCGATGCTCGCAGCCGCCATCGCGATAGCCGGCGGCCTGCTGGTGGCCCAGGTGCTCCTGCGGTCGGCGTCGCTCGTCGGCCAGGACGCCGGTGCGCTCCGGGCCATGGGAATGACAAGGCGTGACGTCGCCACCGCCGCCGTGCTGTCGCACGTCCCCACGGTGGTGGGCGCCGCAGTGGTGGCGGGCGTGGCCGCAGTCACCCTGTCGCCGCTGTTCCCCATCGGTGAGGCACGCGACATCGATCCCGATGTCGGCGTCCATGCCGACTGGGTCGTGCTCGGCATCGGGCTGGCAGTCACGCTCCTCGTCCTCGTGGCGGCCACGTGGATCATGGGACTGCTCACAGCGCGCCGGGAGGTCCGCTACGTGGAGCGGCGGAGCTCAGCCTTTGCCACGTGGCTGCGTGGCAAGGGACCCGTGCCCGTCTGGCTCGGCGCCCGGATGGCCCTCGAGCGCGGGCCGGGCGCCAGAAGTGTGGCGACGCTGCCCGCGCTGGTGGGTGCCATCGTGGGCGTGCTCGGTGTGGTGGGCGCCCTGACGGTCGATCACGCCATCCGCACGACACTGGCGAATCCGCGGCTCGTGGGGGTGAGTTGGGGGATGACCGTGACGCCACCGCCCAATGCACTCACGCCCACGTCCGTGACACCGCAGCTGCTCGCCCAGGTGCGCCGGGCGGCACCGAGATCGGCCCTCGCCGTCGTTCGACGCGACGTGGTCGACGTCAACGGTGTCGGCGCCCCCGCCTACTCGGTCCTCGACGACGGACAGCAGTCCCCTCCGATCTCCCTCACCACCCTGAGCGGCCGGCCTCCCCACGCCGCCGGCGAGGCCGACATCGGGCCGGGCACGGCAGAACTGCTGGGGGTGCACGTCGGCAGCTGGGTCACCGTCGCCCACCGGGCCCGTGTGCACATCGTGGGTGAAGCACTGCTGCCGGCCGACGTGCATTCGGAATTCGACGAGGGGTTGTGGCTCACCCCGCGTGCGTTCGACGCATTGGTACCCCCCAACTCGCCGTCCTCCCCTGACGAACTGGTGGTGGTGCGCTTCCCAGCCGCGGGTGGTGGCGAGTCCATGGCGCTCGCCGTTGCCGAATACGTGCAGCAGTACGACAACCTTCCCCCCGGTTCGAATCCGGACGTCCGCTTCGTCGACGCGCTCGGCGGGTTGAACTCGCCACTGGGATCGAACGTGAACCCGCCGACGATCCCGCTGGAGTTGGTCAATCTCCAAAACGTGGAGCTGTTACCCACCCTCCTCGGCATCAGCTTGGCCGCCCTGGCCGTCGCCGCCCTGGCCTACGTCCTCGTGGTCACGGGCCGCTCGCGACGACGCGAGTTCGCCGTGCTGCGGGCCATGGGCCTCAACGGTGCGGGAGCCCGGCTGGTCGTGTACTCCCAGGCCATCACGATTGCGGCGGTGGGTCTGTTGGTCGGACTCCCGTTGGGGGTAGCGGTGGCTCGATGGGCCTGGGCCGGCGTGGCGGATCGCGTCCCGTTGGTCTACGTGGCGCCGTTCTGGCTGACCGTGGTCCTGCTCGCCATTCCGGCCTTCTTGCTAGTGGCCGTCGTGGTGGCGCTTTGGCCGGCGCGCAGCGTCGTGCGGTCCCGACCGGCGGTCGAGTTGCGCACGGAGTGAGGCCCGTCCAAGTGCGCGCAAAGTGTCGTTCCCGGCCGGTTTCTGAGAGGCATCGGCGAGGGCTTTAGGGCGCCCGGTACTCAGGGATCTGCTCGCCCTCCATCTGCGTCGACCGTCCCCGGCGACGCCCCAATCGGTGGGCCGCATACCCCACGCCGGTCCGCTCGTAATGTTCACCACCGACGATCCCGGGCGGGCCAGCCTCACGAAGCCCGAGGGTTGCGGAGCCTCGATGCCCGGGCCAGGCAGCCTCCAACGGGTGATCTCGACCGGCCTCGGGGTGGCTGGGCTGGTCCTGCGAGGGGTGCGCAGATCAGATCCTTTACGAGTGGGCGCTGACTTTGCCGCTCGGTGCACGTCGGATCTATGACATGACATTGAGGGGACCGCCCAACTACGAGGAGAGGACGCGTGATGGAGGTCATCAACTTGGGAGCAACAGATGGGCTACCACCCGTGCGATGGGACACTGTCATCGAAAAGCTAGATGCCGGATCGTCGCCAGCACCAGACGCGCACAACGCTCGCACTACGTGGCTAGCGACAGTCAACGATGACGGGAGTCCACACATAACCGCGGTCGGCGCCCTCTGGCTGGACGGCACGTTCTGGTTCCAGACTGGCGCGGGCACCAGAAAGGCCCGCAACGTGGCGCGTGATCCCCACTGTTCGATCGCTTTGTCAATCCACGATGCGGACTTGGTCTTCGAAGGTGATGCAGCGCGGGTATCTGACCCCAGAATGGTGGCGCGCATCGCACAGGCGTGGGCGGACCAGGGTTGGCCGGCGGAACTTGACGCGGGGGGTTCCGGCATCACTGCACCGTTCAACGCACCGTCGCAAGGACCACCGCCGTGGAATGTGTATCGAGTCGATCCGCGCTCGGCGATCGTAACGTTGGCCACAGAACCCGGAGGCCTCACTCGCTTCAAGTTCTGACGTTTGCCGGAGACGCCGAGATCGCCCAGGACGTGTCGGTACCAGTCGAGGTTCTGACCTCAGCCCGGCGATCCGGAGGGTATCCGGTACTCGGGGATCTCGTACGAGACGATTGTTGGAGTTACCCAGGTGGGAAGTGTCGTCTGTCAGGGCCTCAGCGGAGGGCCAACCCGCTCGATAACGACGACTCAGAGTGATCCCAGATAGCTCCCCCCAACTGATCCATCGGACAGTGCGCCTACTTGGCCCAGAGCACCTCGAACAGCCTCGTCTCGGGAGGAGCCTTGGCGTTTCCGGCAAGGTGCTCATTGAGCCGAGGTCGGACGACTCCCGCAGCGTTATCGGCGTGCTCTTGCGTGTCCCAGAGCACATAGATCCCGTAATCACCCTCTCCGTGGTCTCCGAAGACCGTGACGGCCTGACAGCCCGGTTGCAACGAAATGATCGGTGCCAGTTCTTCGGCCAGTTCTTGCGCCTTCGCCTCGTTTCCCGGTTCGAGCGAAAACCTGACCAGACGTGCGTACATCGAGAGACCTCCTCAGCTCGACTGACGAGCAGACAGTTTGCCCTCCCGACGAGGCCGAAGCACCTGTTGGGGCCAGGGCCGAGGAAGCCGCCCTGGAAGTGCTTCGGGCTCAACCAGTCGACGCAACGGCCAGAGTCAGGTCAGATAGCGCAGAATCGGGGGACCCGGTCGGGCGTCATCCGGGGCCGGGTGTCCCCGACATCGTCTCACGGATCAGCCCACGATGACGGTCACGGCGCTCATAATCGTCCCGTCGGGTGATCTCGGGCGGCCCTCCGAATCGCAGCGAGAGGGCGACCGCCTCGCAGGGCCACTGGATCTCCAAAGCGGAGACCGAGGGCTCGACGACCCGTGCGCTCTTTCTCATGGGTCCTCGAGGCGCCGCTCATCATGGTGGCCCCGACGTCGTCAATCGCCTTCTCGTCGACTTCTTGTCCGGCTGACGCGGGCCACGCGCCGCAGCAGGCGGCGTGGCGTGTCGACGAGGAGCAGCAGGGCCACACCGACCACGATGCTGGCCACTCCAGCGACACCCATGGCCCGAATGGCCGGCGAGGTTCCCGTGAAGGCAAGGGCGCTCGACGGAGCGGTCACGGGCCCGTTGCTCCCCGATGAGGCGTACGACGTCGTCGCCCCCGGGGTCGTCGTCGAGCTCGCACTGGTCGTGGCTGTGCTCGTCGAGCTCGTCGTGGGAATGCTCGTCGAACTCGTCGTGGGCGCGGATGTCGAAGTCGTCGTCGGTGTGGTCGTCGATGTGCTTGTCGTCGTGGAGCTCGTTGAGCTGGTTGAGCTCGTAGGTGAGGAGCTCGAGGTAGTCGACGAGGTCGTCGGCGGGGTGGGGAATGACGACCCGATCAGATCTTCGAACGTACCGGCGATGACCTTGGCGCCGGAGTCGACAGGATCGTCACCGAATCCTTCGAGCTGGCCCGCGGTGCACACGATGTCGAGCCACGTGCAGGCGTTGTCGACGGCAACGGGGACGGTTCCCCAGGGCGACGACACCATGTCAGTGGTGTCGGATGTCTGGAAGGCGTCGAAGACATCCGCCACCGGGACATTGAACTGGCTGTAGACCTGTGCCAAGTCGCTGTTGAGCGTCGACAGCGCCGGGACAGTGGCAAGCGCCTCCGTCTGCGCCGCGCCGCCGGCCAGCCAGTCACCCAAGAACGGGTCGAAGTAGTTCATACCGATGATAGGCACCCCCGGGGCCGCCTGACGCAGCTGGGTGAGGATCGACGTCAAGTTGGTCTCCATGGTGGCGACAGCACCGGTCACGCACTGCTGGTCGATACCCGTGCTCGTTACACAATTGACGACGTCGTTGCCGCCGATGTCGATGGTGATGAGCGATGTCCCGCTCCCGTACTGGTGCAGGAACGCCAAGGCCTCCTGCATTTGGGAGGAGTAGGGCTCCGGCGCGCATGTCGGTCCCGACAGCATGCTCGTGGTGGTCTCGCCCGAACACGCCAGGTCCATGACCTCTGGGCCCGTGCTTCCGACGAAATAATTGTCTGCGATGTCGTACGGATACGAGGAGATGCCGTTCCACATCGGCACCGAGTCGCCGAGCGCCAGATAGTACGGCCCCGCTCCGACATCGGGAGGGCCAGGTGTGGCATGTGCGAGCACGGGCGCGATGGTGGTCGCCGTGGGGGTCTGGGTCGTGATGCCCGACGTTGCGATGGTGTCATCGGGGAACACGTTGCACGTGACTGTGGACGGGCCACCGGGGAGGTCGAAGGTGAAGGAGGGGTTCCCGATCGAGATCGACGCGCTGCTGGGCGGGGTCGGGTCGTCGGGAGGGATGGTCTCGGGAGGCTCGAGTCCCCCGGGGACGGACGCGGGCGACGGCGGGATGTCGAGGGCAAGGCCTGACGGAGGCACCGACGCGGGGATGGGCAGGTCGAAGGTATACGGGCCTGCGGGCGTGCCGGTCAGCGTTCCGCTCAGAGGGGTTGTGTAGCTCCCGGCGATAGCGGTGGCCCCGATCGCCTGCAGCGCGCTCACCACATCGGCGGGCAGGTTCAGCTGCACTTGGAAACCGGCGATACTGAAAAAGGTTCCACTCGGGTTCGCGGGCGAGAGGGTGCCAGTGGTGACCACGTCGTTGAGCACGATGTTCCCGACGGGTGTGCCCGGGCAATAGAGCTCGTAGGGGGCGGTGTCGGCGAAGGCCGGGGAGGTCTCGCCGCCGATGATCAGCGACGCCGTCAACATCGACGCGCCGAGAAGAAGGGCAGAGGCGCCAAGCCGCGCAACACGGGTGATGACAGCCTTCGGTCGCCTCACGCCGACCACCTTCCCCAACTCCCTGGCAATGAGCCTACCCTGGTGGAATCCAGTCCCGGAAAGACGCGACAAATCGGCCTTGGGAGGAGTGACCCGGAGTCGCCCGTATTCGGGGGATCCGGATGGATCTCGTCAGCGCCGACCGTCAGCTCCAAGCACTGCTACCCGAAAAGCTGCCTCAAGATCGCCCAAATCGGGGATCCCGGTGCCCCTGATCGAGGGGCTGGTTTGCGTCGAAGAGTGGGCTAATGGGCTGTCGCAATCCGCGAGCCAGGCACCCATGATGACGAGGTCATGAGTGGTCGGCTACCTCGGTATCAGCGGCAAGGTGGTCCCGGGCAGGACGTGGCCACCATCCCCGTCCGGGTGATCCCCGCTCGGGTCCCGATGCGGTCGGGCTGGCCCTCCCGGGGTGCACAGAACCGGCGATTCCGGAAGATGTAGAAATCGACCGGTAGAGGTGCCCGAGTCCTCGTGACGAGCAGCCAATCGGGACGCTCCGCCTCCATTCGTGGTTCAACTGCCCAAGCGTTGGAGTGCGGCGGCCGAGCGTCGTTCCACGCTGCCGTACCCATTGGCCACTGCGACGGTATGTGCCCTGCTGAGAAGGTCCCGGGCCTTCTCGGCATCCCCTGGAGCCTGGCGCTCGGCGAGCATCGTCCCCCACAAGAGGTCTGTCTGAGCCGCGAAGAACTCCGCGCCGGCCCGTGTATTGAACCGAGAGGCTTGGGCAAAGTAGTCGTCCGCCGCGTCGTAACGGCCGAGAACACCGGCAAGGCCCCCGAGAAATTGGCTCACAGGACCCATGGCGGTTACAGGGGTCAGGCACAACTGGTCGGCCCACGGGGCGAGTCGGTCGAACAGCGGGCCGGCGTACGCCCGATCCCGGCATGCGATAGCGGCGGCGGCGTAGTCGACCATTGCGGTCAACCACACTCCGTCCTCAGGGAGATCGAATCCTCCTGTAGCGAATCTTTCCAGGAGTTGGCGCGCCTCGTTCATACGATCGGCATCAGCCAGCGCCAGAGCAAGCGCCGATGTGTACACGTTGGCGATACTGCCGCCATCTGCGATCAGCTGTTCGACGAGTGGGATCAACTCGCCAACTGTCCCCCGCTGGATGTTGATCACCAGGACCTGTGATCCGAAGAACGTGGTCGCATCGGGTTGGCCGCTATCGGTGCCTATCTGAAGAGCCAGAGTGGCCATTCGCTCGGCCAATTCGATGTCCCCAGCGATCTGTGCCCGTGTGGCGCGGTAGAAGGCGTCGTTCCAACTCAGAATCGGCTGGTCGAGTCGCTCGGCCAGCGGCCGCATGATCTCCAAGCAACGATCCATCTCCTCGACGTCACCAGACTCCCCCGCAGGTGTTAAGCGCGCCAGGGCAGCCAGGAAAAGCAGCACCGGGTCACCGACCTGCTCGGCACGAACGAGGGCTTCGGCCGACCATGACAAGGATTGCCCGATCACGGTGTGCGCTATGAGCGGGTAGGCAACGCTGTTGAGAACGCGCACGGCGATGACATCGTCGCCTGACGACCGGGCGATTCCCACGGCTTCGGCTGCTAAGGATTGGCGGCGCTCTAGAGTGCTTCCCCAGGTGAGTTCTGCACAGAGGATGGCGAGCACGAGTGCTCTGTCGACATCATTGGCGGGGAGTCTGCTGAGCGCCAACTCCAAGACCTCGACCTTCTCACTGTCGATGGAGCCGACGGCAGTGAAATAGCCTCGATTGTTGGCCACGGCTGCGGCCACGAGGCGCTCCGTGTCATCGAGGTGCCATGCTCGACGAGCGGCGTCGAGGAGGGTGCCACGAAACCCGGGGTCACCAATCTGGCGCTGGGCCGTGCCGAGTCCGATGGTCAGGTCAAGCGCCAAGACGGGATCGGGGTCCGTGGCCTGAGAGCAGAGGTCAAGCGCCTGCGCGTAGTAGGCCAGGGCGTCGGCGGGGGCCAATGCGGCAAGGGCGGCGTCACCTGCCTGGCGGCTGTAGCCAATCGCCTTGGTCACGTCGATGGGATGGGTTGCGCTGATCCAGTGACGGGCGAGTTCTCCCACGCGCGTCCCCGGACGGCCTCCACAGAGCTCTTCCAACGCCTCAGCCACTTGCTGGTGGGTACGCGCGCGCCGGGTAGGACCAAGGTCCTCGACAAGTGTGTGCTGAATCAAGGCGTGGGCGAAGTTGTAGCGGCCAGGAGAGTCGGAGAGCTCCCGCACCAGGGAGGCGGTCGTGGCGGCGGCGAGAGTGTCGAGGATCTCGTCCTCCGAAAGCTTGGTCGCCCTGGTCAGAAGATCGAGATCGAAGTCCCGACCGATGACAGCGGCCGTCGCGAGGACGCGTTCTGCGTTCCCTCCCAGTCGGCCGACCCGGGCCCCGATTACCTCGCGGACGCTGTCGGGGAGTGCGACCTCGTCGACCGACTGGTCGGACACCCATCGTCCCGTTGCATCTTGATAGATGGCCCCCGTTTCAGCCAGATGCCGCAACACCTCGTTTACGAAGAACGGGTTTCCGTCGGTTTCCCGGTAGACGGCGTGGGCCAGTCCCACTCCGGACTCGTCGAGTGTCTGACCAGCAGCCGCCTCCATGAACGCCATCACTCCGGAGTCATCCAGCCCGGCGAGTTCAATACGGCTCACCTCCCCTTGGCGGCGCAGGGCTGCCAAGGTGTCGGTGAGCGGGTGGGCCTTCGACAACTCGGAGTCCCGGTAGGTCCCGAGCACCATCACTCGCATAGCCGGATCTGAAGCCGCCAGGTGACGTAGCAACAGGAGGCTTCCCTTGTCGGCCCACTGGAGGTCGTCGAGTACCACGACGACGGGCTGGTCCTGAGACACCTGACCCAAGAGTCCCACCACAGCGGCGAACAGCAGGTACCGCTCCGTGTCGCTGTCAGTGGCCTTGGACGGCGGCAAGTCGGGCATCCGCTTGGCCAGTGCAGGTACCATCCGGGAAAGCTCCGACCCATGGTCCTGCAACTGGGCACGGAGCGTGTCCTCAGGGGCGTGGGTGATGAAGTGGCCGAGGGCTTCGGCGAAGAGTTGATGCGGGGTGGCGAGGTCCTCCTCGCAGTGGCCAAAGAGGACCACCGCCCCGTTGTCGAGGGCCGACCTGGCGGCCTCGGCCACCAGCGTCGTTTTCCCTAGGCCGGCCTCGCCCGAGACGAGCAGCACCTCCCGCCCCTCGCCTCCGGCCACACGCTTGTAGGCGTCGGTCATCGCCTCCATCTCGGACGTACGACCCACGACACCCACGGCGGGGCGCACGGCGAGGCGACCCGGAAGAGGGATGGCGGCGCTGGCATCAGCACCGGCGAGGGGTTCCCACACCACTTCGACGCTCGCCACGGGTTCGGGGAGCCCCTTGAGGCTGAGCTCACCGACGGATCGACACTCGTGGCGGTTTCTGCGACCGGCCATGGCGCGCACCACGTCCGTGGCCAGAATCTGGCCGCTCTCGCAGGTGGCACAGAGCCGCGCCGCCTCGACGACCGCGTCGCCGAAGTAATCGTCGTCCTCCCTGGCGACCTCGCCGATGCTCAGACCGACCCGCAGACCCACCGAGGGTTCCCGGCCCCGGTTGTCACGTTCGACTCCCTGCTGCATCGCCACCGCGCAGGCCAGGGCACCCGAGGGAGAGGTGAAGGCGACCATGAGCCCGTCACCGAGGTTCTTCACCTCGGTGCCACCGACCTCGGCGATGGCTTGGCGCAGGATCGAAAAATGACCCCGGCGTAACTCTTCGGCCACCTCGGGCGACAGGCGCTGGGAGAGTTCGGTCGAGCCCACCACGTCTGTGAACAGGATCGCCACGTTCTCGGTCGCCAACGCTCACCTCCCCCTTGGAGGTGCCAGCGTAGGCACGCACCGGGCCCAGTCGCACCCTCTTCGGGGCTCGGAGCACCGTTG
>JBEKVE010000093.1:0-12798 GCA_049514335.1 Acidimicrobiales bacterium
AGGCCCTGTCGGCGAGCACGGCGGTGGAGCTCGACGCCACCTGGTTCAAGGCCCACGAGGCCGTGATGGCCGCAATGGCGGCCGCTGTCGTCGTCCCCATGGTGTGCTGTGCCGCCATCCAGCTCCAGGCCCGCTACGGCACGAGAGGCCAGAGCGTGGTGAACAACCACAGGGTCAAGGTGTTCCTGTCGGGGATCGCCGATCCCGCCACGCTCGAGCACGCCAGCGCCCTCATCGGGGACACCGAGCAGCGATCGTGGGCCACCACGGTGGACGGCTCCGGCGCCACGTCGGTGACCGATTCCCGGACACCTCGGCGCCTGGCGCCGGCCGACGCCCTGCGGCGGGTGCGCCCGGGCGAGGCGGTGGCCGTGTCCGGGCACCTGCCCCCGGTCCACCTCAGGTTGCGGGCCTGGCAGGACGACCGGGTCTTGCGGGCGCGGGTCGAATCGGCACCGGAGCTCCCGCCGCCGTGAACGAAAGGCGGTCCGCGTCCGTAATCCCGGCGTTCGTCTCGAGCGACAGGACGGTGCGCCATGACCCCCACATCCGAAAACGGACACCGTCTCCCTTCCGGCCACGGCGCCGTGGCGCCGGCCCGCCCCCGCCATCGGGCGGCGCCCGCGCTGGTGGCCGCCTGCGCGGTGGTGGCCCTGGTGGCGGGCTGGTCGGTGTCGGCGGGAGCCGCCTCTGGCACCGTCGACGTCGGCACCAACGCCACGTTCGGGTCGATCCTCACCGACGCCGGTGGGTTCGCCCTCTACACGTTGAACACCGACCACAACGGCATGAGCACCTGCACCGGCTCGTGCGCCCAGGTCTGGCCGGCGCTCACTGTGCCGGCCGGTACCGCGCCCAGCGCCGGTCCCGGTGTGCCCGGGACGGTGACAGTCGTGACGCAGGCCAACGGCACCGACCAGGTCACCTACGACGGGGCACCGCTGTACACGTTCCTGAGCGACTCCTCGCCCGGCCAGGTGACCGGCAACGGCGTCGCCGGCTTCGCCGTGGTGCGCCTGACGGCGACGACACCTCCCACCACCACCCCGACGACCGCGCCGTCGACGCCGACCACGGCGCCCCCGACCCCGACGCCGACCACGGTGTCGTCCTCGCCGACGTCGACGCGCCCCCCGGCGACGGCCCCTGGTGGGTCGAACGCTCCGGAGTCGTCGGGGTCGCCGAACCCGACGGGTGCATCGTCGCCGCCCGCCGCCCCCGCCGCCACGGGTTCGCTGGCCTTCACCGGGCCCGGCCCGGGCCTCCTGTGGTTGGCCGTGGCCGGTGGCGGCCTGCTCCTCGCCGGCATCGTGGTGCTGGTACGCACCCGGGGACGTGCCCTGCTCCGCCACGAGCGCTGACCGGGACGGCGACCGCTCGGGGCGGGGGAGGACGCACCCGACAGTACGGTGGCGTCGTGACCGACGACACCGACGGAGCGCCTTCGGGGCCGTCCGATGAGCGCCTGGCCCGACTCGTGGCGGAGCGCTCCGCCGAGGTGCACAAGACGGCGCGTGCCACCCGTGACCGCGCCGCCGCCGACGGGACGCTCGTGTGGGACCCCTTCGACCCCGCCTGGGTGCGCGAACCCTACGCCGTGTACGCCGAGCTGCGCCGCGCCAACCCGGTGCACCGCAGCCCCCTCGGGTTCTGGGTGTTCACCCGGCACGCCGACTGCCTCGCCATGCTGCGCGACCGTCGGTCGAGCAGCGACGGGCGCAACATCGCACCGGGCAGCTTCCGGGAGCTGCGCTCCGTCGACATCGACGTGCTGCGGGCCGACGACGCCGTCCTGACCGAGATGGCCCCGTTCCTCTTCCGCGATCCCCCCGACCACACCCGCCTGCGGGGGCTCGTGCAGAAGGCCTTCACGCCGCGTGTCGTCGAGGGCCTGCGCCCCCGGGTGGAGCAGATCTGCGAGGAGCTGCTCGACGCCGCCCTCGAGCGCGGCGAGGCCGACCTCGTGGCCGACTTCGCCTATCCCCTGCCGGTCCAGATCATCGTCGAGATGCTCGGTGTGCCCGCCCAGGACCACGCCCAGTTCCGGGAGTGGTCCGAGGCGCTCGCCCGCGGGCTCGATCCCGACTTCCTCCTGCCCCCCGACGCCGTGCAGCAGCGTCTGGAGGCGGTCATGTCGTTCGTGCAGTACTTTGCCTCGCTCATCGAGGAACGCCGCGCGCAACCCGGTGACGACCTCCTCAGCCGCTTGATCGCCGCCGAGGAGCAGGGCGACGTGCTCACCCAGGGGGAGCTGCTGTCGACGTGCATCCTCCTGCTCGTGGCCGGTCACGAAACGACCGTGAACCTGATCTCGGGAGGGTCCCTGGCGCTGCTCGAGCATCCCGATCAGATGGCGCGCGTCCGTGACGACCCGGCGCTGTTGCGAAGCGGCGTGGAGGAGATGCTGCGCTTCGCCCCGCCGGTGCAGCTGACCGGCCGCGTCGCCCTGCAGGACATGGAGGTGGCGGGTGCCCGTGTCGGGCGGGGCGAGTTCTGCATGCTCCTCATCGGCTCCGCCAACCGCGACCCGGACGTCTTCACCGATCCCGACACCTTCGACGTGGGTCGCCAGGACAACAACCACCTCGGTTTCGGGTTCGGCATCCACCACTGCCTCGGGGCCCCGCTCGCCCGCATCGAGACCCAGATCGCCCTGGCGGCCCTGTTGCGCCGGGCGCGCCACATCGAGCGCACCACGGATGTCCTCGCCTACAAGGAGAACATCGTGCTCCGGGGGCTGGCCGCCCTCCCCGTGGGCCTGGGCTCCTGACCGTCCCCGCCGGGGGCGTGACGGGTCAGTGCGGGGAGCCGGGGGCGACGAGCGGCCACGGGCGCTCGCGCTCGACCACCGACGCCAGCTCGAGCAGGAGCTGCTCCTCGTGGTGGCGGCCGATGACCTGCATCCCGACGGGCAGCCCGTCCACGCTCCCCACGGGGATCGACACCGCCGGGTTCCCGGCGAAGTTGGCCGGGAAGGTCAGGTTCCCCTGGTTGGCACCGGCACGCACGATGTCGCCGAAGCGCTCGACGAGGTCGACGCCACCGACCGTCATGGGCACCGGGCCCTCGGCGCCGAACGCGACATCGGGGTTGGTGGAGGCGAAGATGAAGTCCACGTCGTCGAGCAGGCCGGCCATGGCCTCGTGGGCCGACACCCGGAAGCGCTCGGCGGTGGCCGCCATGGCGAGGTCGTAGTGGTGGGCGGCGATGTTCATCCCCAGCATGATCTCGAGGGTGAGATCCTGCTCGCAGGCCGGATAGCGGTCGCCGAGGTCCGCGGCCAGGGTGACCAGGTTGGACATGGCCCACTCGAACAGCGCCGGCGGGAACTGCACCGCCACGTCCACGCGGGTCAGTCCGGCGTCGGCCACGAGCGCTTCGGCCGCCGACGCCACGAGCGCCGCCACGTCGGGATGCACGACCGCCACCCCCAGGTCGACGGCGATGACGGCGCGCTTGCCGCGCAGCGCATGGCGGTGCGTGCCGAGCTCGGACTCCCAACCCTGCACGCGCGGCAGGCTCAAGGTGTCGTGGGGGTCGTAGCCGTTGCACACGTCGAACCAGCGCGCCGTGTCGCGCACCGAGCGGCTGATGCAGCCCAACGTCACGGTGTGCGGTGTCTGGTGCGCACGGGGACCCTTGGGGATCCGCCCGAAGGTCGATTTCAACCCGAACATGCCCGTGAACGAGGCGGGGATGCGGATGGAGCCACCACCGTCGCCACCCGAGGCGATGGGCACGAGCCCACCCGCCACCGCAGACGCCGAGCCGCCCGAGGAGCCGCCCGGGGTGCGCTCGAGGTTCCAGGGGTTGCGGGTGGTGCCGTGCAGCTTGGTGTGGGTCAGGTTGATGCCCCCGAACTCGCTGGCGGCGGTCTGGCCCACGAGCACCGCCCCGGCGTCCACCAGGCGCCGTACGTGGGTGGTGGTGTGGTCCGCCACCCGGTCGGCGAAGACGAGGGAGGCCTCGGTGAAGGGCCACCCCTCCACCTCCTCCAGCTCCTTGATCCCGACCGGCAGTCCGCCGAAAGGAAGTGACACGTCGGCGACGGCGGCCGCCTCGGCGGCGCCCTCGGCGTTGACGTGGCTGAAGGCGTTCAACGCCGAGCCCTGCATCGCCGCCAGGCACGAATCGAGCGCCTCGGATGGCGATATCGCGCCGCTTCGGAACGCGTCGACCAGCGAACAGGCGTCTCCGGTCCACGGCGCGTCGCCCACGCCTGGAGGCTACCCCGGCCCTGCCCGAGCCGAGCCGGCCGGGCCGCCGGGCCCGTCTCCCGCTGATCAGTCCGGGTAGCGCTTGTAAGGTGCGCGTGTGGAGTCGTCGAGCGGGCACCCGGCCGACAGTGAAGCTCCCGGCGGGGGGCCGGCCGATTTCTACGACGTCGTGCACCGGCGCCGCGACGTCCGGGGCGAATTCAACGGCGCCCCCGTCGACGTCGAGGTGCTCACCCGGATCCTGGGGGCGGCCCACAGCGCCCCGAGCGTCGGGTTGTCCCAGCCGTGGGACTTCGTCCTCGTCACCGACGAGGCCGTGCGCAAGGCCTTCTGGGAGCACGTCCAGCACGAGCGCAGCGCCTTCGCCGCGTCGCTCGAGGGCGAGCGGGCGGAGCGCTTCGCCGGCATCAAGATCGACGGGATCCTCGAGGCCAGCCTGTCGGTGGTCGTGACCTACGACCCCGAGCGCGGCGCTCCGTCGGTGCTCGGCCGCCACGCCATCGCCGACGCCGGGCTGTACTCGGTCTGCCTCGCCATCGAGAACATGTGGTTGGCCTGCACGGCCGAAGGATGGGGCATGGGGTGGGTGTCGTTCTACCGGGAGTCGTTCCTGCGCGAGCTGCTGCGCATCCCCTCCGGCATCCGGCCCGTGGCGTGGCTGTGCGTCGGCCCTGTCTCGACCCTGCACGACACCCCCGACCTCGAGCGCCACGGATGGCGATCCCGCCTGCCGCTCGAGCCGGTGCTGCACCTCGATCACTGGGACCACACCGGACCCGACGCGCTGCAGCGCGCCGCTATGGGCGCTTCCCGCGACACCACCGTGGGATCGAAAGGGGGAGGAACGCCATGAGCGAGCCACCGCACACCACGGCGACCGGAGACGGCACCGACGGCGAGGCGCAGGGCGCGGCCGGCACCGACCACAGCGCCGGCGCGCCGGGCCCGGATGCCGCCACCGGTCCGACGGCGGCACCGACGCCCGGCACGACGGCTCGGGCCGGCCCCCGTCGGGCAACGACGCCGCGCCGGACGACCACCGCCTCGCCGCGCCGGGTCACGGCGGCGTCGAAGTCCGGGTCCACAGGGACGGGCCCGTCGCAGGCTCCGTCACGCTCGGCTCGGACCGCCAGGACCGTTCCCGCTTCGGCGCCCGCGCCCGCCCCCGCCTCGCACGCGACCACGGCACCGCGCCCCGGCCGGCCCCGGCCCCCGCTCACGCTCGCCATCGACATCGGGGGCACGGGCCTCAAGGCATCGGTGCTCGACGCCACGGGCGCCATGGTGGCCGACCGGGTGGCGGTGAAGACCACCTATCCCTGTTCACCGGCCACCATGGTCGACGATCTCGTGGCTCTGGTCGCGCCCCTGCCCCCGGCTGACCGCATCTCGGCCGGGTTCCCGGGCATGGTGCGGACCGGACGCATCCTGTCGGCGCCCCACTTCGTGACCCTGCACGGCCCGGGCACGACCAACGACCCGCAGCTCGTCAAGCAGTGGTCGGGCTTCGATCTGGCCGGCGCCCTGTCGGCGCGCCTGGGCAAGCCCGCCCGCGTGGCCAACGATGCCGACGTCCAGGGGGCGGCCGTGGTGAAGGGAACCGGCCTCGAGCTGGTCGTCACCCTGGGGACCGGCGTGGGAACGGCCTTCTTCTACGAGGGCCGGCTCCTGCCCCATCTCGAGTTCGCCCACCACCCCTTCCTGAAGGGCGACACCTACAACGAGCAGATCGGCGACTCGGCGCGCAAGCAGGTCGGCAACGCCCGGTGGAACAAGCGGGTGCGCAAGGCGGTCACGACGCTGCGGAACCTGTCGTTCTTCGACCACTGCTTCATCGGCGGCGGCAACGCCAAGAAGCTCCACGGCGATCTCGGTGACGACGTCAGTCTGGTCGACAACAGCGCCGGCATCCTGGGGGGCATCCGCTTGTGGGACGAGTCCCACATCGGCGTATGAGGACCACCCTGTCGCACCCCACCACCACGAGCGCCATCGGGGCGAACCCCACCACGGCGGTCCGTGCCGCCCGGGCGAGGCGACGGTGACGGACGAGCCTGAACACGTCCCCGACGAAATGGAGCGTCTGGTCCGGCGCCGGCGCCGCAGGGCCGTGCGCGGCGTGGCGGTCATCGTCTTGGTGGCGGCGGCGGTCACCTTCGTGGTGCAGAACGACAAGTCGGTGCCCGTGCACTTCTGGTTCTTCACCGGCCATCCCCGTGTCATCTGGGTGGTGCTGGTCTCATTGGTCGTCGGTCTTGTGGTGGGCTACGTGCTCGGGAGCCCGGGCCGCCGTGCCTCGCGCCGGCGCAAGCGCCAGGCCCGCCAGCAGGAGAAGGAGGACCGGCAATCAGGGCAGTGACCATCGTCGACGGCGACCTGCGGTGGGAGGAGCACCCCGATCCGGTGCCGTCCGACACCGGTCTGGTGGTGGCGGTGCACGCCGCCGGCGTGAACGCCGCCGACCTCATGCAGCGCCACGGCCTGTATCCCGCTCCGGCGGGCTGGCCCCCCGACATCCCCGGCATGGAGCTGGCCGGCGAGGTCGTGGCCACCGGGGCGCGTGCCCGGCGCTTCGCCGTGGGGGACCGTGTCATGGCCCTGGTGGGCGGGGGAGCCCAGGCGGAGCTGTGTGCCCTCGACGAGGCCACGGCCATGTCGGTGCCCCCGGGCACGGGCTGGCCCGAGGCGGGTGGGTTCCCCGAGGTGTTCGCCACCGCCTACGACGCCCTGTGCACCCAGTGCGCCATGTCGCTCGGTGACCGGGTGCTCGTCACGGGGGCGGCCGGCGGGGTGGGCTCGGCCGCCGTGCAGCTCGCCGCCGCTATCGGGGCGCGCTGCGTGGCCTCGGTGCGCACGGCCGGCCTGCGCGACGCCGTCCTTGCGCTCGGCGCCACCGACGCCGTCGACCCCGAGGCGGCCCTCGGGCTCGGTCCCTTCGACGTGGCCCTCGAGCTCGTGGGCGCACCCAGCATCGCGGGCGTGCTCGGGGCCATGGCCATCGGGGGCAGGATCTCGGTCATCGGCGTGGGGGGCGGTGCCCGGGCCGAGCTCGATCTCCTGAGCCTCATGCAGCGCCGCCTCCGGATGAACGGCTCCACCCTCCGGGCGCGCTCGCACGAGGAGAAGGCGATGGTGGTGGCGGCGGTGCGGGCCCACGTCGTGCCCCTGCTGGCGTCGGGACGGGTGCGGGTCCCGGTGGCGGCCACCGTCCCGCTCGAGCGGGCCGCCGAGGCCTACGAGCGCTTCGGGCAGGGCGCCAAGCTCGGCAAGATCGTGCTCGTGGCCGACCGATAGGGGAGGGACCGTGGACTGGAAGCTCGAGCTGGTGGTGATCCCGGTGGCCGACGTGGACCGGGCCAAGGCCTTCTACACAGATGACCTCGGCTTCGACCTGATCGTCGACCACCGTGCGGGCGACGACTTCCGCGTCGTGCAGGTGAACCCACCCGGGTCAGCCTGTGCCGTCGCCCTCATGCCCAATGCGGCGGCGGCCGGCTCGGTGCAGGGTCTGCACCTCGTGGTGCGCGACATCGACGCCGCCCGGCGAACGCTCGTGGAGCGGGGGGTGGCGGCGAGTGAGCTGTTCCACTTCGTCGACGGCGCGCAGGTGGCGGGCCCGTCGCCGGGGCGCGGCGACTACGAGACGTTCTTCGCCTTCGCCGATCCCGACGGCACCGGCTGGATGGTGCAGGAGGTCGGCCGGGCCTGACTGGGTCCGGGTCTACCCCGGCCGGCCCGGGTTCCCCGCCACCAGCCGGTCGGCGAGCGCGCCCAGAGCCGCCGGTGTCGCTTCGACGACACAGGCGCCGTCCCGGTGGCGCAGCCAGTCCCGGTTGCGGCGATGGAGGTCGGAGCCGGGATCGAAGCGGTTGAGCACCACGACGGGGACCGTCGGGCCCGCCAACGCCCCGAGCGACAGGCGCACGGCGTTGATGGTGCCGAGGCCGGCGTCGGCCACGAGCACCACGGCGTCGGGCCGCAGGACCCGTGCCACGTTGACGACGTCGCCGTCGGCCGCCTGGGGTGAGCGCACCCCGCCGGCCGTCTCCACCACGCCGACGGTGACAGCGGCGTCGGGCCACGAGACACCGTCCAACAGCTCGCCCACGGTGGGGACGTGCAACCCCAACGCGTCGGCCGCCATGGGCGGGGCCATCGGCACCGCGTAGGACCGCTCGGGCGGGCACACCGTGGCCGGGACCTCTCCGCTCGCCGCAGCCAGGACCTCGGCGTCGGTGGGCTCGCCGCCCGGCTGGTAGGACTGCGCCGGCTTGCGCGCCGCCACGGAAACCCCCCTGGCCCGCCACGCCTCGAGCAGCCGGGCTGCCACCCACGTCTTGCCCACTTCGGTGCCGGTCCCCACCACCAGGACGACCAGGATGGGCCGCGTCCCCGTCACGTACGACGGCGGGTCACGGCACAGCGCTCGTTCGCCGCGGTGTGGCACCGAAGTCGTCGTCCACGTCAGCCAGCGCTTCGACGAGCAGTGCCACCTGCGCGTCGGTGTGCGCCGCCGACAGGCTTACGCGCAGGCGGGCCGTGCCCACCGGCACCGTGGGCGGGCGGATGGCGGGCACCCACACGCCCCGCCGGCGCAGCGCGGCCGAGGCCGCCAAGGCCCGCTCGTCGGATCCCATCACGACGGGGACGATAGGGGTTTCGTGTCCGGGGGCGACGAGCCCGACGAGCCGGGCCAACCGGGCGCGGAGCCGGTCGCCCTCGGGTGACGAGACCACACCCAGCGCGGCCAGCGCGGCGGCGGCGTCGGGTGGCGTGGGAGCGGTGGTGAAGATGTAGGAGCGGGCCCGGTTGACGAGCAGGTCGACGAAGGGGCCGGGACCGGCCACGTACCCGCCGAGCGAGCCGAGCGTCTTCGACAGCGTGCCCATGCGCAGCACGTCGACGCCCTCGAGGTGGGGCCGGGGGTCCGGGCCGAGCACGGCGTGGGCTTCGTCCAGCACGAGCAGGGAGCCGTACTGCCGGCACAGCGCGGCGATGTCGGCCACGGGGGCCACGTCGCCGTCCATGGAGAACACGAGATCGGTGACGACGAGGCTCGGTCCGGACGCCTGGCGCAGCAGCGTCTCGAGGTGCTCGACGTCGCGGTGGTGGTACACGGCCACCTCGGCGCGTGCCAGGCGCGCCCCGTCCACGATGGAGGCGTGGTTGAGCTCGTCGGAGCAGATGCGCACGCCGGTGTCGCCGAAGGCCGTGAGCACGCCGAGGTTGGCGGCGAAGCCGGTGGGGAACACGACCGCCCGGTCCGCGCCGGTGTGGCGGGCGAGCGCCTGTTCGAGGCGCTCGTGCACGGGCCGGCTGCCGGTGACGAGACGGCTGGCGCCGGCTCCCGTGCCCCAGCGGTCGAGGGCGTCGTGGGCGGCGGCGACCACGACGGGATGGGCACTGAGCCCGAGATAGTCGTTGGAGGCGAAGGCGACCACCGTCTCGCCGTCCTCGGTGAGCACCCCGGCCGGCCCCAGGGCGTCAAAGGTGAGCGGCCGCCGCCACCGGGCGTCGGCCTCCAGGCGGTCGGTGGCGGAGGCCACCCGCTCTCCCCAGGTGGCCCGTTCCGCCGCGCTCACGACCCGGGTGGAGCCGGCGCCTGGTCCGCCACCACCTCGTCGAGCGCCCCCACCAGTGCAGTGACGATGCGGTCGATCTCCTCGGCGGTGACGGTGAGCGGCGGCATGACGACCACCACGTCCCCGAGGGGGCGCAGCAGCACGCCGCGCGCCACCGTGCCGGCGCACACGCGGCGCCCCCAGCGCAACCCGGGCCCGGGGGGTGCGAGCTCCACCCCCACCATGAGGCCGCGTCGGCGCACCTCGCGCACGGCGGGGTGACCCGCCACCGACGCCGTCAGCTGCTCTCCGAGCTGATCGGCGCGCGCCGAGACGTTGTCGAGCACCCGCCACTTGGCGATGAGGCGGAGGTGCTCGATGGCGACAGCGGCGGCCAGCGCGTTCCCGGCGAAGGAGTGCCCGTGGTAGAAGGTGCGCGGTCCGAGGTCCTCGCCCAAGAAGGCGTCGTGCACGCGCCCGGCGGCGACCGTGGCCGACATGGGGAGGTACCCGGCGGTGAGCCCCTTGCCCAGGCACAGCAGGTCGGGGCGCGTCCCGCTCCACTCGCAGGCGAAGAGCTTTCCCGTCCGCCCGAATCCCGTCGCCACCTCGTCGGCGATCACGAGCACGCCGGCGCGCCGGCACCCGTCGACGACGCGGGCCACCTGGTCGGGATCGGTGACGAGCATGCCCGAGGCCCCCTGGACCAGAGGCTCGAACACGAACGCCGCCAGCTCGTCGGCATACGCCTCCACGGTGGCGAGCGCCTTGTCGGCCCACCCCGGGTCGTCGTAGCCCGGGGTGCGCACCACGGGGAAGCGCAGCGGGTCGAAGACGTCGGTGCCGAAGCCGCCGTCACCCACGGAAAGCGATCCCACCGTGTCGCCGTGGTAGGCGTTGCCGAGGGCCACGTAGCGGTAGCGGCCCTCGATGCCCTGGTTGGTCCAGAACTGGAAGGCGATCTTGAGGGCCTGCTCCACCGCTGACGCACCGTCGGAGGCGAACAGGACGTGGGCGTCGTCGACGGGGACCACCGCCGCCAGCGCCTCGGCCAGCTCCACCACCACCCGGTTGCCGTGCCCGAGCAGGGTGGTGTGCGCCACCCGGTCGAGCTGACGGCGCAGGGCGGCGTCGAGCTCGGGGACGCCGTGCCCGAGGGTGTTCACCCACAGCGAGGAGATGGCGTCGAGGTAGCGCCGGCCCTCGGTGTCGACCAGCTCGCGCCCTTCGGCGTGGTCGACGATCACCGGGGCGTTGCCGGCGAACGTGGCCATCTGGGTGAAGCCGTGCCAGACCACAGCGGCGTCGCGGGTGACCCAGTCGCTCTGTCCCCCCGGCCGGGGGTGCGCCTGGTCCGTCACCGGCTACGAGTCTCCATCAGGACCAGGGTCCGGTCCAGCCGTGTCGCCACCGGCCCGCCCGGCGGCTCAGATCTGGGTCCGACCCCGCTCCACGATTCCCCGGCGCCGCCGCTCGATCTCGTCGGGGTCCACCCCGGCGCCGTGGAAGGCGGCCGCCCGGACCTGCTCGACCTCCCACGCCTCGGCCACCGTCACGCGGCTCGTCTCCTCGTACGTGCCGAGCAGGGCGCGCACGGCCCGCCGGTCATTCGACACCACGTCGGCAGCCAGGGCGCGTGCGAAGGGGAGCAGCTCGTCGTGGGGGACCACGTGGTTCACGAGACCCCATGCCAGGGCGGTGGCGGCGTCCACGTAGTTCCCCGTCGTGCTCATCTCGCGGGCACGGCGGATCCCGATGGCCTGCGGCAGCATCACGGTGAGCCCCCACAGCGGGTGCACGCCCACGCGGGCGTGGGTGTCGGCGAACCGGGCCCGCTCCGATGCCACCAGGAAGTCGCAATTGAGGGCGAGCTCGAGCCCGCCTGTCACCGCCACCCCGTTGACGGCGCCGATGACGGGCTTGCCGGTGGGCAGGGTCGGACCCCTACCGCCCCGTCCGCCCCGGCCCACGGCACGGGGCGCATCGCCGTCGGTGTCCGGCGCGTCCGTGTCGCCACCCGGGCGCAGGGGTCCGCCGTCGGCGCCCAGCTCCTTCAGGTCGAGTCCGGCACAGAAGGCGGGGTCGGCGCCGGTGAGCACGACCACGTCCACGTCGTCCCGACCGTCGACGTCCGCCACGCAGGCGCGCAGGGCACCGATGAGCTCGCTCGACAGGGCGTTGCGTACATCGGGGCGGTTGAGCGTGACCGTGGCGACGCCATCGGCCACGTCGAGCAGGACCACATCGGGCACCGATCGCTCCCCTGTCCGTGCCGACGGTGCGGGTTCCGCAGCCCTACCGGGTGACCAGGACGCTCGAGCCGTGGCCGAAGAGTCCCTGGTTGGCGGTGACACCCACCCGGGCGCCCTCCACCTGCCGGTCCCCGGCCTGGCCCCGCAGCTGCCACACGAGCTCGCACACCTGGGCGATGGCCTGCGCGGGGATGGCTTCGCCGAAGCTCGACAGGCCGCCGCTCGGGTTCACGGGGATGCGGCCCCCGAGCGACGTGTCACCGTCGCGCAGGAGGCGCTCGGCCTCGCCCTCCTTGCACAGCCCCACGTCCTCGTACCAGTCGAGCTCGAGGGCCGACGACAGGTCGTAGACCTCGGCCACGTCCACGTCCTCGGGGCCGATGCCCGCCTCCTCGTAGGCGGCGGCGGCGATCGAGCGGCGGAAGCCGGGCCCGTCGGCGGTCGTCGCCACGGCCGAGTCGGTGGCGAAGTTGGGCATCTCGATCACCGTCTGGGGGAAGCGGGGGGTGACGGTGGACACCGCCGGGATGGTCACCGCCGGGCCCGCCCCGGCGTGGCGACGGGCGAAGTCCATGCTCGACAGCACGAGCGCGGCCCCGCCGTCGGACGTGGCGCAGATCTCGAGGAGGCGGAGGGGGTCGGCCACCATGGGGGAGGCGAGCACCTCCTCGGCCGTGACCTCCTGGCGGTAGCGGGCGTTGGGGTTGGCCGCCCCGGCCCGGGCGTTCTTCACCTTCACGGCGGCGAAGTCATCCTCGGTGGCGCCGA
>JBEKVE010000094.1:0-12797 GCA_049514335.1 Acidimicrobiales bacterium
ATTGAGGACGACGACGTCGGCGTTCTCGACGTCGTCGGTCGGCTCCAGCCCGTCGGCCACCAGGAGGCCGGCCAGGCGTTCGGAGTCGTGCTCGTTCATCTGGCAGCCGAAGGTGCGGATATGGAACGTCCGGGACATCGGCCCCAGTCTACGGCGGGGGCCTCGGAGAGCCCGACGAGGGGGACCGGCCGGTGCCGGCGCCCCGGCGGTCGGCGGTCAGCGGCGGATGGGGGCGCCGATGTCGAAGACGCCGGGGTCGCCGCCGTCGATGACGAGGCCTTCGAGATCGGGGCGCAGGAGCAGGGCCCGGCCACCGACGCCGATGTCGGCCAGGGCGGCCTCGGCCTTGGTCCTGACCGCCTCCGCGTCGGCTCCGTCGCAGATGCCGAGGAGGGTGGGTCCGGCGCCGGACCAGCACGAGGCCAGGGCCCCGTCGGCCACGAGACGGGCCAGGATCTGGGGGGCCTCGGGGAACAGGGGGCTGCGGTAGTCCTGGTGGAGCCGGTCCTCGGTGGCCTCGCGGATGAGCAGGGACCGGTCGGCCAGCCCGGCCAGGAGCAGCGACATGCGCCCCAGGTTGTAGGTGGCGTCGGCCCGTCCCACTTGTTGCGGCAGCGCCTGGCGGGCGCGCGACGTGGGCAGGGGGCGGTCGGGGATCATGGCCACGAACACGAGGCCGCCGTCGAGAGGCATGCGCACGGCCCGCACCGCGCCGCGCACCACCGTCGCCGCCACCAGGCCGCCCACCACCGAGGCCGCCGCGTTCTCGGGATGGCCGTCGACCCGGGCGGCCACGCCCAGCGGGTCCTTGGAGCCCGCCGCCGCAGCTGCCGCCACGGCCAGCGCGGCCGAGGACCCGAGCCCGCGGGCCACGGGGATGCTCGAGCGCACGGTGATGGCCATGTGGTCGTGGCCGGCCCCGTCGATGGCGACCCGGGCCGCCATGTGCATGGCGTCCTCCTCGAGGTCCGCACCTTCGCCCTCGGAGCGCACCACCAGACGTGGTGACGCCTCGATCTCCACCTCGACGTACAGATCGAGCGCCACGGCGAGCACGTCGAAGCCCGGGCCCAGGTTGGCAGCCGACGCGGGAGCCCGGGCACGCATGGCTGCCAGGGTACTTTCCCCGGACCGGACCGGTGACCCCGGTCAGGTCCTCGCCAGGCGCCAGCTGACGGGGGCGACCTGGATGCTCCCGGCCAGGCGGGCCGGAACCTGCACCCGCTCGCCGCCGGCGCGCACCGTGACCATGCCCACGATCGTGCCCGGCGCGGCCCCGGCCCGCACCGACCCACCGGTCATGGTGGTCCGCACCACCGTGCCCGGCCACACCACCAGAGAGGCCCCGGTGGCGGTGACGACAGGCACGGCGCGCCGGGTCCATGGCACGGTCACGGTGGCCACCCGCGTGCCGGCGCTCATCACCGGAACGACGCGCAGGGCCGCACCCAGCGCGTCCACGAGGCGGAGGTCGACCTGGTTGGCGGCGCTCAGGGGATCGAGTCCCGGCTGCCCGGTCACCGCCGCCAGGACAAGCACGGTGTGGCCCCCCACGCTTCGTTCGGCCGCCATCACCAGGCAACCCAGGGCGGCCTGGGTGAATCCCGACTTGATGCCGACCACGCCGTCGGTGCCCACCGACGACACGTAGTTGGGGAGCGTGCCGGCGATGGGCAGCGTCACCGAGGGCTCCGCCACCACCTGGGCGAACGAGGGGATGGCCATGGCCACCTGGGCCAGACGCATCTGGTCACCGGGCGTCCCGGTGGTGGCCGGGCTGAGACCGTTGCTGTCGGCGTAGTGGGTGTGGGTCATGCCCAGCGCCGACGCCGTGGCGTTCATGTCGGCCACGAAGGCGGCCACGGTGCCGGCGTCCCAGCGCGCCAGCGCATCGGCCAGGTTGTTGGCCGAGTGCACCATGAGCCCTTCGAGCAGCTGCCGCTCGGTCAGGTGCTCTCCGGGTTGGACGGGGACGTCGGTGGCGCCCACCTCCTCGTCCGAGATGGCCTCCGCCTCGTCGGTGGCTGTCATGGCCACCGACGGGCCCTGGGCGCCGGGGGCGAGCGGGTGGTCCTTCAAGGTGAGGTAGGCCGTCATGATCTTGGCCAGGCTGGCGATGGGCACCGGGGTCTCGGGGCCCGACTGCAACGCCACCCCGAGGGACGGGACCGCCACGGCCGCCTCTCCCGTCGTGGGCCAGGGCAGGGTGGGGGCGATCCCCGGCACGGGCGACGACCGGTCGAGGACGCGGTGCACGTCCGGCGCGGGCACGGTCCGGCCCAGCTGGACGAGCACCAGCGCCACGAGCACCACCACCACGAGCACGAGGACGCCGACGGTCCAGCGCCACGCCCGGTGTCGCTGGGGCGAGACGGCGAGGGGCGGCGCAGGGACCACCACGCGCGCCACCGAGGACGTGCCCGGGACGGCTCCCGGCACCGTCGAGGCCACGAGCGTCGTCCCCGACGCCACGCCGCTCACGGACCCGGCGGGGTCTCCCTCGTCCCGTGCGTCGGTGCCGGTGATGGCCGTGACCACGCGCACATCGGCGTCGACGTCGGTCTCGCGCCGTGTCTCTGTGTGCGTCTCGATGTGCGTCTCGATGTGCGTCTCGACCCGGGCTTCGACGACGGCGCCGGTCTCGGCGTCGACCTCCACGCTCACGCCCATGGCGACGTCCACCGCCGCGTCCACCTCGGCGGGGCGCTCCACCACACGGACCAGACCGCTGTGGCGCACGTCGTCGGCCACCAGCTCGGCGGGCGTGAGGTCGCGCTGGAAGAACGGGGTGACAGACGTGAGGGCGGGCGGCGGGGCGAGCGCCACCCCGACGGGAAAGGGGTCGGCGGACGACTCGGTGCCCGGCACCGACGCGGCGTCGCGGGGATCGGGGCCGATCTCGGCGCCGACGACCGTCTCGGCGCGAGCCCCGTCATCGGGGTCGTCGTCGGAAGCGGGGCCGGGACGCGACAGCGCCCCCGACCCGGGCTCGAGCCCCCGGACGTGGCGGCCGTTGTGACGAGCCACGAGCTACCGGACGGAAAGCTGCTCGAGCTCGTCGATGGTCATCAACACGGCGCGCGCCTTCGACCCCTCGGACGGCCCGACCACTCCCCGCCGCTCCAGCAGGTCCATGAGCCTCCCCGCCCGGGAGAAGCCGACGCGGAGCTTGCGCTGCAACATCGACGTGGACCCTAGCTGAGATCGAACGACCAGCTCCATGGCGGCCGGGAGCAGATCATCGTCGTCGTCGAGAGCGTCCCCACCCATCGTCGGGCCGTCGTCGCCGGCGATGCCGGCCACGTACTCCACGTTGCGCTGGCGCTGCCAGTGGGCCACCACCGCCCGCACCTCGGTCTCGGCCACCCAGGGGCCCTGGATCCGCCGGGGGACCGACGAGGACGCCGTGAGCAGGAGCATGTCGCCCTTGCCGATCAGCCGCTCGGCCCCGGGCTGGTCGAGGATGACGCGGCTGTCAGCCAGCGAGGAGACCGAGAAGGCGAGGCGCGACGGCACGTTGGCCTTGATCACGCCGGTGATCACGTCCACCGACGGGCGCTGGGTGGCGAGCACCAGGTGGATGCCCACGGCCCTCGCCATCTGGGCGATCCGGCACACCGACTCCTCGACGTCGCGGGCCGCCACCATCATGAGGTCGTTGAGCTCGTCCACCACCACCAGGACGAAGGGCAGGCGCTCCTTGCGCACCTCGGGCGCCAGCGCGGCCCGGCTCTCCGCCACCCGCGCCGCGGCGCTCGCCGCCGCAGGACCGTCGCCGGCGAGCTCGGCGGAGAGGTCGCCGGCGAGGTCGTCGCCGTGCTCCTCGGCAGACGCTTCTCCCACCGCGTCGTCCTCGGCGGCGGTGACGTCAAACGGGCCGTCGTCGTGGGCGGACCCCTCGGGCGCAACGTCGTCCTCGGCGTCGTCGTCGTGCACCCGTGGCGCGTCGCTCAGCTCGGAGCCGGTCCCGTGGAGCCCGTCGCCGTGGGCGGCACCGGGCTCGTCGTCGTCGAACTCGCCGCGGTCGATGGCGGCGTTGTAGCCCGTGATGTCGCGCATGCCCGCCTCGGCCAGCACGTCGTAGCGGCGCTCCATCTCGGTGACGGCCCACGACAGGGCGTTGGCGGCCTTCTTGGGGTCCACCACCACCTGGGTGAGCAGGTGCGGCAACCCGTTGTACTGCCCGAGCTCGACCCGCTTGGGGTCCACCAGGATGAGCCGGACCTCCTCGGGCGTGGCCCGCATGAGGATCGAGGTCAGCACGGAGTTGATGCACGACGACTTGCCGGCACCGGTGGCCCCCGAGATGAGGATGTGGGGCATGTCGGCCAGGTTGGCCATGACGGGACGGCCGGCGATGTCGCGTCCGAGCGCCACCTCGAGCGGGTGCACGGCCTTGCGCGCCTCGTCGGAGGCGAGCACGTCGCCCAGCGTGACGAGCTGACGCCGCCGGTTGGGTACCTCGACGCCGATGGCCGACTTCCCCGGGATGGGGGCGAGGATGCGGACGTCGGGTGACGCCATGGCGTAGGCGATGTCCTTGGCGAGGCTCGTGACGCGGGCCACCTTCACGCCCGGCCCCAGCTCGAGCTCGAAGCGGGTGACGGTCGGTCCGACGGTGTAGCCCACGAGGCGCGTCTCCACGCCGTGCGCGGCAAGCGAGGCCACGAGGGCGCGACCGGCCGCCGCCACCTCCGAGCGGTCGAGCTCCTGGGGCTTGGACCGCGACAGGAGCTTGCGGGGAGGAAGCCGCCACTCCCCCACCGCCGCCTCGGCCTCCATGCGCAACAGGGGCTCCGGTGGTGCCGGCACGGGGGTGGGCACCACCGCATCGATCACCGGTTCGGGTTCGGGCGCCGCCTCGGGCGCCACGGCCCGGGGAACCTCGGCCAGCGCGTCACCGTCGTGCTCGGCGTTGGGGTCGGGCACGGCGGCCCCGGACGCGCTCCCGAGCAGTGCGTCGATGTCGAACAGCTGCCGCGAGCCGGCGCCACGGGCCCGTCCCCGGCCGGCGGGCTCCTCGACGACGTCGGGAAGCACGGCGCCGCTGGCGTGCTGGGCCGGGACACCCCCCACGGCGGTGACGTCGTCGTCCTCTTCGATCTCGTCGGCGTCCTCCAGGTCGTCCTCGTCGGGGACGGCCAGGTGCCACAGCCCGGCGGCGGCGCGCCCCACGCTGCGGCACGCCTCTCGCACCGTGACCCCGGTGAACAGCACCAGGGCCAGCGTGGCCAGGGCCACCAGGACGACGGCCGCGCCCCAGTCGCCGAGCCCGGCGCGTAGCGGGTTGCCCATGGCGGCGCCGATCCATCCGCCCGCGTTGTCGAGGCGGGTGGTGGTGGCGGTGATGCGCGGCGCCCCGCCGGCGAGGCCCGACAGCCCCGCCACCGCCGCCAGGGCGAGCACGAAGCCGAGCGCGGTGCGGGCCGGATCGTGGCGGGGCCGGCCCGCCACGAGCATGGCGCCCGCCACCCCGCACGCCGGGGGGACGAGGAAGCGACCCACGCCGAGCAGCACACCGGTCCCCGCCCGCACCCCGTTGCCGGCGGGCCCGAGGGCGTCGGCGTAGAGAGCGAGCACACCGAGCACGCCCACGGTGACGAGGGCGATGCCCCACACGTCCTCGGCGTGGCCCTCCACCACCGCCAGGGCCGATCGCATCCACGCCGGCCGCTGCCGGCGGCGCGTGGCCACCCGACGGGGGCGGGCCTGGGGCCGGCGCTTGGCCGTACCGGCGCGGGGCCGGCTGGTGGCGCGCGCCTTCTTGCGCGCCCCGCCCGCCGGACGGGACGTTGGGCGCGAGGCAGCCGGACGGCGCTTGGTCGTCACCACAGTGGCCCCAACGCTAACAGCCGCCCCAGTGTCCCCCGGGGACCGGGGCCGGCCGAAGGAGCGCCTCGGGGCCCGGTCGCGCCGGGGCCGGCAGGGGGGAACGGCCTGGTCAGACGGTGACGATGACGGGGACGATCATGGGACGGCGCCGGGTGCGCTCCCCCACGAACCGCCCGAGCGCCCGCCGGGCGTGGCGGCTGAGCGATTCGTGATCGGTGGCCCCGTCGGCCAGGGCCTTCTCGAGCGCCACCCGCACAGCGTCGCTGGCCTCGTCCAGAAGGGCTTCTGCCTCGGGGGCGTGCACCCATCCCCGGGTGACGATCTCCGGTGGGTTCACCACCTCGCGGGCGTGGAGGTCGAGCGTGGCCACCACCACGACCACGCCCTCCTCGGCCAGCACGCGGCGGTCGCGCAGCACGCCGTGGCCCACGTCGCCCACGGTGCCGTCGACGTACAGGAAGCCGGCCGGCACCGAGTCGGTGCGCCGCACGCCGTCGTCGGTGACGAGCACCGAGTCGCCGTCCTCGCACAGAAGGGCGTTGTCCTCGGCCACCCCCATCTGGGTGGCCAGGCGGCAGTGGTTCACGAGATGGCGGTACTCGCCGTGCACGGGGATGAACCACTCGGGACTGGCCACCGACAGCAGCACCTTGAGCTCGCCCTGCCGGGCGTGCCCGCTCACGTGCACCGGCTCCACACCGGTGTGGATCACCGACGCCCCGCGCCGGTGCAGTGCGTCGATGACCTTCCCCACCGCCCACTCGTTGCCGGGGATGGGGTGGGCGCTGATGATCACCACGTCGTCGGGGCGCAGATGCAGCCACTTGCTCTCCCCCGCCGCCATGAGCGACAGGGCGGACAGGGGCTCGCCCTGTGAGCCCGTCGACACGACGCACACCGATCCCGGGTCCATGTCGTCGACGCGCTCCACGCCCACCAGGGCGTCGGCGGGGATGTCGAGGAGACCGAGCCGGCGGGCGAGCTCCACGTTCTTGGCCATGGAGCGACCCAGGGTGGCGACCTTGCGGCCGGTGGCGAGGGCGGCGTCGACGACCTGCTGCACGCGGTGGATGTGGCTGGCGAAACAGGTCACCACCACCCGCCGGCCTGCGCTCGTCTCGAACAGACGCAGCAGCACCGCCCCCACCGTCCGTTCGGACTCGGTGAAGCCGGGCTCCTCGGCGTTGGTGGAATCGCTCAGCAGCAGCCGGATGCCGGGGTCCTGGGCGAGGGCCCCGATGCGCCCCAGGTCGGTGAGACGACCGTCCACCGGCGTGAGGTCGAGCTTGAAGTCACCGGAGTGGAGGATGACCCCCTGGGGGGTGTGGAAGGCGGTGGCGAACCCGTGGGGCACGGAGTGGGTGACGGGGATGAACTCCACCTCGAAGGGCCCCACCGCCCGCCGCTCCCCGTCGGAGACTTCGATGAAGGTGGCGCGGTCCTCGAGCCCGGCCTCCTCGACCCGGTTGCGGGCGAGGCCCAGCGTGAGGGCCGACCCGTACACCGGCACCGACATGTCGCGCAGCAAGAAGGCCAGGCCCCCGGTGTGGTCCTCGTGGCCGTGGGTGAGCACGACGCCCTCGACGGCCTCGGCGTGCTCGCGCAGGTAGGTGAGGTCGGGAAGCACGAGGTCGATGCCGGGCATGTCCGGATCGGGGAACATGACGCCGCAGTCGAGGACCACGATGCGCCCGTTGAGCTCCAGGCACGCGCAGTTGCGCCCGATCTCCCCGAGACCCCCGAGAAAGGTGACGCGTACCCGGTCAGGCAACCGGACCGCCCGCGTCGGCGGAGCGCGGCAGGTGGCGGCCGAGGCGCGCCACCACGGCGCGGGCCCGGTCGTCGAGCTCCGCCGGTGCGTCACCGATGGGGAGCCGGCACTGCCCGGCGGGAAGGCCGAGGGCCCGGCACGCCGCCTTGGCGGGCATGGGGTTCGGGTAGGCCTCGCTCGACTCGAACTCGTAGGACTCGAGCAGCCGGGCGTTCATGGCCCGCGCCCCTTCGACGTCCCCCTTGGAGAAGGCGGCCACGAACTCGCCTATCTCCTCACCCGCCCAGTGGGCGGCCACGCTCACCACGCCCACGGCCCCCACCGCCAGCAGGGGCAGGGTGAGGTTGTCGTCACCGCTGTAGAGCTCGAACCCCTCGGGGGCCTCGGCCACCACCCGGGCGGCGGCGACCGGGTCACCGGCGGCGTCTTTCACCCCCACGATGTTGCGCACCTGGCGCGCCAGCTGGAGCAAGACGGCAGTGGCGATCTTGCGCCCCGTGCGCACCGGGATGTCGTAGAGGATGACGGGGAGGTCGGTGGCACCGGCCACGGCGGTGAAGTGGGCGGCGATGCCGGCCTGCGAGGGACGCGAGTAGTAGGGGGTGACCACCAGCACGGCGTCGACACCGGCGTCGGTCGCCGCCTTGGTGCAGGCCATGGAATGGCGGGTGTCGTTCGTGCCCGTGCCGGCGATCACGGGCACGGTCACCGCCTCGGAGACGGCCCGCCACAGATCGATCAGCTCGCTGTCGCTCAGGACCGGCGCCTCCCCCGTGGTGCCCGTCAGCACCAGCCCGTCGCTGCCGTGGGAGGTGAGCCAGCGCGCCAGGGTGACGGCCCCGTCGACGTCGAGCGCGCCGGTGGCGTCGAAGGGGGTGACCATGGCGGTCACCACCGCGCCGAAGCGTCCCGCTCCCGGAGGGGTGTGCACGCCGTCAGGCTATCTCGCCCCGGCCCATGGTCCCGGCGTCGGTCCGGGCCCCTGTTCCAGGGCCCGAGGGGACGTGTCAGGCCACCGCGTCGGTGGCACCGTCGAGGGAGTCCGTGGCCTGGAGGCTGTCGTACTCCTCGCCCGTGTCGGCCCAGTCCTCGAAGGCGATGACGCCCAACTCGGTGAAGCGGTGGCGCAGCCAGCCGTCGGCGGCGTCGAGCAACCCCAGCTTCTTGCAGTTGGGGACGATCTTGGCGAACAAGAGCGTCTGGAAGACCTGGCGGTCGGGGACCTGCATGAGAAGCGGCACGACCTCCTTGGGCTCGACCCCCATGCGCGTCCACACCTCTTGCTGCAAGAAGCGGTCCCGCATGCGCACCGCCGCCTCGAAGGCGAACTCCTGGCGCTCGCGGATCTCCGCCGCGCTGAGCTGCTGGTAGTACTCCTGGAGGCTCAGCACCCCGAAGGCGACGTGACGCGACTCGTCGGACATCACGTAGCGCAGCAGCTGCTTGAGCAGGGGCTCGGTGGTCATCTGGTGCATGAAGCCGAAGGCGGCGAGTGCCAGGCCCTCCACCATGATCTGCATGCCCAGGTACGTCATGTCCCAGCGGCTGTCGGCGATGATGTCGTCGAGCAGCAGGCGCAGATGGGCGTTGATGGGATAGTGCCCCGACAGCTTGTCGTCGAGGTACTTGGCGAACACCTCGACGTGTCGGGCCTCGTCCATGACCTGGGTGGCGGCGTAGTACTTGGCGTCGATCCACGGCACCGACTCCACGATCTTGGCCGTGCACACAAGCGCACCCTGCTCACCATGCATGAACTGCGACAGCGTCCAGTTCTGGCCCTCGATGCCGAACTGGACCCACTCCTTCTCGCCCCAGCGCTCGAGCGAGGTGCCGCTCACGTCGATGCCCTGGGCGAAGCCGCCGTTGGCCACGGCGTTCGCCACCACCAGCTTCTCCTGGTCGACATCGGTGTCCCAGGGGAGGTCGGTCTGCCCGTTCCACTGGGCCCGCTTGGCCTTCTCGTAGAGCTTCTCGAGCTTGGGCCGCTGGCCCTTTTCGTAGTCCCACGTGAAGATGGTGTCGTACACCGAATGGACACCGTGCTGCTCCTCGGTGGCGTCGGTGTTCACGACCGAGAGGATGGCCTCGAGGTCGTTGACGTCGTCGCGGCCGATGATGTCGGCCGTGTCGCGCATCTGGTCGGTCATGACACTTCCCCCTTGATGGGCTGGTACTGGTCGGATGCGATGGGTCGGACGGGCCGGCGCCGCGCCGCGGGCTCCGAGCCGGGTGGCGCGGCCCGGGACGGGGCGAGGGCGCGGATGCCGGGGAGCACGAAGAGGCGCACGAGCCGGCGCACCTGGGCCGGATCGCAGAGATCCATCCCCTCGGCCGGGCACGCCAGGTACGACACCACGATGCGCGCCGCCCACTCCGCCACCCGTCTCGACTCGGCCGGGTCGAGAAAGCGACCGAGGAAGGGCGCGGTGAAGGCGCACGTAAGGGCGAGGGCCTCGTCCATGGGGGTGAAGGCGAGCTGCGACAGCACCGTCTCGGGCTCGTTGGCGAGCAGCTGTCCGAGCGCAGGATGCTGCGTGACGCGCACCGCGGCCTCGCACATCCCCGCCACGAGGACGTCCTCGATGTCGGCGGCCTCGCCCATGCGCACCGCCAAGGCGCTGAAGAAGCGCGAGACCTCGGTGTCGACCACGGCCCGCAACAGCGCGTCCTTGCCCCCCGGGAAGGCCCGGTAGACCGTGGCCCGGCTGCACCCGGCCTGGCGGGCCACGTCGTCGAGGGTGGTCCCGGCCACGCCGGTGCGGGCGATGCAGGCGAGGGCGCCGTCCACGATGCGCACCCGGGTGGGGGGCGAGTCGGGTAGGGGCGAGACGTCGCCGGGGTCCGGGGACGGCGCACGGCGCGCACCGCTCCCCTGCACCAGCTCGAGCCGCACCGCGCCCACCATCGTGAGACAGTATGGCTCGTCGTGTCTCATTGTCAATGACAGGGGACGCCGAGCGCGACCCCACCGATGCTGGGGAGGCTCGTTCGGCCCCAGTGGCGCCCTGCCACGGCCTCAGCCTCGGCCGCCCGGCGACGAGCTGCCGGCGTGCCCCGGCGGTGGCGGAGCAGGCGGTTCTCGGTCCGCCACCACCCCGGCCAGCAGCTCGGTGCGCACCAGGGCCGCCACCTGGTCGGCGTCGCCCAGGTCCCAGTGCCCGGGCGACGAGATGTAGGACAGGATCATGCGGGCCACGAAATCGGCCGCCTCGGTCACCTCGACCCCGTCGGCCAGCCCGTGCTCGAGCAGGTACGGGGCGAGGAAGCCGCTTATGAGGCCGACGGTGCGGTTCGACTCCACCGTGAGCTTGGGCATGAGCACCTCGGGCTCGGTCTCGAGGATCTTCTGGAGCACCTCGTGCTCGAGCAACGAGCGCCGGGCGAAGGCGAGACCGCGCTCGAGGACCTCCTCGATGGTCGTGGCCCCCTGCACCTCCTCGTAGAGGAGCCCGAAGAAGATGAGGTACTGCCACGACACCACGGCGTCCACGAGCTCGTCGCGCCCGCCGGGGAAGTAGCGGTACACCGTGGCCCGCGACAGCCCGGCCTCGCGCGCCGCGTCCTCCACGGTGGTCTTGGACAGGCCCCACCGCGCCACGCAGGCGTAGGTGGCCTCCAAGATCCGCTGGCGCGGCCCGTCCACGGGCCCAGGATACGGCGCCGTGCGCGTCGGTCCGGGATCTCCCGGCCCCGGGTCAGAACCCGAGCAGCGCGTCGAGCCCGACGGTGAGACCGCGACGCCCCGCCACCGCCTTCACCGCCAGGAGCATCCCGGGCATGAACGAGGTGCGGTCGTAGGCGTCGTGGCGGATCGTGAGGCTCTGGCCGCCCGCCCCGAAGAGGACCTCCTGGTGCGCCACCAGTCCCGGCAGCCGCACGGAGTGGATGCGCACCCCGCCGGGCCCGTCCGCCCCGCGCGCCCCGGCCACGGTGTGCGACGTGGTGGCGTCGGCGGGCCACGGCCCCGTCCGGGCCTGGCGGGCGGCGGTGACGCGCTCGGCGGTCTGCATGGCCGTCCCCGACGGGGCGTCGACCTTGCCGTCGTGGTGCAGCTCGACGATCTCGACGCCGTCCATGAACGGCGCCGCCAGCTCGGCGAAGCGCATCATGAGCACGGCGCCGATGGCGAAGTTGGCGGCGATGACGCAGTTGGCGTCGGAGTCGGCGAAGGCCGCCGTCAGCTCGGCCAGCACGGGCTCGGAGATCCCGGTGGTGCCCACCACGGCGTGCACGCCGTGCGCCGCGCACCACCGCATGTGCTCGACGGCCGCCTCGGCCACGGTGAAGTCCACCGCCACCTCGGCCTCGGACCGTTCGAGCGCCTCGACGCCGTGCGCCACGAGGAGCCCCGAGGCGTCCACCCCGGCCACCTGGCGCAGGTCGATGCCGGCCAGGCGGGGGTCGACCGCCGCCACCAGCTCGAGCTCGGGGTCCGCGGCGATGGCCTGGCACACCTGGCGTCCCATGCGCCCCCCGGCACCGAACACCCCGACGCGCACCATGGCCACGACCCTACCGACGGTCAGGCGTCGTCGGGGTCGTAGGGGCCCACCACCGACAGGGTCCGGGTCTCGCCCGCCAGCGCGGTGGCCACCGCCGCCACGTCCTCGACGGTGACGGCGTCCACCTTGGCCAGCACCTCATCGACCTCGAGCACCCGGCCGTGCAGGAGCAGGCCCGACCCGATCCGGCTCATGCGCGCCCCGGAGTCCTCGAGCGACAGCAGGGTCTCGGCCCGCAGATGGCCCTTGGCCACCGCCAGCTCGCGCGGCGTGACGCCGCTCTGGCCCAGCCGGTCGAGCTCGCCGTGCACGAGGGCGAGGACCTCGCGGGCGTTCTCGGGGGCGGTTCCCACGTTCACCGTCAGGGTGCCCACCTCGTCGTAGTGGGTGCGCTCCGACCAGATCGAGTAGGCGAGGCCCCGCCGCTCGCGCACCTCCTGGAACAGCCGGCTCGAGATGCCACCTCCGAGCACGTGGTTGAGCACGGCCAGCGCCCAGCGCTCGGGGGCGTGGCGACCCGGACAGCGCATGCCCACCACCAGGTGGACCTGCTCGGTGGGGCGACGGTTGACGGTGAGGATCTCCCCCGGTGCCGTCGGCGGCCGGCGCGCCGGCGCCGTCCCGCCCGTCCGCCCCGACAGACGCTCGTCAATGTCGGCCGCCAGGCGGGCGTGGTCGAGGTCGCCGGC
>JBEKVE010000095.1:0-12725 GCA_049514335.1 Acidimicrobiales bacterium
GCGTCCCGGTCCACGTGGCCGACCCCGGGTCGGAGGCAGACGCCGCCTTCGAGGCCCTGGCGGTGCGGGTCGAGGAGCTCGGCCCGGCCCGCATCTACCGGCGGGAGCTCACCGTCCGCTGACGCGGGGCAGTGGCGCATCAGGGAGGACTCAGCACCGCGAACGACCCGTGAACAGGACGCGAACGTTCGGTGTACGGATCGGCCCAGGACTGCCTAGATTCCCCGGATGCCCCAAGACCCCCCGCCGGGAGGTACCCGCCCGGATTGGGCGACGTCGGCGGGGTGGGCCCTGGGGCCGGTGGAGGTGGCGGCACGGCGCCTGCAGACGGCCTTCCACGGGGGCGGGGTTCTCGTCGCCGCCGATCACGGCGACGATCCGGCCCGAGACGACGCTGCCGACCCGGCCACCGACCTGATCGCAGCGTGCGGCGCCCTGATCGTGTGGCACGAAGGGGCCCCTGCACCGAGGGGCTACACCCGGGCCGAGGCCGAGCTGCGCTCCGCCGGGGCGGTGTTCCGCAACGCCGCCTTCGCCTTTCGGGGTCTCGTCGAGGCAGAGCCCGACCAACGCGCCGCGCGTGCCGATGCCTGCGAGGCGATGCTCACCCAGGGACAGCATCACGTGGACGCGTTTCACCGCCTCACCAGGTGACGGCATCAGCGTGCGGGCGCCGGCGGTCGGGGTGAAGGCGCAGCGGTGGTCTCCAGGGGCGCGTGCCGCGGTGGTCAGGGGGTGGTGAGTTCGGGAGAGCGCTCCAGTAGTCGCCGTACGTTGCGACAGATACCAAAGCGATCGACCAAGCGGACGAGGCCGAAATAGCCTGCTCCGGGGTTCACCTCGATTTCGGTGGTCTCCGAACTCGGGACGATCCGAATGTTCGCCCGCTCGAACCAACGCCCTTTGACCAGGATTGCGTTTGCGTCTTGGGAGACCTGCTTTGTGAAACCAGTGGACATCGCTGCGGGCACCAGTTCGTAGTGCGCATCGAGTTTGCTGCGGAGGACAGCACCAACCTCCTCCGCGCTGACGTTTCCTCGGGGAACCGTGAAGCTTGGCATCGAATGATTCTCCTCAATTCGCCGTGTCAACAACGGTCCCCGGCGGCCCACACAGGTGCACGCACACCACGGTTCGGTCGGTGACCCCCACGGGCTGCCCCAGTCGGGCCGTTCCCGGCGCGAATTCGCGAACACTGGTGCCACACGTAGGTTCTCTCGGAGACGGCGACCTGATCGGGGACGGTTTGCCCCCGAAACCATTCACCTGTACGTCACCCATGTGCCGAACTCAGGGGGTGGTCAGCCGGTGCACGCCGCGGGGGAGGCGGGCGGGGTCCCACCCGAGGTCGGACACCGCCACGCCCATGGCGAAGCGATCCGTCATGCCGGCCACGTAGGCCACGGCCGCCACCACCGCCTCGTCGCTGCCTCCGGCGAGGGCCCGTCCCCCCTCGGCGGCGGGGATGCGGTTGGGGTGGTCGGCGAAGTGCGACACCAGCGCCCGCAGCACCTCCACCACCGCCGCCCCCTGGGCCACCGACGCCGGCCGCAGGTACACGTGGTCGTAGTTGCCGCGCCGGAAGGCGGCGAGCGCCTCGGCCAGATCGCCGTCCATGCCCACCCGACCCGTGCGGAGCATGGTGTGGACCATGCCCTCGATGAAGGTGCCGAGCTGGCTCGAGCGGCTGGGCCCGCACCGGGCCAGCACGACGTCGGGAAGCAGCCCCGGCGTCACGATCCCGGCCGACACCGCATCCTCCCAGTCGTGGCACACATAGGCGATGCGGTCGGCCCAGCTCACCACCTCGCCCTCGGGCGTGTGCGGTGCAGGGCGCGACCAGGAGTGGTTGCGGATGCCGTCGAGCGTCTCCTCGCACAGGTTGAGGTCGGCGAGCGAGACGTCCGCGCCCCACACGGCATGGTCGAACCCGTCGGGGAGGAAGATCCCGAGCGCGTCCTCGCTCATGTGGCCGCCCGGTCCGTGCCCACAGTCGTGCCCGAGGGCGATGGCCTCGGTGAGCGCCACGTTGAGGCGGCACGCCCGGGCGATCCCGGTCGCCACCTGGGCGACCTCGAGGGCGTGGGTGAGCCGCGTGCGCTGGTGGTCGGCGGGGAACACGAACACCTGGGTCTTGCCGGCCAGTCGCCGGAATGCCGACGAGTGCAGGATTCGGTCGCGGTCGCGCTCGAAGCAGGTGCGCAGGGTGTCGGGCTCCTCGGCCACGGTCCTGTGCCCTGCGCCCCGGGCCCGGGTGGCACCCGGCGCCAGGGCGTCCTCCTCGGTCTCCTCGCGCTGCTCGCGCCCGTGGGGTGCCGGCGGTGTGGCCGTGCCGAGGGTGGCACGGGAGTCGGCGTGCGCCGTGCGCACCTCCTGGTCCCCGTGACCCGCCATGGTGGAAGCCCATCGGCGGCCCCGTTCGGTCTGCGTGACCGTGGTGGGCTCCATGGGCCTTAGTGTGGCCCACGGCTGTAGGGTCGGTGGCCCCGGGCCCGCCGACGGCCTGTGTCCCAGGCCAGGGCACGGGTCACCGGTCGGGAACAGGTCGGGGAACACGATCGGCGAAACTCGATCGGCAACACGGTCGGGAAGACTTCGGAGACCCGGACGGGTCCCGGTTCGACGGAGGAGCGACATCACGTGGACGTACGCATCGGGATCGTGCAGAGCGCCAAGGAGCTCGAGATCGAGCTGGGCGACGACGCCGACCGCGACGCGGTCATCGCCGACATCGAGTCGTCGCTGGGCCGCGACGAGGGCGTGCTGTGGCTGACCGACCGCAAGGGCCGGCGCGTGGCGGTCCCCGTCGCCAAGGTGGCCTACGTGGAAGTCGGGGCGCCCACCAACGAGCGCCGGGTCGGCTTCGGCGCCCCCTAGGGCCGACCCCGAGGCGCCCCTTCCGGTGAGCACCGCCCCCCGACAGAGCAAGAGCCTTCTGGACCGCCGGCTCCTCTTCGTCACCGGCAAGGGGGGCGTCGGCAAGACCACGGTGGCTTCGGCCATGGCCCTCCACGCGGCGGAATCGGGGCGGCGGACCCTGTTGTGCGAGGTCGACGCCAAGGGCGACGTGGCCTCCTACTTCGAGACCGGGCCCACGAGCTTCACCCCGCGCGAAGTGCTCCCCTCCCTGTCGGTGATGTCGATGGACACCGAGGCGTCATTGCGCGAGTACCTGCGGCTCAACCTCCGCATTCCCGTGGTGGGCCGGATCGGGCCGCTCGCCAAGGCCTTCGACTTCGTGGCCACCGCCGCGCCGGGCGTGCGCGAGATCCTCACGGTGGGCAAGTTCTGCTGGGAGGTGCGCGAGCGCCACTACGACCTCGTGGTGGTGGACGCCTCGGCCAGCGGCCACATCGTGGGACAGCTCTCGGCGCCGCAGGCCATCAACGATCTGGTGAAGGTGGGCCTCATCCGTTCGCAGACCGACTGGCTGGTCGAGATCCTGTCCGACCCCGCCACCACCGGCCTGGTCATCGTCACCACCCCCGAGGAGATGCCGGTCAACGAGACCATCGAGCTCGCCGGACGTGTCTCGAGCGAGACGTCGGTCGACCTGGCCACCGTGATCGTGAACCGCGTCCTGCCCGAGCTGTTCGGGCGCAGTGAGGAGAAGGTGTTCAACGAGCTGTGCCGTCCCGGGCCGTCGGCCGAGCTGCGGCGCCTGGTGGAGCACGACCCCACGCCCGTGCTCGACGCGGCGCGTCTCGCCGTCACCTTGCGCCGCACGCGCGCCGCGCACCTGGAGCGGCTGCGGGCCGGCATCGACCCCGCCGTGCCTCTGCTCTACCTGCCGTTCCTCTTCACCCGCCTGCACGGGTTGCGCACCATCCGCCAGGTGGCGCACTCGCTGGGCGAGGAGCTCGGGTCCTGATGCCGCCCCGCCGGCGCCGCCAGCCCGAGTCGCGCCGTGTCTCGCTCGACGGCCTGCTCGCCTCCAAGGAGATCGTGGTGGCGTGCGGACCGGGGGGGGTGGGGAAGACCACCACGGCGGCAGCTGCTGCGGCCATGGCGGCGGCACGGCTCGGAGGCAAGGTGCTCGTCCTCACCGTCGACCCCGCCCGGCGCCTGGCCGACGCCCTCGGCCTGGAGGGAATCGGCAACGCCGAGCGGCGCGTGCCCGAGGAGGCCTTCGCCGCTGCCGGGGTGAAGCCCAGAGGCGAGCTGTGGGCGGCCATGCTCGACGCCAAGGAGTCATGGGACGACCTCGTCCGCCTGCACGCGCCCGACGCCCGCACCCGCGAGGAGATCCTGTCGAACCCGCTGTACCGCAACATCTCGGGCCGCTTCGTCCAGAGCCACGACTACATCGCCATGGAACGGCTGTTCGAGATCCACTCCGAGGGCACCTACGACCTGATCGTGGTGGACACCCCACCCACCCGCAACGCCCTCGACTTCCTCGACGCCCCCGACCGCATGGCGGAGTTCTTTTCGAGCCGGCTGCTGCGCTGGCTGATCGTCCCCTACCGCTCGAAGATCGTCAACGTCGCCACCAAGCCGTTCTACCAGGTGGCCGACCGGATCCTCGGCACGCAGTTCCTGGAGGACATCGCCCAGTTCTTCATCCTGTTCCAGTCGATGTACGGGGGTTTCGTGGAGCGGGCCCGCGCCGTGCGCCGACTCATGGCCGACCAGCGCACCTCGTTCATCGTGGTGAGCACGCTCGAGGCCGTTCCCCTGCGGGAGGCGGAGTTCTTCGCCCAGGCGCTCATGGACCGTCGCCTGCACCTCGGTGCCATCGTCCTCAACAAGGTGCTCCCCGCCTACCTGCGCGATCCCGACGGGGCCGTCGCCGCCGAGCTGCTTCGCGACCGGGCCGACGAGCTGGCCGTCGCCGTGGCGGACAAGGTGCGCAGTGGGGACGCCGCCCAGGTCCGCCGCGTGCTGGCCGAGGTGGGCCAGAGCTACCTGGACTACCGCGTCGTCGCCCAGCGCGAGGCGGAGCAGCAATCCGAGCTGGCGACGGTGCCCGAGGCCCTCGTGAGCGTGCCCTACTTCGAGACTGACGTCTTCGACATGGCCGGCCTCATGCGCCTGGGCGCCCAGCTCTGGAGCCGATAGGCACAGCTCGGGAGCCGATAGGCACAACTCGGCGCGCCTGGGGCGTCCGGCCGGAGGGCTCCTACCGGGAGTGGCGCCCGCCCCCTTCGGCGTGCTGCTTGGCGATGTACATGGCGGCGTCGGCCCGCCCGAGGAGGTTGGTGGCGGTGTCGCCCGGGCCGGGATAGGCGAGCCCGACGCTGGCGCACAGGTGGAAGACGCCCTCGGGCAGCTCGACCGGCTCCTCGATCCCCTCGGCCAGACGCGCCGCCAGGGCCTGGAGCTCCTCGGGATCGCTGATCTGTGCCAGCACGACGAACTCGTCGCCGCCGTAGCGCGCCACCACGTCACCTTTGCGCACCGACGCCTGGAGCCGCTGTGCCAGCCGGCGCAGGATCTCGTCACCGGTGTCGCGCCCGAACTCCTCGTTGACGGGCCGGAAGCCGTCGAGGTCCAGGAACACCACGGCCGTGGTGGGATTGTCGAGCCGGTGCTCGAGGTGCGCCCGCAGCGTGGCCCGGTTGGGGAGCCCGGTCAGGGGGTCGAAGGCCGTGAACTCCTCGAGGGCGTCGCGCGTGGCGCGCAGCTGCGTGATGTCGTGCCCCGACACCACGAGGCCGTTCACGGTGGGGTCGTCCAAGAGGTTGACGATGCTCAGTTCGAACGGGACGCTGTCCGCACCGCCGCGTCGCACCAGCTCGACCTCGACGACCGTGGGCGCCGTGCTGAACGAGGGTGTGTCCACGGCGCGTGCCAGCGTGGCGGCCATGGCGCTGCGGTCGTTGGCGCGCACGAACTCCACCAGAGGCCGGCCCTCCACCAGCTCCTGGTCATGGCCGAGCAGGCGTGTGAAGGCGGCGGACACCGACTCCACCCGCCCCGCCGCGTCGAGAAGCATGATCACGCTGGCGGCGTTGTGCACGAGGGACCGGAACTTCCCGACCTCGTCGGTGGCGATCTCCCAGCGCCGTCGCTCGGTGAGGTCGCGTATCGACAGCACGAGGCCGTTGACCGACGGGCGGTCGAGCAGGTTGGCGCCGATGATCTCCACCAGCCGCCAGCCGTCGGCGGCCCGGACGCGCACCTCGATCGGGGTGCCCACGTCCTTGCCCTGCACGCTCGTGAGCGACAGGGCCGCGAACTCCTTGTCGTCGGGGTGGGCGAAGGCGAGGACGTCGGTGCCGACCAGGCGAGCGCTCTCCAGGCCGAAGAGCCGCTCGGCGGCATCGTTGGCCCAGATGAGCCGGGCCGTGGCGTCGATGACGACCACGGCGTCGGGCAGCCACACGGCGACGTCGGTCAGACCCCGCGGTTCGATCACAGGTTTCCATCGGCGGACGGGGGCCCGTGCATTAGCCCCCCTTGGCGTCCCGGGGGGATTACCCCTGGTCCGGGCGCCGGGAGGGTGCGCCGGGGAAGGTGCGCCGGAGCGGTCGGAGGACCCGGGAGGAGCCCTCGGCGTCGAGGCCGGCCCGGGCGCCACGGCGGTGGTGGGGCTGACCCGGGCGCCGCTCACGTGGACCCGATGTCCCCATTGCCCACGATGACCACGATGGCCCCGGTCAGAGATTGTGCAGCGCTGGATGAAGAACAGGTGCCAGTCTGCCGATTCTGTGGGCATGGTTCGTCGCCGACACGACATGCGGGTGGTGCGTCCCCCCCGCCACGCCGTGGTGGCCCGGACCCACCCGTGCGGCTTCCGCTTCACGACCACGGGCCGACCCTGTGAGAACCGGGTGCCGCTCGGGGCACCCTGGTGCCGTGCCGGCCATCCCTGCGCCACGCCCTGCGTCGAGGACGTCGTGCTGGCGGTGGCGCTCGACCGTTCGGGTGTGCACCCCGGCACGGCGATCGGGCCCGCCGTGGGACGGCGGGGGAGCGCGCGGCGGGCGACGGACCTGGTCCGACAGGCCATGGCGAGCGACGACGCCGAACGGCTGGGGCTGTGCGCCACGCGTCTGCTCGAGGACCCGGGCGCGGCGCTCACGTTGCTCGGGGACCCCGCCGCCTCCCCCACGGCGCGCCAGGCCGTCGTGCAGCACTTCGGACGCGTGGGCGCGCTGATCGTGCTCGGGTACGAGGAGCGCTGGCGCCGCGCCGAAGCGGCCGCCGCCGACACCGACGCCGGCGAGGCTCCCGGGGGCGGCGCCGAGGCGGGTCCGCCCTCCGCGCCGGGCGCGCTCGACGGCGACCCCGAGGGCCGGTACCTGGAGCTGCTCGTGCGTGACTTCCACCGGCTCGACGCCCGGGGCCTCTACGAGGCGCTGGGCCGGATCGACCGCGCCGGCGGCGGGCCCGACGACGGCGCGGCACGGGCCCACCGGTGGCTGCACGCCACCTATGCCGTGGCGGGACGCGACGGCACGCTCCGGGCGCACCACGGCTACATGCGGGCGCTCGACGACGTCATGCGCCTCGTGCGGCCCCTCGTCGCCTCGTAGCCGCCACCTCCCCCCGCGCCGGGGCCCTACGATGCCCGGGGAGGTCCGCCTGCATGACGAGCATCACCGACCCCGCGGTCGAGGCATACGCCGAGGCCCACACCACCGCGCCGCCGGCGCACCTCGTCGCCGTGGCCGAGGAGACGCGGGCCACGCTGGCCGCACCGGGGATGATGGTGGGAGCGCTCGAGGGCCGCTTTCTCGAGATGCTCGTCTACTGCCTGCGGCCCCAGTGGGTCCTCGAGATCGGCACGTTCAGCGGCTATTCCTCGCTGGCCATGGCCGCCGCGCTCCCACCCGGGGGCCGCATCACCACGTGCGAGCTCGACCCCGTCCACGTCGCCGCCGCCCGCCGGCACATCGCCGCCAGCCCCCACGCACAACGCATCGAGGTGGTGGAGGGCCCGGCCCTCGAGACCGTGTCGCGGTTGGCCGGCCCGTTCGGGTTCGTGTTCATCGACGCCGACAAGCCCAGCTACCTCGACTACTTCGAGGCCGTGCTGCCCAAGCTGGATGCCGGCGGGGTGATCGCCGCCGACAACACGCTGTGGGGCGGGCACGTGCTCGACGACAGCGACGAGTCGCCCGACACCGCCGCGCTGCGGGCCTTCAACGAGGCGCTTCGCGCCGACCGGCGCGTGGTGTGCGTGCAGCTGCCGGTGCGCGACGGGGTCACCCTGGTGCGGCGCACCGACGTCACGTCGTCGACCGGGGCCTGAGGCCACGGCAACGCCGGTGCTCGACTACCACCTCCACCTGTGGCCGCACGGCCAGCGCGACCGGGTGCCCACCATCGAGCAGGTGGCCGGCTACTGCGACGCGGCGCAGGCGGCCGGTGTCGAGGAGGTGGCGCTCACCGAGCACCTCTTTCGCTTCGTCCAGGCGGACCGGCTGCTGCGCGGCTTCTGGGACGACGAGCCCGACGCCGCCCTGCGCGCCTCGATGGTCGAGTACTGGGACGACCACGCCCGCGCCGATCTCGACGAGTACGTGGCGTGCGTGCTCGCCGCCAAGGAGGCGGGCCTCCCGGTGGTGCTCGGACTGGAGGTGGACTACTACCCGGGACGGATGGACGACGTGGCGGCGCTGCTCGCCGGCTACCCCTTCGACGTCCTGCTGGGGTCGGTGCACTGGCTCGGCACATGGCGCTTCGACGACCTCGCCGACCCGGTGTCCATGGCGCAGTGGTCGGTGCGCGCCGTCGACGCCGCCTGGGACGAGTACACACGCGCCATCGAGGAGCTCGCCGCCACGGGCACGTGCGACGTGCTCGCCCACCCCGACCTCGTGAAGGTGGCCGGCCACCGCCCCGCCGCCCCCGACGAGTGGTGGGACCGGCTGGCCGAGGCCGCGCTCACCTCGGGCATGGCGGCGGAGCTCTCCTCGGCGGGCTGGCGCAAGCCCGCGGCGGAGGCCTATCCGGCACCGGACCTGCTGGCCCGGTTCGTGGCCCGGGGCGTGCCTCTCACCACCGCCTCCGATGCCCACCGCCTCCCCGACGTGGCGCAGCGCTCGGCGGAGCTCGCCGCCATGCTGCGGGCCCTCGAGGTGGATCACCTGCGTGCCTTTCGCGCCCGGCAGCCGGTGGACGTGCCGGTGGCGGCGCCGGTGCCGGGCCCGTGACCACCCCGGCGGACGACGCCGCTGACCACACCGGGCTCGACGCCGTCAGCTTGGCGCATCTGAAGCGCCTGCTCGGTTCGTGGGGGGTGCTCTCGGACCTGTCGTTCTCCGACCTCCTGCTGGTGGCACCGGTGACGGGCTCGGGTGGCGGGCGCCTCGTGGTGCTGGGCCAGATCCGGCCGACGACCTGGGCCACCCTGCTGCGCGTCGACCTCGTGGGCCAGGTCTTCGACAGCACCGACCTTCCGGTGGTGACCGAGACGCTCGCCACCGGTATGCCGGCGTCGGGGTTCGCCGACATCCCCGTTCCCGTCCACTTCCGCCTGCCCTCCGACCCCGACGCCACCGGCGAGGTCCCCGCCGTCCCCGACACGGCCCAGCTCGAGTGCGTCCCCGTCCGCCACCATCCCGGAGACCCCATCGCCGTGCTCATCCGCGTGGCGCCCCACGAGGACCGACGGGCGGGACGTCTCGAGCGCGTGTACCGCGACCTCTACAACCGACTCGCCGCCATGGTGGCGACGGGCGACTACCCCTTCGTGGGCGAGGAGATCTCCATCGAGGACGCCCCCCGCGTGGGTGACGGTCTCGTCCTCGTGGATCCCGACGGCTACGCCCGATACACCTCGCCCAACGCCATGAGCGCTTTGCACCGCATGGGCGTCACCGATGTGGTGGAGGGACGGCGGCTGTCAGAGGTGGGGATCGACGACACCGCCGTGGACTGGGCGCTGCGCTCGGGGTGCCCCTACACCGAGGAGGTGGAGCGACGGCCGGACGTCATCGTCCTGCTCCAGGTGACGCCGCTGCTCGAGCAGGGGACCGTCACCGGTGCCATGGTCCTGCTGCGCGACGTCACCGACCTGCGCCGCCTCGACCGGTTGCTGCTGTCGAAGGACGCGGCCATCCGTGAAGTGCACCACCGCGTCAAGAACAACCTGCAGACGATCTCGTCGCTCCTGCGGCTCCAGGCCAGGCGGCTCGAGCCCGGCCGTGGCCAGGAGGAGCTGCGCGAGGCGGAGCGGCGGGTGCGCTCCATCGCGCTCGTCCACGAGATCCTGTCGCGCGAGCCGGGCGACCAGGTCCCCTTCGACGAGATCGTCGGCTCGCTGGTGCGCATGGCCGAGGACTCGGTGGTCTCGGGCGACCTCGTGTCGATCCGGGTCACCGGTGACGTGGGCGAGGTGGGCGCCGATGTCGCCACGCCGCTCGCCGTGGTGCTCGCCGAGCTGCTGCAGAACGCCGTCGAGCACGCCTTCCCCGGGCTCGACGGCAGCGAAGGCGACGAGGGGTCCGGCCCCGTGTCCGAGCGCGCCGAGCCCGTCGGCCACGTCGACCTGGTGCTCGCCAACGACGGCCGGCGCCTGACCCTCCAGGTGCGCGACGACGGCTGCGGCCTGCCGGAGGGATTCGACATCGACCGCACCACCAGCCTGGGGCTGTCGATCGTGCGCGACCTCGTCACCAGCCAGCTCGAGGGGACGATCTCCATGGAGAGCAACGGCGGCACGCTCGTCACCCTCGAGCTCCCCGTGCACGAGCCCCAGGGCGAGGGGTGACGAGCGTCGCCGTGTCGGCGCGTCAGTCGAGGGCGTCGACCGAGAATCGGTAGCCGATCCCCCGCACGGTGTGCAGCCAGCGTGGCGTGGTGGGGTCGGGTTCGAGCTTGAGGCGCAGCCGGCGGACGTGCTCGGTCACGGTGGCCGGGTCCTGCCACTCCTGGGTCGATCCCCACACGTGCTCGAGCAGCTCCTCGCGGGTGAAGACCTGGTCGGGGGCGGCAGCCAAGAAGGCCAGGAGATCGAATTCCTTGGGGGTGAGCTCGACGGTCTCGCCCTTCACCTCGACCCGGTGCGCCACGCGGTCCACGATCAGGCCGCTGTGCTCGATCCTGCTCTCCACCGGCGTGGGCTGGCCGCGTCGGAGCACGGCCCTGATGCGCGCTTCGAGCTCGGGCAGCGAGCACGGCTTCACCACGTAGTCGTCGGCCCCGAGGTTCAGCACCCGCACCCGCTCGGACTCCTCCGAGCGGCCGGTGAGCACGATCACGGGCAGGGCGCTGTCACGGCGCAGCCGGGCCAGGACCTCCTCCCCGTCGATGCCGGGGAGGCCGAGGTCGAGCAGGACGAGGTCGTAGCTGCCGAGGCTGGCCTCGCGCAGGGTGCCGGGCCCGTCGGTGGCCTCTCCCACCCGGTACCCGACGCGTTGCAGGAAGAGCCTGGTGGCGGTGCGGCTGGCCGAGTCGTCCTCGGCCACCAGCACCATGTGTTCGTCTTCGGTGAGAGTCACAGACCTACCTCCGGTCCCGCGTTGTCCGCCGCATGATCGATCCGCCCGCCCGCCGCGTGCGCATTGTTGCCCACCCCTGCACCATTCCCGTGTCCCGGTGCACTCGACACCGCGGCGTGGACCCCCACCCCGGGGTGCGACCGCTGTCCGCCTGCTCTGGGAACGCTTCCGGGCACCGGATCCGGCGCCACCCACGGGAGCCCCGGCAGGACGCCCCCCACGAAGAGATCGACCAGGTCAGGGTCGAAGAACGCGCCTCGCTGGGTCTGGAGCTCGGCCACGGCCTCGTCCACGGTCCACGCCCGCTTGTAGGGCCGCTCGTGGGTGAGGGCGTCAAAGACGTCGCACACCGCCACGATACGCCCCGGCAGGGGGATCTCCTCCCTGCGCAGCCCCGAGGGGTAGCCCTCGCCGTTCCACCGCTCGTGGTGGGTCTGGGCGATCACCCGGGCCAGGTTGAGCACGTCCGAGTTGGTGTCCCCGATGATCTGCGCACCGATGGTGGGGTGGGTGCGGATCACCTCGAACTCCTCGGGTGTGAGACGTCCCGGCTTGAGCAGAACCGCGTCCGGGACACCCACCTTTCCGAGGTCGTGGAGGGGGGCGGCGTGCTCGATGAGCACCTGGAGGTCGGGCGGGCCGCCCGCCAGCCCGGTGAGCCGGGCGGCCGCCACTCCCACGCGCCGGGTGTGCTCGTTCGTGACGTCGTCGCGGTACTCGCTCACCAGGTTGAGACGGCGAAGGGTGGCGAAGTGGGCCTGCTCCAGCTCGGCGGTGCGCTCCTTCACCTGCTCGTCGAGCTCGCGGCGGTGCCCTTCCAGGCGGAGATGGAGGCGACGGGCGTCGAGGTAGTTGAGCACCCGGAGCCCGATCTCGGTGGTGTCGAGGGGCTTGGTGAGGAAGTCGACCGCCCCCGCGCTGAGGGCGTCGATGCGCGCCTTGCTCGTCACGTCTGCGGACAGCACGAGCACGGGCAGGTACTCGTCGGGGGCGCGCAGCGCCCGGATCTGGCGCAGCAGCTCGATCCCGTTGACGTGCGGCATGTGCAGGTCGAGCAGGACGATGTCGGGATGCTGGTCGAGGAACACCTCGCGGAAGCGGCGGGGGTCGGTGATGGTGCGGACCTCGGTGAACCCGTTGCGCACGAGCATCTGCTCGATGAGGGCGACGTTCGCCGGCTCGTCGTCGACGACGAGCACCTGGGCGCCGCGCAACGACCCCTCATCCAGGTTCACCCTGTTTCACCCCGATCTCGTGGTCCACCAGCCGCAGCAGCGCGGCGACGTCCACCGGCTTGGTCAGGTAGCCCTCGACCCCCAGGTCGAGCATCCC
>JBEKVE010000096.1:0-12590 GCA_049514335.1 Acidimicrobiales bacterium
CAGGGGCGCGTCACCGATGTCCCAGTTGCACAGAGCCCGATAGAAGGCGGCCTGGCGGGCCGGGTCACGCGCCACGATCTCCCAGTGGACCACGGGCCTCGCCCAGTCCTCGTCCATGTCGCTGTCCGTTCTCGTCGCCCAACGGGACCCGTCATCGGTCGCCCACGGCGAGGCTAGCGGCGGAGGATCGCCCGACACCGGCCCGACACGGCCTCGCCCCCGTCCCCGTGGACCGGGACCACGTCGGCGCGATGCTGTCGCCGTCCGGTTGGGCGACGAACGGTGCAGGAGGGTCCGAGATGGGCGACTGGGGGACCGACGGGTGGGCGGTGGTTTCCGGAGAGGGCCGGCGCATCGACCGGGGCCCTCGTGGCTCGAGGTGCTCGTGCGTGGCGCCGACGTGGGGGGAGCGATGGGGGTCTTCGTGTTCACCCACCCGGTGATCCCGCAGAACCCGCCGCATGCGCACAGCGGTTTCGCCAAGATCCTCTACGTCCTCGAGGGGGAGTATCAGGTGCGAGTGGGGAACGCCGTCTTCGACGCCGCACCGGGGACGCTCGTCGTCGTGCCCCGGGGGAGCCACCATTCCTTCACCACCGACACCGGCGGGCGGATCCTCTTCGTGTGCGCGCCGTCGGGCAACGAGGAGATGTTCCTGGAGATCGACGGCCTCGGTCCCGCCGCCACCGTGGAGCAGCTCGGCGAGGTCATGACCCGGTTCGGCACCACCGAGCTGCGCGGTGAGGCGGGCGGGCCGTGGGGAGCGCTCAGCGTCTCGTGACGAAGAACGCCGCCAGAGCGGCGCCACACTCGGAGGCGAGGACGCTGGCGGTGACGGGCAGCTCGTGGTTGAGGCGGGGATCGGCGCACAGCTGGTAGAGCGAGCCGCACGCTCCCGCCTTGGGATCGGGCGCGCCGAAGACGAGGCGGCCGAGGCGCGCCGCCACCAATGCGCCGGCGCACATGGCGCACGGTTCGAGCGTCACCACCAGGGTCACGTCGGAGAGCCGCCACGTCCCGAGAACCTCCGCCGCGTGGCGAAGCGCCAGGAGCTCGGCGTGGGCGGTGGGGTCCTGGCGAAGTTCCCGCTCGTTGTGGCAGGCGGCCACGATGCGACCCCCCACCACCGCCACAGCCCCCACGGGGACGTCACCGTGATCTGTCGCCCGCTCCGCCTCGGCCAGGGCGACACGCATGGCCGCCGCGTCGTCGGACACTCGGCCGTCGGACAGCGGGACGTCGGGCACGCCCCAGACGGTAGGGCAGGCGGCAGGCGGGCATCGCGCAGCAGTGCACGGACCCGCCTCGCCGCCGCCCCGCGCTGCGGAGGAGGTGGGATTTGAACCCACGGTGAGTTTCCCCACACACGATTTCCAGTCGTGCCGATTCGGCCGCTCTCGCACTCCTCCGGAGGCTGCTCGTGTGCAGCAGCAGGGAGGCTATCGTTTCGTCGCGTTGTCCGGTGTTCCGTGCGGCGGCCGGGTCCTGCGCAACGGTCGCCCGTGAATCGAGTCAGGGCCGGAAGGCAGCAGCTCTCAGCGGGTCCGGTCGTGTGCCGTAGCAAACCTGGCCGTCGCACCGACCACCGGGCGGCGCGCCGGAGGAGCCTCCGGCCCCCTGACCTGGCGTCCGGCACCGTCAGGGCCCCCCGGTAGGCTGCGCCCAGTGTCCGATCCCGCCGGCACCGAGCCCGCTCCGTACCAGTCCCTCTACCGACGTTTCCGCCCCCAGCGCTTCGACGAGGTGCTGGGGCAGGAGCACGTCAGCCTGGCCCTGCGCAACGCCGTGCGCGACGACCGGGTGGGTCACGCCTACCTCTTCAGCGGCCCGCGTGGGACGGGCAAGACGTCCACGGCCCGCATCCTGGCCAAGGCGCTCAACTGCGCGGCTCCGGTGGAGGGCGAGCCCTGCGGCACGTGCGATTCCTGCATCGACATCGCCCGGGGGGCATCGCTCGACGTGCACGAGCTCGACGCCGCCTCCAACAACGGCGTGGACGCCATGCGCGATCTCGTGTCGCACGCTGCGCTCGGCACGCCGGGCCGGTGGAAGGTCTACATCGTGGACGAGGTCCACATGCTGTCCACGGCGGCGTCGAACGCGCTGCTCAAGACGCTCGAGGAACCGCCCGCGCACGTGGTGTTCGTCCTGGCCACAACCGACGCCCAGAAGGTGCTGCCCACCATCCGCAGCCGCACCCAGCACTACGAATTCCGCCTCCTCGGCTCGGACACGTTGTCGGCCCTGCTCCGCTCGGTGCGCCAGGCCACGGGGTTGGCGCTCCCCGACGCCGCCCTCGACGCGGCGGTGCGCCGGGGCCGGGGATCGGCGCGTGACGCGCTGTCGGCGCTCGATCAGGTGGCAGCGGGCGGCACCGTCGACGACGACATCGAGGTCCTGGCCGAGCTGGCCGAGGCGTTGGCCGAGCACGATCCGACCCGTTCGCTCGTGGCCGTGGCCCATGCCTGTGAGGCGGGGCGCGACCCGCCTCGACTCGCCGCCGACCTGGCCGAGTACCTGCGCCAGGGATTCCTGTCCATGGTGGCGGGTGACCTGGTCAGCCTGTCGGGGGCGGAGCGGGTGAAGGTGGAGGAGACCGCCCGGCGCATGGGCCTCCCCGCGCTGGTGCGGTGCTTGGAGGAGCTGGGCCGGGCCCAGGTGGACATGCGGGACATCCCCGACACTCGGGTCCACCTCGAGGTGGCGCTCATCAAGCTGACCCACCCCCAGGCCGACGATTCGACCTCGGCCCTGCTCGAGCGGATCGAGCGACTCGAGCGTGCGCTGGCCGAGGGGGTGCGCGGGGCGCCACCCGCGCCGGCGGCGCCCGTCCCCGACGCCTCCCCGTCCCCGGTGTCCCCGGCACCGCCCACGTCACGAGGGACGCCGCGGGGTTCGTCGGCACCCGCGTCCGCCGCCGTACCCGCGCCGTCGGCTGCCGCCGCCGCGCCCGATGCCGCGCCCTCGGGCGGCGATGCCCCGGCTCCGTCCGCCGGCGACGGGGTGGGCGGCCCCGACCTCGCCCGCCGCAGCCTGGGTGCCCTCCGACGCCAGTCGGGGGGCCCGGGCGGGTCCCGCGCCGCCGCGCGGCGACCCCCGCCCGAAGCTCCGCCGTCCGCCCCGGCACCCGGTGCGCCGACGAGCACGAGCACCACGCCGGCCCCGAAGCCGGCCCCCTCGACGACCGAGGAGCCCGCCTCGCAGCCCGGCCCGGCCCAAGCCGGCGGGGCCCCGGGCGCGCTCCCGTCCCGGGACGAGCTCGTCCAGGCGTGGGGCGACGGCCTGCTGGCGTCGCTCCCCAGCCGGGCCCGGGCCCGCTTCCGGGTGGGGCGGTTCCTCGACGTGGTCGACGGGTCGGCGGTGTTCGCCCTCCCCAACGAGACGCACCGCTCCTACTGCGAGGAGGTGCGCCTCGACGTCGAGTCCGCCCTGCGTTCGCACTTCGCCACGCAGGTGCCGGTCCGGCTGGTGGTGGACGAGGAGGAGGGCGAAGCCGACGCACCTGTCCCCACCCGCCGAGCCGGCACCCCGGCGCCCCGCCCCGTCCCGGGCCCGGCCGCCACGGCGGTGGTCGACGACGAGCGCGACTTCCTCGACCCCGAGGTGCTCGAGGCCGAGACCGAGCCGGCCGGCGCCGGCCTCAGTCCCGAGGAGCGGCTGAAGCAGGCCTTCCCCGGCGCCCACGAGGTCTGAGGATGTACACCGGACCGCTCCAGAACCTGGTCGACGAGCTGGGCCGGCTCCCCGGCATCGGGCCCAAGTCGGCCCAGCGCATCGCCTTCCACATGCTGAAGGTGGCACCCGAGGACGCCATGCGGCTGGCCGAGGCCATCGTGGCGGTGAAGGAGCGGATCACGCTGTGCCCCCGGTGCTTCAACGTGGCCGAGGGCGACCTGTGCACCATCTGCGCCGATGCCCGGCGCGACGCCACGGTGCTGTGCGTGGTCGAGGACCCCCGCGACATCGTGGCGGTGGAGAAGACCCAGGAATTCCGCGGTCGCTACCACGTCCTGCACGGCGCCCTCAATCCCATCGAGGGCGTCGGGCCCGACCAGCTCCGTGTGCGCGAGCTGTTGACGCGCCTCGAGGACGAGACCGTCACCGAGATCATCCTGTGCACCAACCCCAACCTCGAGGGGGAGGCCACCGCCATGTACCTGGCGCGCCTGTTGAAGCCGCTGGGCCTGAACGTCACCCGCATCGCCAGCGGGCTACCCGTGGGCGGGGACCTCGAGTACGCCGACGAGCTCACCCTGGGCCGGGCCCTCGAGGGACGCCGTCAGGTGGACGCCTGATCGAGCACCCGCCGCCGGGGTGCGCCCGAGGCGCTCACTCCCACAGGGCGGGCTGGCTGGTGCCGTGCTCGAGCGGGAAGTACCCGGGGAGCTCGTCGGTGGGAGTGTCGAGGTAGACCTTGGCCTCGGGTGGCTGGGCGAAGCGGCCGTGGCTCCAACGCACCTCGACGTGCCCCCGCACCTCGTGACGCTGGGCGCCGTCGCGCTCGGTGTAGGCGACGCTGAAGTCGACCTGCGGTTGGCCGGAGTCCGCCGCCACGATGTCGAGACCCACCAGGCGGTAGGTCTGGCGCCAGTCCCACGGGCTCGCCACCCGCAGGCGAAGCGACCGTCGCGGATCGGCGCCCAACAGGAAATAGGCGGCGTTGCCGATGCGCAGCAACCGCCACACCATGCGCTCGGCCGTGCCCCGGCTCGCCACGTTGGCGCGCCAGCGCTCGGCCGACGCCGTGCTGACCGTGGTGCACAGGGCGCGATATGCATCTTGCGCGCCGGTGGGATAGGCCCGTCCCGGCAGCGCCCGCCGCAGTCGCTGGCGCTGCTCGGTGTCGAGCGCCCCCGGATCATCCGGCAGCGTGTCGAGCCCCGTGGCCCGTCGGCAGGCGTCGTACAGGGCGCGTAGCTCGGCCGGGGCCACCACCTCGTACCAGTCGGTCGGCTCCCAGTCCCCGGTGGTGGCGAGCAGGCCGTCGAACAAGCGGGCGGGGGAGGGGTTGGCGATGTTGCGCGACAGGTACTTGCAGCTCACCAGATAGACGTGGTCGACGCGCAGGTCGACGGGCGCCACTTCGTCCCCCGGTGGGCGACGACCGCCGGTCCACTCGATCAGCCGTGGCACCCTGCCGCGCAGCGCGTCCTGTGCCTCGAGAAAGGCGCGGCCGTTGGCGAAGGCGGTGTCGAACTCCGGCGCGAACCGCCCCGAGGCGTACAGCTCCTCGAGCTGGCGCCAGGTGGCGTCGGCTATGGCGAGGGCGTCGGGTCGCCGGGCGAAGGCGCGCTGCACATCGGCGAAGCCGAGCATGCCGAGGGCCGTGGCGAGCTCGGTGACGGTGGTGCGGTCATCGGGCACGGCGACCGTCGCGCCGGGACCCGGGGCGCGTGCGCGGGGGAGCGACCGGGGGAGCGGGCGGCACCATCCCTTCCGAGGCATAGCGGCGCAGGCGCGCTTCAGCCTCGGGCGACCCCAGCTCGATCAGGTCGTGCACGGTGGCCGGTGCATCGGCGCCGCCCACGGCGAGCGCCCGCCAGGCGCGGTCCCCGGGGGTGCCGGGCTCGGGGGCGGCGGTGGTGAGCAGGACGAGGGGGATCTCGGGCAGCTCGGCGTGCAGCACGGCGGCCTTGCCGAGGGCCCGCCACAGCGCGTCGGAGCGTCGGAGGCCGCCGCGGGTGGTGCTGAAGGCGCCGCAGAAGTCGAACAGCCATTTGCGCCCGGTGCGGTCGCGTCCCGACAGGGCGATGTCGACGCCGGCCACGGGACGGGCGTTGTCGGTGACGTCGCCGAAGCCGCAGCGCCGCAACGTCTCGGCCGCGTATTCGCGCGCCGAGATCCCGCCCCGACGGGCGACGTCGAGCACGGGCACCACGCCGGCGTGATCGGCGTCGTGCTCCGCCAGCCGGTCGCGCTCCTCGTTCACCCGCTGCTCGGCCACCCGCACGTACTCGGGGTCGGTGTCGTAGCCGACGAAGTGCCGGCCGCTGCGCAGCGCGGCGACGGCCGTGGTGCCCGATCCCATGAAGGGGTCGAGGACGAGGTCGTCCTCGTAGGTGTAGAGCTCCATGAGGCGCAGTGGCAGCTCGACAGGGAACGGGGCGGGGTGCCCGACACGGGTGGCGCTCTCGCTCGGGAGCTCCCACACGTCGGTGGTGGCCTCGATGAACTCGTCCTTGGTGACCGAGATCTCCGACGGTAGTCCCCGCCGCCGGCGCTCGGGACGCGACAGCGCCCGGTCGAAGCGGCCCTTGCTGGCGATCACCACCCGCTCGGTCAGGTCGCGCAGCACCGGGTTGGCGGGGCTGCGGAACGACCCCCAGGCGCACGACCCGCTCGCCCCCCGGGCCTTGTGCCAGATCACCTCGCCCCGAAGCAGCAGGCCCAGGCGGTCCTGCAGGATGGTGATGACGTCCGCCGACAGCGAGCGGTAGGGCTTTCGCCCCAGGTTGGCCACGTTGACGGCGATGCGCCCACCGGGCTCGAGGGTGCGCACGCACTCGGCGAAGACGTCCGACAGCATGCCCAGGTAGTCGAGATAGCTGGCCGGGATGTGCCCCTCGCCCAGCGCCTCCTCGTACTCCTTGCCGGCGAAGTACGGAGGCGAGGTCACCACCAGCGCCACCGAGGCGTCCTCCACCTCGTGCATGTGCCGGGCGTCGGCGGTGAGGATCTTGTCCTTGACCGACGACAGCCGCACCGTGTCGTCGGTGGACACCACCGGTGTGGCGAAGCGGTCGTAGAACCCGCTGGCGTCGTGGTTCTCGCGCCGGCCGACGCCGAAGGCGGAGGTCGACGTGGGCCGACGGGGCCGGGTCACGTCGCTGTCTCCGGAACCGGCGTGGGCGCGATGGGGGGGCTGGTCATGCTGTGGATTGATAGTACCGAGGTGTCACGACGCCACCGCGGAACGCGCGAAGTGATGCACCGAGCGCGCAAAGAAGCGGCCGGGCCTCTCCGTCAGGTGGCGCGGGCGTCAGTCCACGCGCAGCACGAGGGCGTCACCCTGCCCGCCGCCACCGCACAGGCTGGCCACGCCGAGGCCGCCGCCGCGCCGGCGCAGCTCGTGGAGCATGGACAGCGCCAGGCGCGTCCCCGACATCCCGATGGGGTGGCCGAGGGCGACGGCCCCGCCGTTCACGTTGGTGATGTCCTCGCTGATGCCGAGCTCGGCCATCGACGCCAGGCCCACCACGGCGAAGGCCTCGTTGATCTCGAACAGCGACACGTCCTTGACCGTCTTGCCCGCCTTGGCGAGTGCCGTGGTGGTGGCGTTGGCCGGCTGCAGCAGCAGCGAGGCGTCGGGCCCCGCCACCTGGCCGTAACTGACGACCTCGCCGAGCGGCGTCAGGCCCTCGGCCTCGGCCCGGGCCCGCGACATGACCACCACCGCCGCCCCGCCGTCGGAGATCTGGCTGGCATTGCCCGCCGTGACCGTGCCCTCCTTGTCGAAGGCGGGGCGCAGGCCGCCGAGCGACTCGGCCGTCGTCCCGGGGCGCACCCCCTCGTCGGTGTCCACCACCAGGGGGTCACCCTTGCGCTGGGGAACCGACACAGGGACGATCTCGTCGTTGAAGCGCCCGTCTTTGATGGCCGCCGCGGCCCGCTCGTGCGACAGGGCGGCGAAGGCGTCCTGGGCCTGGCGGGAGATCCCGGCCGTCTTGTTGTACTGCTCGGTGCTCAGGCCCATGGCGCAGTGGTCGAACTGGCAGTAGAGGCCGTCGTACATCATCGAGTCGACGAGCGTGCCGTCCCCGAGGCGGTACCCGGCCCGGGCGCCGGGCAGCAGGTAGGGGGCCTGGGTCATCGACTCCATGCCCCCGGCCACCACCACGTCGGCCTCGCCGGCGGCGATGAGGAGGTCGGCCAGGTAGATGGCGTTCAACCCCGACAGGCACACCTTGTTGATGGTGGTGGCCGGCACCGACATGGGTATCCCACCCCGGGTGGCGGCCTGACGGGCCGTGATCTGGCCCTGGCCGGCCTGGAGGACCTGGCCCATGAAGACGTAGTCGACGTCACCGGGTTGCACCCCGGCCCGCTCCAGGGCGGCGGCGATGGCGAAGCCGCCCAGGTCCATGGCGCTGAACCCGGCCAGAGCGCCCGACAGCTTTCCGATGGGCGTGCGGGCCCCAGCGATGACGACGGAACCGGGCATGGACGTACCTCCGGGTGGACGGGCGCCATGGGGGCGCACGGGCGCGAATTGGGCCGGACGCCATTCTACGGGAGGGTCCGGGGTCGCTCCACGGGGGAGCGCCCGGCCGCAGATGCAGGATCCGGAGCCGGGCCGCGGACCGTGGCGCGCCGGCACGGCAGGGCCCGGCGGCCCCCGAACCGGGTCGTGGCGCCGAGGTAGGGTGCCACCCCATGGAGGCAATCCGTGATGCCATCCTCGCCGGTGCGGGCGGGGACGAATTGGCCGCTCTGGCCCTGCCCGAGTCCTACCGGGCCGCCTTCGTGCGGCGCGACGAGGCCGACATGTTCGCCGGGGTGGAGTCGACCGAGAAGGACCCCCGCAAGTCCCTCCACGTGGCCGACGTGCCCGTCCCCGAGCTCGCCCCCGACGAGGCCTACGTGGCCGTCATGGCCTCGGCCATCAACTTCAACACCGTGTGGACCTCGATCTTCGAGCCCCTGCCCACCTTCGGCTTCCTCGACCGCCTGGGCAAGGAGAGCGCCTGGGGCGCCCGCCACGCCCTCGACCACCACGTGGTGGGGTCAGACGCCTCGGGGGTCGTGCTCCGGGTGGGCTCGGCCGTGCGCAACTGGCGCGCCGGCGACCGGGTCGTCATCCACTGCAACTACGTGGACGACCAGGACCCCTCGGCCCACGACGACTCCATGCTGGCCGCCAACCAGCGCATCTGGGGCTTCGAGACCAACTTCGGGGGCCTCGCCGACCTGACGGTGGTGAAGGCCAACCAGCTCATGCCCAAGGCCCGCCACCTGAGCTGGGAGGAGGCGGCCATCAACGCCCTGTGCAACTCCACCGCCTACCGCATGCTCGTGTCCCGCAACGGCGCGGCCATGAAACAGGGGGACCGGGTGCTCGTGTGGGGGGCCACCGGGGGTCTCGGCGGCTACGCCGTGCAGCACGTGCTCAACGGCGGCGGGGTGCCGGTGGGCGTGGTGTCGTCCCCCGACAAGGTGGAGCTCCTGCACGGCATGGGGGTGGAAGCCGTCATCGACCGCCGGGCGGCCGACTACCGGTTCTGGCGCGACGAGCACACCCAGGACGAGTCGGAGTGGCGGCGCTTCGGCAAGGACGTGCGGGCTCTGGTGGGCGTCGACCCCGACATCGTCTTCGAGCATCCCGGGCGCCAGACCATGGGCGCCTCGGTGTTCGTGTGCAAGCGGGCGGGCACCATCGTGACCTGCGCGGCGACGTCGGGCTACATGATCGAGTACGACAACCGCCACCTGTGGATGAAGTTGAAGACCATCAAGGGCTCGCACTTCGCCAACTACCGCGAGGCCTGGGACGCCAACCAGCTCATCTGCGACGGCCGGGTCGTTCCCCCGCTGTCGGCGCTGTATCCCCTCGAGGAGGTGGGGGAGGCCGCCTACCAGGTGCACCACAACCTGCACGAGGGCAAGATCGGCGTGCTGTGCCTCGCCCCCCAGGCGGGCCTCGGCATCGACGACCCCGCCATGCGTGAGCGGGTGGGCGAGGAACGCATCACCCACTTCCGGAGGCACGGGGCGTGAGCCCGAGCGCCGTCCCCACCCGTCCCCTGCTCACCGAGCTCGACCACATCGGCATCGCCGTGCGCGACCTCGAGGCCGCCATCGAGTACTACCGCGACACGTTCGGGGCCACGGTGAGCCACCGCGAGCGCATCGAGTCCGACGGGGTCGAGGAGGCGCTCATCCCCGTGGCCGACTCCTTCGTGCAGTTGCTGTGCCCGTTCCGCCCCGACTCACCCGTGGCCAAGTACTTGGAGCGCAGGGGGGAGGGCGTCCACCATGTCGGCTACCGGGTGGAGAGCTGCGCCGAGGCTCTCGAGTCGGTGCGGCGCTCGGGCGGCACGCTCATCGACGAGGCGCCCCGTCCCGGTTCTCGTGGCACCACGGTCGCCTTCGTCCATCCGAAGGGGGCCTTCGGCACGCTGATCGAGCTGGTGGAGGAACCCGCTCCCTGATCTCAGGAGAAGTGGAGCACCGTCCCCGGGTTGGCGGTGGTTCCCCACAGGGTCCCCCCACCGCCGAGCACCAACTGGCGGATCACCCCCGGCAGCTGCAGGGCCGAGCCCACCTGGGCGCCCGTGGTGGGATCGAGGGCGACGACGCTCCCCTCCTGGCCGTCGGCCACCCACACGCGGTTCTGCCACACCGCCACCATCTCGGGGTCCGACGGGACGCCGCCCGCCGATCCGCCCACGGCGAAGGTGGCCGTCACCCGCATGGTGGCCGGATCGACGCGCGACACCGTGCCCGACTGCACGTTGGCCACCCACACCGACCCGTCCCCCACGGCCAGGCCGAGCGGGCCCTGCCCCACGTCGACGGTCCGGGAGCGAAGCGACACACCGGCCGGGCGGGGCGACACCAGCGTGAGGGTGTGGGTCTGCCCCGTCACCCACACCCCGCCCGGTCCGAGCGCCAGGCGCACGGCGCCGTCGGGTAGCGCCGAGGACGCTGCCACCTGCCCCGTGTGGGGGTCGATGAGGCTGACGGTGCCGGCCAGGAGGCTCGCCACCCACACCCCGCCGTCCCCGGCCGCCATCGACACCGGGCCCTGGGCCACGGCGATGGCCCCACCGATCACCTTGTCGGTGGCGGGATCGATCTCCCACACCTGGCTGCCCGAGATGTCGGCCACCCAGACCCGTCCGAATCCCGACGCCACGGCGATGGGCCGCCCACCGACCCGCACGGCGTCGCCGATGAACCGGCCTGTCGCCGGGTCGAAGTGCCGGACGGTGCCGTCGTGGTCGTCGGCGAGCCATCCGCCCTGCGCGTCGAAGGCCACCGACGCGGCATCGGTGTGCGCCAGCACCTGCACCGAAGCCGGCGGCGAGCCCGGACCGGGGGATCCCGACGGCAGCAGGAAGCCGGTGAGCAGGGCCAGCCCGGCGATGAGGGCCACTGCCGCTGTCACCGCCACGCCCACCCCGAGGCGGGTGAGCTTGAGGGGCCGGCGGACGGGCTCGCCCTGCCGGGGCCGGGCGTTCGTCCCGGGCCCCCGGGCCTCGGGGCGTGCCGGACGTCGGTCCTCGGGCCGCGCCCGGCGCGTCCTGGTGGCGGGTGGGGCGGCGCGGGCGGGTGCCTCTGCTGTGGCGGTGCCGGCCGCGGCGGAACGGGTCACGCCCGCGCCGGTCGCCGCGGACCGGGGGTCGTCTCCTCCGGAGCGCTCTCCCGTGGGCCCGTCCCGGTGCCCGTCGTCCGCCCGGATCACCCCTCCATCCTGGCGTCGGACCACCTGTCGCGGGGTGATCGTCGACGTCGCCGAGGCCTTCGCCTCCGCGGCGGACCGTGTCCGGCTGGGGGAGCGGGCCATCAGCGCGCCGTCACGAGCGCCGGCTCGCGCCCGGTCGGATCCGGATGGGGGTGCGGGCCGACCGGTGCTGCGGTGCCGTCGAGAGGGCCGTCAGGGCGGCCGCCGGGGGGGCGGGGGACGGGCGCAGCGACCTCGACGCCGTGCCCCCACATGCGGTGGAGGCGCTCGGACAGACCGGGCACGAGCCCGTCGGGGTAGGCGCCGAGCGTGATGCCGGCCAGACCGGTGGCGAGGAACTCGAGGCTGGTCGACAGGGCCGGGAAGCGCGTCGCCAGCAGCTGGATCACGCCCAGGCTCAGGCCGCGATCAGCGCGCCGCTCGTGGTGGTGACCCCGTTCACCACGACGAGGAGGAGCACGGGCAGGCTCTGCTCCATCTGGAAGTCGAGGGTGCCGGCCACGGTGTGCATGGCCCCGAGCAGTGCCCCGGCCACGCCCGCCAGTCCCGCCGACAGGGCGAACACCGCCAGCTTGCTGGTGGTGAGGTTGAGGCCGAGGGTGACGCACGCCGCCTGCGAGTCCTTCGAGGCGAGCAGCAACCGGCCGAACGGGCCGCGCCGCAGGGCGAGCAGCCCGATGGACAACAAGGCGAACACCACCGCCAGGAAGATGACGAAGGCGTCCTGCCCGCCCACGTGCAGGCCGAACAGCGTCGGTCTCGGGATGGGCACCGACCCGTCGTAGGTGAACACCGCCGGGGCGGGGAAGAACATGTTGTCCATGGCAGCGCCGTCACGCCGCCGAAGCGGACCTCCGCCCCTGCTACTTCGAGTCGCGCCAACGCTGTCCCCTCCCGGTTCGGTACGCCCCCGACCACCGTGGCCGGGCCCCTCAGGCGGGACCGAACCCCCTTCCGGGCAGACCCGGCATCGGGTCCGGAACCCCCGGACCGGACGTGGCGGCGAGGTGCTGATCGCACCGCCGTTCGCCCGTGTTGAGGGAAACGTGGCCGTGGAGGCGACCGTGCGAATCCCGGGGTCCTCCGGCGCCCCGTCCGGCCTGGCGACGGGGCTCGGATAGCCTCGGACGACATGGATCACCCCATGTCGCAGCGGTTGGCCGAGCTCAAGGCCCGCAAGGAGGAG
>JBEKVE010000097.1:0-12457 GCA_049514335.1 Acidimicrobiales bacterium
GTCGCCACCACCAGCCCGTCGAACCGCAGCACCGTCCCGTCGTCGATCTCGAAGGTGTGCCCCTCGACGTCGAGGGACACGGCACGATGTCCGAGGCGCAGGTCGAGCTGGAGGTCGGCGATCTTCTGGGGGGGACGCAGCTGGACCCGGTCGAGGCCCCACGTCCCGGCCAGGAACTGCTTGGACAGCGGGGGACGGTCATAGGGGAGGTGGTTCTCCTCGCCCACGAGCACGATGGGCCCGCTGTGCGCCGCGGCCCGCAGGGCCTCGGCGGCCCGCAAGCCGGCCAACGAGCCGCCCACGACGGCGACGGTGGAGGTGGGGTCGAGTGCCATGGCGCAGAGACCCTACGCACAAGGCGCGTCGAGGTGCACGCCTGCGGTCAGCTGCCGAACATGGTGAGCCACTGCTCGGGGGTGCGCAGGCGGAACACGTAGTTGCGCTGCCGGGTCTCCCCCATGCTGGCCGACGGCTCGGGCGAGTAGCGGTGCCCGGGGTAGAGCACGGTGTCGTCGCCGAAGCGGGCCAGGCGCGTGGTGAGCGACTCGTACATCTCCTCGGCGTCCCCTCCGGGGAGGTCGGTGCGGCCGCACCCCTCCAGGAACAGCGTGTCGCCCGACACGAGACGACCGTCCACGAAGAAGCACTGGCTCCCCGGCGTGTGCCCCGGCGTGTGCACGAGCTCGACGTCCACCGCTCCCACGGTGACGATGTCGCCGCTGTCGTGCTCGACCAGGTCGCCCTGGCCCACACCGGTGGCGCGCACCACCCACGGCGCCTCCGTCCGCTGCACGTGGACGGGGACCGCAGCGGCGTCGAGCAGGTCGGTGATCCCCTCGATGCGGTATCCCATGAGGTCCCCACCGACGTGGTCGGGATGGAAGTGGGTGACGAGCGCACCGGCACAGCGCATGCCGTCGGCGCGCAGGACGTCGAGGAGCCCCCCCACGTCGTAGGCGGGGTCGACGACGAGAGCCTCGCCGGCGTCGCGGTCGCCGATGAGGTAGCAGAAGTTGACCATCTGCTGTGCCACCGGATCGCCGGTGGCGAAGTCGCGCCCGGACAGGAGCTGGCGGAAGTAGAAGCGGTCGTCGGGCATCCACAGCAATCTAACGGGCCGGATCGGGGCGGCGGCACACCGGGGCGGCGACCTACAGTGGCGGCCGGTCGCGGCGCTCCAGGGATACGGGCGGCGGCCGGGGGACCGGTCGTGGCGGGCGCAGCCGGGAGGCGGAGGGGGAGCTGATGCGGGCATCGAGCGTGGCCGGCATGTTCCGGGACAACGCCACCCGGTTCGCGGCGCGACCCATGTTCCGCTTCGGGGACCGGACCGTGACCTGGGCCGAGCACCACGAGCGGGCCCGCGCCGTGGCCGGCGCGCTGCGCGCCGAGGGGGTCGGGGCGGGCGACCGCGTGGCCTTCCTCGACCGCAACGGCATCGAGTACTTCGAAGTCCTCTTCGGCGGGGCGATGGGCGGCGCCGTGAACGTCGCCGTCAACTGGCGCCTCGCCCCCCGGGAGATGGCAGCCGTCATCGACGACGCCAGGGCGGCGGTGCTCGTCGTGCACCCCGACTTCGTGCCCTGTCTGGCCGCCATGGACAGCGCCCTCGCGTCGGTCTCCCGGGTCGTGGTCCTGGGCGACCCCGGCCGGGACGCCGACACCGGCGGGGCGTCGGACCGGGCCCGGCGGGTCGGATACGACGACTGGGTATCGGGCCACGAGGCGATCGACCCCGGGTACGACGGCGAGCCGGACGACGTGGCCATGCAGCTGTACACGTCGGGCACAACCGGTCTGCCCAAGGGCGTCATGCTCGCCAACCGCAACATCCGGACCATGCTCGAGGTCGGTGCCGGCGATGGCGGGTTCGAGATCGGCGAGGACACCGTGAGCCTTGTCGCCATGCCCCTGTTCCACATCGGCGGATCGGGCTGGGCGCTCACCGCCATGTCACGCGGCGGGACGTCTGTGATCCTGCGGGACATGGACCCCGCCGAGCTGCTCCGGCTCGTGGCGGGAGAGCGCGTCACCCACGCCTTCCTCGTCCCTGCCGTGCTCATGGCCCTGCTGGCCGCGCCCGGCATCGGCGACACCGACCTGTCGAGCCTCGACACCATCTTCTACGGCGCCTCCCCCATCGCCGAGGACGTCCTGGCCCGGTGCCTCGAGGTGTTCGGGTGCCGCTTCGCCCAGGTCTACGGGATGACCGAGACCACCGGCGCCATCGTCCGCCTCGCCCACGAGGACCACGATCCGTCCGGACCGCGCCGGCACCTGCTGCGGGCGGCGGGGACACCGTTGCCCGGCGTGGAGCTGCGCATCGTGGACCCCGATTCCGGCGGGGACTTGCCGCCCGGGGCGGTGGGCGAGATCTACACGCGATCGGGCTTCAACATGCTCGGCTACTGGGACAAGCCCGGGGAGACGGCGACGACGCTCACCGAGGGCGGATGGCTGCGCACCGGTGACGCCGGGTACGTGGACGAGGAGGGCTATCTCTACCTGCACGACCGCATCAAGGACATGGTCGTCTCCGGAGGCGAGAACATCTATCCCGCCGAGGTCGAGAACGTGCTCCTGGCCATGCCCGAGATCGCCGACGCGGCGGTGATCGGCGTGCCCCACGACACCTGGGGGGAGACGGTCAAGGCGGTGTGCGTCGCCGCGCCCGGCGCCGAGGTGGAGCAGACGGCGGTGATCGCCTTCTGCCGCGAGCGCCTCGCCCACTACAAGTGCCCGACCTCGGTCGACGTGGTGGCCGCCCTGCCCCGGAACCCGTCGGGCAAGGTGCTCAAACGCGACCTGCGCGAACCGTACTGGCGCGATCGTGAGCGCCGGATCCACTGACGTGGCGGCGTTCGGGGTCGATGCCGGTGGCGAGGAGGAGCTCGACGCCGAGCTGCGGGTGCTCGGCGGGCTCACCCCCGGCGCGCCGGCGGTGGCCTGCGCGCCCTGAGCAGCGCCGCGGCGCGTCCTCAGAACAGCTGTTCGTCCTCGGCGTCCCGGCGCAGCGCCCCGGCGACGTCTCCCGATTCCCCGCCGCTCTCGTCGCTATCGGTGTCGCCGTCGGCGTCGGCGTCGCGGCCCACGGCCTCGAGCTTGGGGACGAGCTCCTCGACCTGGGCGCGGGTCCGCCTGATGCGGCGATCGAGCTCGTCGACGATGGCGGTGGCGCGCTCCAGCTTGGCCACCAGCTGGTCGACGTCCACGTCGCTCTTCTCGAAGTACTCCACGATGCTCTCGAGCTCGCTGCTCGCCGCCCGGTAGCTGAGCTCGGACACCGGTCCCTCGGTTTCGGCTTCGGCGTCGGTCCGGCCGGGATCGGGGCGCCCCCGTTCGTCGCTCACCGATGCCCTCCTGTGGTGTCACCAGGCTCGACCTCGTCCACCGACGAGAGCGCCCGTCCGTCGGCGAACCGCGTCACCACCCGGTCCCCCGCCGTGAGCTCCAGCGCCGATCGAACGACCGACCCGTCGGGACGCAGCGTGATGGTGTACCCCCGCTCGAGTTGCCGCTCCACGTCGTAGGCCGTCAGGAGACGCCGCCAGGCGGCGACCTTGTCGTGCTGGCGGTCCAGCGAGGCGCGCCCACACACCCCGAGACGGGTCGCGCTCCTGTCGAGCGTGAGGGCAGCGTCCTCGACGCGACGGCGCGAGTGGGTGGCGACAGCAACGACGCTGCCCTGTAGGCGGTGGGCGTGGCGGTGGAGCTGGCCACGGGTGGCGCTCCCCAGGCGCAGCCGGGCGGTGGCGTCGCGCAGCGAGGCGGCCTCGATGGTGGTGGCGGCCGAGCGGGCGATGCGGGCCGCGGAGGCGGCTGCCGCCTCCCACCAACCCCGCACCCTGGCCACGACCTCCTGGCCACACTCGGTGGGGGTCACGAAGGCGCGGTTGGCGACGATGTCGGCCACCGACTGGTCGCCGGTGTGGCCGATGCCGGTCCACACCGGGCGCGGGGAGGAGGCGACGGCCCGGGCGACGAGCTCAGAGTCGAAGGCGGCCAGATCGCCTCGGGACCCCCCGCCCCGCACCAACACGACCAGATCGCAGCCGGATTCGCCGGCCGCACGCAGTGCCCGGGCGACCGACGCCGGCGCCCCGGGGCCCTGGACACCGGCGCGGAACAGGACCACCGAGAATGCCAGACCCGAGCCGCGCAGCTGGCCCACGAAATCGTTGTAGCCCTCGGTACCGGTGCTCGCCACCAACCCGACCCGCAGGGGTACGGGGGGGACGTCGATCGCCCGGTTTCGTGCCAGCAGGCCCTCGACCTCGAGGGTGGCGAGCAAGGCGGCCCGACGAGCCGCTATGCCGCCCAGCAAGGCACTGACGTCGATGTCGGAGGCGATGAAGTTGACCTGGGCCTTGGGGGCGTAGAACTCGACACGACCTCGCAGGGTCACGACCGTGCCTGGCTCGAGGACGATGCCCTGTCGTGCCAGGGTCTGCTTGAGCGGGCCCCAGGTCCGTCCCCAGCAGTTGACCTTGAGCACCGGGGTGTCGCGACCACGCACGACATCAGGGTCGACGAGATCGATGTAGCAGTGCCCGGTGCGGTCGTTGATGCTCTGGATCTCCCCACGCACCCAGTACAGGTGGCCCCGGGGGAACGCGGCGACCACGGCGGCGTGTACCTGTCGGTAGAGGGCGGCGATGGAGAGGGCGTCGGGGCGCTCCTCGATCGGCAGCCGTTCCGCCTGCACGTCCATGGCGCCACCATAACGTCGACCTGGCAGACTGGTAGCGACGGTGAGTCGGCCGGGTGGCCGCGGCACGGGTCCGTCCCCGGGACGGGGACCGTGTCGAGGAAGGTCGGGGCTCCACAGGGCAGGGTGCTGGCTAACGGCCAGTCGGGGTGACCCGAAGGACAGTGCAACAGAGAGCAGACCGCCGATGGCAGGCCTAGGCCCGCACAGGCAAGGGTGAAACGGTGCGGTAAGAGCGCACCAGCGGCCGGGGTGACCCGGTCGGCTTTGTAAACCCCACCCGGAGCAAGGCCGAGCGTGGGACACGGGTAGCCCGCCCGCCCCGGTGATCCCGGGGCAGTCCCCAGGTAGGCCGCGCAGATGGATGGCCACCACGCCCTCCGGGGCGTACAGAACCCCGCCTACAGGCCGACTCACCGTCATCAGCGGCTTGGAGCAGGACCTTCGAAGCCCAAGGCTCCTCGTCTGACACAGACCTGACACCCGAGCCGAGAGTTTTGAGGATGAACGTCCGGGGCGCGCCTGCTCGCGGGATCCCGAGCGTTACCGGATGGTCGGACTGCATGCAGGACCGGGACAACGACCAAGCGATCAGAGAACGTACCCGGCACCCGGTACCGGGTGGTATGCGCTCCCCGCGGCCAACCGTGATGGCCCCTTGGGGGCACCCTGTACCCGGCATTTCAGGGCGGGATAGTTCGTGCCGATGATCACCCTATGGAGAGGGCGGCTGGTTCGGTCGTGAGCCACCAATCGTTTGAAGACATCTGGGGTCCTCTTCGCCACCATCGCTTCCGGGTAGTGCGCCGCCGTGACGCCTCCCTGACCGCGCCGGGTGTGCTGAATGACTTCTACCTCTCGTCAAGGTCAGTAGGGAGGAGGTGCCACGTTTGGGGGGTCGTGTCGGAAAGTGCCTTCGCCTGATCCTCGTAGGCGAGGTCGGTAGCGGTCATCCGCTCCCTGTGCTGGCGCAGATGTTCGTCCCACGACGCGACCACGAAGATCTCCTCAAATTCACCCAACCGCTCACCGTTACGGAACAGTCCCCACTGAGTGGCGCCAGTCCGCAGCCGCGACTCACGAACACGAAGCATGGCGCGCATAAAGTCAGGCTCACGTTCGGACGCGATCGAATAGGTTGTGCGTACCACCACCGGTCCGGCCTCTACGCCGGTCTCCAGCGTCACATCCGGATCGGGTCGAATGGCGGTGCGGCGGTCCATGCCCGAAACATCGACGAAGGGCCAGAAGCGAACCGACGCCGAACCGACGATCATGAGCCCGGCGGCGACGAGGAAAGTAAACGTAAGTCCGAAGGCGTCGTCGACCGCCCCCCAAGCGACCGCCCCGAGACCTTGCGCACCAAACAGCACCATCTGGTAGACGGACAGGCCTCGTGCTCGCACCCAGCGTGGCAGGAACAACTGGAGCAGCGTATTGACCGTCGCCAGCATCCCCACCCATGCCATTCCGGCGGGGATCAGCACGATGACGACTACAACCGTCGAGCGAACCAAGATCGCGACCAGCGCGGCGCCAAACACCGCCCCGACCAGTTGGATAAGCGCACTAGGCGAAAGCCGTGCTCGCACCTTCGAGAGCATGGTGGCCCCTACAACGGCCCCTCCTCCGAGAGCAGCGAGCAGCAGCCCGTACCCCCCTGAGCCGAGTCCGAGGCGGCGGCTCGCGATGAGCGGCAGCAGCGCCCATAGCGCGCTCGCCGGGACAAGAAAGAGCGCAGCCCGAAGCAAGATCCGGCGGACGACCGGCGCGTAGCGGACGTATCGGCCGCCAGCCCGAAGTGCGGACACGAATCGTTCGGGGATCTGCGGAGTGGTATCTGGGCTCGGCCGCCAGAGAGCGACCACGATCCCGTAGACAAGGAACGTTACGGCGTCGAGGACAAAGACCGCCCCTACCCCGATGTATTCGATCAGGATTCCGGCGATCGCAGGACCGATCGCCCTGGCGAGGTTGACATTGATGGAGCTGAGCTGCGCGGCTGCGGGGAGACGGTCGCGGGGGACAAGCTCGGGCACGAGTGACTGGTAGGCGGGGGTAGTCAAGACCGAACCGGTGCCGATCACAAACGTGAACAGGAGAAGAAGAGCCGGCGACATGCGACCAGCGATCGTGAGCGCGGCGAGTGCCGAAGTGGCGATGACAAGACTCCCTTGCACCGCCATCAGCAGTCGGCGTCGGTCGAGGGTATCCGCAAGCACACCGCCCACGATTCCGAACATCACGTCCGGGAGCATTTCGGCAGTCTGGACAAGCGAGACCAGGATCGCGGCATGAGCGGCGTGGACGAGGTACCACTGGGCGCCCACGGTCTGCATCCACGTGCCGAGGTTGCTCACGAGCGAGGCGAGCCACAGCCAGCGGAAGACGCTGATGCGCAGGGGTGCCCACGTCGACGAAGTTGCGTGTCTCTCAGCCATCGCGCCCGATCCCTCAGATCATGGCCTGCACTTTCCGCCTCAGGCTAAGGCACCTCCTGCTCGTGCGCTCGTGGGGGCGGCTCTATCAACGTCAGGGTCCCCGACCAGCGGAAGGGCCGGAAGAATCGGCTCAATACTTGCCGCCCGATCGCCGGCGGCCCTATGGAGTTGGGGCGCCAGAGGCCGAGCGGCGCGATGCTGGCGGAATCCACTGGCTCAGGTCGGCTGAGGGAGACCTATGACACGAGAAGAGCACGAGCCTGTTGCGGTTCTTGGCATCGGAACCATGGGCCATGGGATGGCAGCCTCTGCTCTGCGCGCCCGGATCCCGACGACAGTCTGGAACCGCAGTCAAGAGTCGACCCGCGACCTCGCTGAACTGGGAGCGGAGGTCGCCCCGACCGCTGCGGGCGCGGCGAGGTCGGCGGCGATCGTCATCACGATGGTGACCGATGCCGACGCCGTCATCTCCATTGTCCGCGACGAGGGCGTGCTCACTGCGCTTGCTCCGGGTGCGATTCTGGTGCAGATGAGTACCATCGGCGTGGCAGGGATCGAGCGCGTCGCGGCGATGGTGGCGGCGGAGCGTCCCGACGTGATCTTGCTCGACGCGCCGGTGTCGGGAAGCAAGGACCCGGCCGAGCACGGCCAACTGACCATCTTCGCCTCAGGACCCGACGACGCCAGACCGCGAGTTACCCCTCTCTTCGACGCCCTGGGCCAGCGCACGATCTGGGCCGGCAACGCCGGGACGGGCACTCGACTCAAGCTTGTAGCCAACACATGGCTCGCCTTTGCGGCGGAAGCGGTGGCGGCCTCCGTGGCACTCGCGCATGGGTTAGGGCTCGAGACCGAAAGGGTCGTGGACGCCCTCGAAGGCAACCCACTAATGTCTCCTTGGCAAGAGGCCAAGCTGCATCGGATCGCCAATGGTGACTTCTCGGCTCAATTCGCGCTATCGCTCGCTCTTAAGGATGTACGCCTCGCCCAGCAGGCTGCCGACGACCGTCTCAGGACCCTTGCGCGCTTGGCTGACGAATGGCAGCACGCAGTGGATCTCGGCTTTGGCCATCAAGACGTGACCGTCGTGACGCGCACGCTCGAACAGAAATGGGGAGAGCGATGACCCCGCTTGGATTTGTACGACGGCAGGCGGGCCCGAAGCGCTGGGGCAAAAATGTCACCCCCGCCCACCAAGGCTGCTTCGACTCGAGGTCAAAGGCCAGCCCGAGCTCGGTGTGTTGATCGCGACCTCCAGCGAATAGATTCGTCTCGGGCATCGAGATGGAGCAGCCACCGACATGACCAGCTACCTCCCCGCCGAGGACCGCTACGGGTCTATGACGTATCGTCGTTGTGGGCGCAGCGGCCTCCTCCTGCCCGCGGTGTCACTCGGACTTTGGCAGAACTTCGGCGATGATCGACCCATCGAAACCCAACGCGCAATCTTGCGCCGAGCCTTCGACTTGGGCATCACCCATTTCGACCTGGCGAACAACTACGGGCCCCCGTACGGCAGCGCCGAGACCAACTTCGCCCGGATCCTCCACGACGACTTCAACCACTACCGCGACGAACTGGTCATCTCCACCAAGGCTGGCTGGGATATGTGGCCGGGCCCCTACGGCGATCTCGGCTCCCGCAAGTACCTCCTTGCCAGCCTCGACCAAAGCCTGCACCGCCTTGGACTCGACTACGTCGACATCTTCTACCACCATCATTACGACCCACAGACCCCCCTCGAGGAGACGATCGGCGCCCTCCACTCGGCCGTCACCGCAGGCAAAGCGCTCTATGTCGGGATCTCGTCCTACTCCGATCAGCGCACCGCCGAGGCCGTCACCATTCTCCGCGGGCTCGGCTCGCCACTACTGATCCACCAACCCTCGTACTCGATGCTCAACCGCTGGATCGAAGACCGCCTCCTCGATGTTCTCGGTAGAGAAGGTGTCGGTTGCATCGCGTTCTCCGTCCTGGCCCAGGGCCTGCTCACCGACCGATACCTCAACGGCGTCCCCCCGGGGTCCAGGGGCTCTCGAGGTGGCTCACTCACTCGCGACATGCTCAATGATGACAACCTCGCCCGTATCCGGGCCCTCAACGACATCGCCCGGGGTCGACACCAGTCCCTCGCGCAGATGGCCATCGCCTGGGCCTTGCGTGATCCGCAAATCACCTCGGTGCTGATCGGTGCCAGCAGCGTGGGCCAGCTCGAGCAAAACGTCACCGCCCTCGACCACCTGGACTTCACTGCCGATGAGCTCACCGCCATTGATCGCTACGCCGTCGACGGCGGCATCGACTTGTGGCGCATTCCGGCCACCTCCTAGGTACTAATCGATCGCTGAACGCGCCGAGCTCCCAATGCCGGGGCAGCCCGCCGTCTGCTGTTCGGTATGGGTATCCCGCAAGCCGGCCCGGTTGGAGCACGGGGAAGTCGGGGGTGTTCAACTCCAAGCTGGCCCGAGGGTGTTCCGAAACGTCGGGGGCTTGGCCAGCGTGAACAAGCCAGGACCGTCTAACCCAAGGAGGCCACAATGGGAGCCGCAGAGGACGCCGAACGGGTTGTGCGGGACATGTGCGACGCATTCGCGAAACACGACGCCGAAGCCTTGCGCCCGTTCTTTACGGACGATGTCGTCTACCACAACATCCCCATGGACCCCGCTGTCGGAATCGACGCCACCATCGCCTTCATCGATGGCTTCTTCGCAATGTGCGACAACATGACGATCGAGACCCTCCATCTGGCCGTGCGTGACAACGTCGTGCTCACCGAGCGGGTCGACACGTTCAGGGTTGGGGACGTCATTGCACCGCTGCCCCTCATGGGTACCTTCGAGGTGCGTGATGGCAAGATCAGCGCTTGGCGTGACTACTTCGACATGGGCCAGATCACGAAGATGCTGTCGGGGGATTCCTAACTCGTCGAGGCTCGGGCAACCTGCACCACAGTCCTGCGGTCGAAATCCATGCGCCCGCGGAGCGAGATTCAGCGGGGGACGAGCCGTAAGGGGAGCTCCTCGTGGCGTCGGACCATGAGGCTGTTGGCCCACCGCGGCGCGTGCTCGGGGTCAAGCGTGATCTCGCTGGTGCGGTTGAGCAGCACGGTGAGCACAATGCGCGCCTCGATGCGGGCAAGAGGGGCCCCGACGCAGTGGTGGATGCCCCGTCCGAACGCCACGTGACGGCGCGGGACCTGCCGCTCGAGGTCGATCTCGTCCGGTCGCTGGAATACAGATGCGTCGCGGTTGGCAGCACCCCAGAGCAACAGGACCGTGGCGCCGGCCGGGATGTCGACAGCACCGAGCGTCGTGTCCTTGGCTACGACTCGCATGTGGTACCGGAATGGCGGTTCCAGGCGCAGCGCCTCTTCGACGAACGTCGGAATCTGCTCGGGCATCTGACGGAGGTGCTCCTGAAGATCAGGGTGCTCGGCAAGAATTCGCACGGCGTTTCCGAGCAGGCTCGTGGTGGACTCGCCCCCCGCGCTCAGCAGCGTGTGCAGGATGGCCAGGGCTTCGAATTCGCCGAACACACCGCCTTGTGTGCCCCGAGCGACAGCGCCCAAGAGGTCCTCACCTGGGTCGTTCACCGCAGCCGAAAGTTGATCGGCGAGCCAGGTTTGGATCTCGCCGATCCGGCTGATGAGCTCCACCAACTCATCGAGGGTTAGCGTCGAACCCAGCATCGCCGTCGAGTCGAACGCCGCGCTCAGGAGCTGGTGGATGTTGCTGTCCCGGAAGCCGATGAGGCGGCTGATCATGGTGATCGGCACGACGTTGCCGATCTCGGTCATGAACTCGGCGTTCCCACGTTCCAGCGCCTGCGTCACGCACCCGTTGGCGATGTCGACGATGTCGGGCTCCAGCTCGGCCATGCGCTTGGCGACCAGCTCGGGAAAGACCGTGCTCCGGTGCAACGCGTGCGTGGGCGGATCGGCGGTGGCGAGCGCCTGTGCGCCAGCGTCACCGAAGGGGAAACGGCAAGGGAGACCAGCATCGTCGCGGTAAAGCAGAAAGTTGATATTCGACGAGAAGTCTTCGACCCGGGCGGCCGCCTCCGCCACCAGCTCGAACGTGCTGACGGCGAATAGCCCGGTATCGGAGATCTCCCATACAGGCGCATGGGCGTGGAGCCGGCTGTAGAACGGATACGGATCATCAATGATCTTCGAGTCGAGCAGCATCGTTGCGGAGATCCCCTGGGTCATGTCATAACTCCCAGTTCGTCGGCGGCCTCGGGCGACAGCCGTTGCGACAGCTCCGTTGAGCCCACCACGTCGGTGACCAGGACCATTGCGCTCTCGTTGGCCAAGAAACACCCTCCCGCGTGGAGGCCACCAGCGTAGGCGACGGCCGGAATGGCCTGCCGAGGGGGCCAAGGTGCCCGGGAGCTACGACATACGCCCGACCTCGGGGCCTCGGCACTCGACAACCCGCACGGAAATGTGAGTCCCGTGGCGTCTTTGTATATTCATCTGGCCCGGCGCGCAACGTGCCCGTATCGGTCGACGTCTGGCGGGAAGCCTTCCACCGTCGAACCCACGCATATTCGGGGATCTGGTCCGCCTATCTCCTTCGGCCCGGTCCCCCACCCAGGCCCTCGAGCCGAGGCGACCCTGTCGGTCATCTGAGCGATAACGTCAGCCGCCGTCGATCCCGGCTGGGGTCACGGTGTCGCACTCAGCGGCGGCTTCCAGGGCTGCCTCAAGGGAGGCACCCAGGTCCGGGTGATATGCGCTTTCTTGGCCAACACCGGTTCCCCTTACGACAGCGTCAACGTCCCGATCGACGGTACCGGAGCCACCTCGATGGACCCACTCTGCTTGCCGTTGTTCGATCCGAGCAGCGCCAGTTCTTGCCGATTATGGCGCAGCGAGTAGGGCGAGATGTGCGTGGTGATCCCCGCTTGCCGGGCCAGCCGGGTCAAGGACCCGGTTGGCGGCTGGCGGCTGCTTTGCCCATCCCCCAGGTTGGGCATCAGCGGAGCCCCGTTCCGCCATTGAGCATCGTCACCGCCCTCGACCTATTCTTTGCTCTCAGCGGGGTAGTGCGGCTATTTGCTGCGAGATCGATCTGCACCATCCTCACTGGCGGGAGGCGATTATGGTTGGGGACGGATCGCGTATTGTCATGATGGGACACTTCCGGACCGGGCGGTTGGCTCGCCGGATGGCTCGAAAGCTTCAGGTGGGTGTAGTCGTCGCGCTGCTGGCCAGCGGGATCACCGCGGTCCTCGTTGCGGGATCCAGGGACAGTTCGGCAGACCCTTCGTCTTACACCATCACCTACACTTCGAGCGGCAC
>JBEKVE010000098.1:0-17092 GCA_049514335.1 Acidimicrobiales bacterium
GTCCACCGGCAGGCCGGTGTTGCGCTGGAAGTCGGCCAGAGCCTCGGACGTGAGCTCACCGAAGATGCCGTCCACGCGTCAGGTGTCGAACCCCAGGGCGGAGAGGCGTCGTAGCAGGTCAGCCACGTCGTCGCCGCGCAACATGGGCCGGCGCAGGTACAGGAACCGGTCGCCCAGCCGTAACCCCGCCTCGACCAGCGCCCCCCACGTCTGGGGTCCGCACACGCCGTCCACCCGCAGGCCCCGCCCGTGCTGGAACGCCTCCAAGGCGGCCTGGGTGCCGGTGCCGAACCGGCCCTCGGGGTCGGGATCGGTGGGTAGGTCGAGGGCCCGCAGCCGACGTTGCAGGTCGGCGACGCCGTCGCCTCGCCCCCCGAGACCGAGGGGGAGGCTGTCGTGGCCCTTGGCGGGGTTGTGCGTTACAGGTACGCCTGCAGCTCCTGGAGGAGCTGCGCCTTGCCCCGGGCGCCGATGATCCGCACCTCCGGCTCCCCGTCCTTGAACACGAGCAGGGTCGGGATGCTCATCACCTCGTACCGGCGTGTCACGTCCAGGTTCTCGTCGATGTTGAGCTTCGCCACCTGGATCTTGCCCGCGTGCTCGGCCGAGATCTCCTCGAGAACGGGGGCGATCATCTTGCACGGACCACACCACTCGGCCCAGAAGTCCACCACCACCGGCGTGTCGGCCGCCTTGACATGCTCGTCAAACGTAGCGTCGCTCAGGGTCGTGATCCCCTCTGCCATCAGACGGTCCTCCTCTGGCACCTTCCCCGGTGCCGCTGATCGAACGTACTGGCAAACGCCTGCGCCGGGCTGCGCATTCCCGCTCAGGCCCCGGCGCGGGCCTCGAGCCACCGCTCGGCGTCGATGGCCGCCATGCAGCCCGATCCCGCCGCCGTGATGGCCTGGCGGTAGACGTGGTCCTGGACGTCGCCGCAGGCGAAGACCCCGTCCACGTTGGTGCGGGTGCCGTCGGTGGTCAGGATGTAGCCGTTGTCGTCCATGTCGAGCTGGCCGTCGAAGACCGCTGTGTTCGGGACGTGGCCGATGGCGACGAACACGCCCTCGGCCTCGAGCACGTCCTCCTCGCCGCTCACCACGTTCTTGAGCGCCACCCCCGACGCCTTGGTGTCGCCCTGGACCTCGGTCACGACGCTGTTCCAGCGGAAGTCGATCTTGGGGTGTGACAGCGCCCTGTCCTGCATGATCTTGGAGGCCCGCAGCTCCTTGCGGCGGTGCACGATCGTGACGCGCCGTCCGAAGCGGGTGAGGAAGATGGCCTCTTCGAGGGCGGAGTCGCCGCCGCCCACCACCACGATGCGCTGGTCGCGGAAGAAGAACCCGTCGCAGGTGGCGCAGGTCGACACGCCGTGCCCGAGCAGCCGCGCCTCACCGGGCACCCCCAGCATGAGGGCACGGGCGCCGGTGGCCACGATGAGCACGCTGGCGGTGAGATCGGGCTCGCCCTCGGTGCCCTCGGTCCATATGCCGAAGGGTGAGGCGCGCAGGTCGACCCGGGTGGCTTTGCGGGTGAGGAACGTGGCCCCGAAGCGCTCCGCCTGGTCGCGAAAGCGCGTCATGAGCTCGGGGCCGAGGATCCCCTCCACGAAGCCGGGATAGTTCTCGACCTCGGTGGTGAGCATGAGCTGGCCCCCGGGCTGGTCGCTCGTGGAGGACGGCTCGCCTTCGACAACGTAGGGCGACAGGTTGGCACGGGCCGTGTAGATGGCGGCGGTGAGGCCGGCCGGCCCCGATCCCACGATCACCACCTGGTGGGGATCGGCCACGTCAGCCGTCCTGGACGCCCCGGGGGCGGCGCTTCGACCAGGCGAAGGCCCCTCCGGCCACCAGGAGCCCACCGATCAGGGTGTCCGAGGCCCACACCCGACCTCCGAATGCGTACACGTCCAGGAGGCGGACGAGGCCGATGGCGAGCACGACGAACAGCACGAGGGCCATGGTCCCGATCACGATCCCGAACACCACGCCGCGACCGGCGATCATGAGTGGGCGCACCAACCGGTCGTGGACGGCGGCGACCACGTCCTCGACGGTGTCGGCCACGCGCGCCGGCCATTCGGCGTCGGCGCCCGCGCCCGCACCGGCGGGCGGCGACGGGGGGGCGGTCTCGCTCGTGGCCTGGTCTTCCATGGCCGCGAGGTTAGTCGGCACCCCCGGCGTCACGGCCGCTCGTGCCGGGTTGGCACGCAATCGGCGTCAGCGTGGCGGCGGGAGGGTCAGCGCGCCGCGATGAAGCACACGCCCACCGATCCCGGTCCGGCGTGGGCACCCACCACGGGCCCGAGCTCGCCCAGCACGAGGTCGTGGGCGGGGGCGGCCCGGTGGATGGTGCCGAGCACCTCGTCGAGGTCGGGTGCCATCCCGTCAGCCACCGCCAGCCACTCGAGCGGTCCCGCCTCGAGCGCCTTGCCCGCCAGGTATTGCAGCGACCGCGTCCGGGTCCGCTGCTTGGACTCCACCTCGACCACACCGTCGCGTACCTCGATCACCGGCTTGATCGACAAGAGCGAGCCGAGCAGATGGGCCGCGCCCCCGATGCGCCCGCCGCGCTTGAGGTAGTCGAGGCTCGCCAGGACGCCGTAGACGTGCGTCCGCGTGGCCATGTCGGCCACGGCGGCGGCGACGTCGTCAGCGCTCTTGCCCTGTCGGCCGAGCTCCGACGCGGCGAGCGCCAGGAGCCCCTGGCCCAGGGTCACGCTCAGGGTGTCCACGACGCGCACGGGGATGCGGTCGGTCACCGACTCGGCCGCCGTCGACGCCGCCTGGAACGTGGCCGACAGCCGCGACGAGATGGTGGCGCACACCACCCCGTCGTGCCCGGCATCGGCGGCCTCGAGGAAGGCCTGCTGGAACGCACCCGGCGACGGCGCAGCGGTCTCGGGCATGTCGGGTCCGGTGACGACGCGGTCCCAGAACTCCTTGCCCGACAGCTCGTCGCGGTCGACGAACTCCTCGGCACCGAAGCGGATGGTGAGCGGCACCACCCGCACGCCGTGCTCCTCCGCCGTTGCGGGCGTGAGATCGCAGGCGCTGTCGGTGACGACCTGGATGCTCGCCATCGGTTCTCCCTCTGTCGGACTGGTCCCTCTTCCGGACTGGCGTGTGGGACGGGGGGCGCCGGCACCCGGCGCACGTCTCGCACCGCCCGCCGTCGCTGTGGCCGAGTCTGCTACAGGCTGGGACCGCGGGGGGCCGACCCCCCGGTCTCTCCACTCCGTGTGGGTCCGAGCCTCCCGGGTCGCATCGGCGGCCGGCCTGCCGGGGGCAGTGGCTCGGGGCGCGGTGGTCCCGATTGCGAGCGCCGGCCGCGGTGCGGGCGTGGGCGGCCGGGTCCGGGCCCCCCCGTCCCCTCGCCGGCACGCGGTCCGCCCGGACCCTCTCCGGGCGGACGCGGTCCACCGGAGCGCGGGGGCGGCCGACCCCCCGGTCTCGGTCCGCGGCGGCGGCTCATCTGGGCCAACCAGCCGGCGGCGAGGACGTACGCGGCCAACCCGGCTCCGGCTCCGAGCGCCACCCGGCCGAGCAGGATCGGGGTGGACTCCGAGCCCGACACGTTCACCCCCAGGTCGGTGGCGACCACCAGGGCGCAGGTGGCCAGCAGCACGCGGACCACGGGCCGGCCCACCTGGTCGCCGCCCAGTCCCTGGACGCGGGTGCGCACGTATCCGAGCGCCACGACGGCGGAGATGGTGTAGGCCAGGGTGATCGACAGGGCGATGCCGCGCACGCCGAACCGCCCCGCCAGGGCCACGGCCAGCACGATGTTGGTGGCGTTCTCCAACGCGTAGAGCCAGAACGCGGAGCGCAGGTCCTGCACCGACTGCAGGACGCGGATGGCGTAGAGGAAGACGCAGAAGCCCGGCAGGCCGAAGGCCAGCATGGTGAGGGCTTGCGCCGTGAGCTCGGTCCGCCCGCTGGCCGCGCCGTACCCGAGGACCAGGGCGACGAGGGGTTTGGCCAGGATCACCTCGCCGGCGGCGGCCGGGATGATGATGGCGAGCATGGTGCGCAGACCGGTGCCCATGCGCCGGCGGAAGGCCACCAGGTCGCCGTGGGCCCAGTGGGTGGTGAGCTCGGGAACGGTGGCGCTCATGATGGACACCGCAACCACGCCGTAGGGCAGCTGGAAGAACGTGTACGCGTAGGTGTAGGCGCTGACCGCGCCCGTGCCCACCTTCACCGACAGGGCGAGGACGACGAGCAGCGCCACCTGGTTCGCCACCACCAGACCGAAGGTCCAGCCCGACAGGCGCACGATGGTGCGCACCGCCTCGTGGCGGAAGTCGGGCAGCCACCGCAGCCGCAGACCGGCGCGTCGGAGGCTCGGCACCATCAGTCCGGCCTGCAGCACGACGCCGGCGGTGGTCCCCAGGCCGAGCAGCACGAGCTCGCCGCGATTGGCGGAGACGCCTGCCACCGACGCGTGGTGGACCGTGCTGCCGAAGACGACGAGCACGATGATCAGCACCACGTTGTTGGCCACCGGGGTGAACATGGGCGCCCCGAACCGGCGACGGGCGTTGAGCAGCGCCGTGCCCAGGCTGATGAAGCCGTAGCAGGTGAGCTGGGGCACGAACAGCCACAGCAGATCGGTGGCCAGGTGCCGGTCCTGTGCCGCCTGCGCGTTCTTGTTGAGTGCCGTAATGGCGTGGATGAGCGGCGGGGTGAGGGCGAGGAACAGCACCGACGCCGCTGCGATCACGATGACGGTGACCGTCGCCACGGCCGAGATGGCGTCCCACGCCTCGTCGTCGGAACGCGTCGTCAGGCGCTCGACGAAGACGGGGATGAACGTGGCCGACAGCACGCCACCGAGCACGATGTCCTGGATGATGTTGGGCATCGTGTTGGCGAGGTTGTAGGCGTCGCCCAGACCACTCGTGCCGAGCGCGTAGGCGAGCGCCGCCAGCCGCATCACGCCCGTCAGGCGCGACAGGGTCGTGCCCACGGCCATGACCGTCGTGGCCCGGCGCACCCCGCCGTACCCCGGTGGTGCGGCGCCGGCCGGGGTGGGCACGGGCGGAAGGCCGGCCGGCACCGAGAGCGTGTCGCCGGAGGGTCCGTCCCCACCACGCCGCCAGGACGACCACAGCCGTCGCCGACAGGGCGATGGCCACGGCCGAGATCGAGCTGGACCGGACGGTGAGCTCCCCACCCGCCAGGGCCAGGTCGCCGTCCGGGCTGGCCAAGGTGACGTCGACGCGGAAGTCGCCCGAGGTGCGGGCCCGCATGTTCACGTACACGGCGTCGGTGGTCCGGTCGAGCACGCACACCGCCGAGAAGCTCGACCGTGCCGCCTCCGTCTGCACCCGCGGGGCCCGGCACGACGCGCCGGGGGACTGGGTGGCGGCGCCGGGGAACCGGAGCTTGTCACTGGTGAGCACGACGACCACCGTGACCGGGTACGGCGTGTTGCGCACCACGGTTATGGGGACGCTGGCGGTACCGGCGGTGAGCCGGATCGTGTCGGAGCGGACGGCCAGCAGGTGGAGCTGGTTCTCGAGGGCCGTCTCGTACCCCGCCACGGCGGCCTGCTGCTGGCCGTCGGTGAGCACGCTCGACTCGGCCCCCAGGAGGAGGTCGCCGAGCGTCTGGGCGGTGTCGGACCCCCGCGCGGTGGCGGACACGGCACTGTCGAAGCCGAGCTGGCGCGCCCGGGCCGTGCGCAGGGCCCGTCCGGGCACCGCCGCCGGGGTCAGCGCCGCCGGGCGTCTCGTGTCGGGCTGCCCGTCGGCGCCCACAGGCACCTGGGCGAAGAGCTGGTCCAGGGTGACCGGCGTCACGACCGGGTTCCCCTGCAGACCGGCCAGGGCGGCGCTCACGAAGGCCGGGGAGGGCGACCACTCGGGTGGGGCGACGGCGACCACGCCACGCGGGGCCGGGGTGCCACCGGGGCCGCGCAGGTTGGGGACCTCGTCGTAGATGAACGACAGGTCGGCCAGGAGCTGCACGGCGGCCAGGGCGGGGTCGGACCCGTCGGCTGCGCTCAGATGGGCCCCCAGACCGGGGTCGGCCACCGCCGCGGTGACCGGTGCTCCGTGCTCCGAGGTCAGGGTGAAGGGCTGGGTGGTGGTGAGCGGGCCCTCGGGGCCCGTCACATCGGTCTGGGGGACCACGACGTGGTCGAAGGACGGGACCAGGGCGTCGAGGGCGGTCTGGTCGAGGGGCCCGTCCGCCACCCACGTACCCGCCGTGGCGTGGACACCGAGCGCCGACAGCACCGCCGCCCCCCGGCGGACCTGGGCGCCCACCTCCCCACCGGCGCCCGCCGCCACGAGGGCGCCGGCGTCGACGGGCACGAAGGTCTGGGCCACGGTCTGGCGGGCCGGGGAGGACGACAACGCCGCCACGGCGGCCACGTCGCGGCTCCGCCCGGTGTCGGCCAGCAGGCCGAGCGTGGCCGGATCGGGGAGGAGCGTCACCGGCACGGCGGGCGCGGCCGAGATGGTGCTCACGAGTGACGACAGGCGGGCCTCGGCCGCCGCGCCGGGGAGCCGGCGCTGGCCGCGCCCGTCGGCGGTGGGCGGGGCCAGGCCCAGCGGCGCCACCAGGGAGAAGCGCAGAGGCTGGCTGGTGGATGCAGGGTCGTCGTAGACGAGGTAGCTGATGAGCTGGGCGCCACCTCCCGATCCCGAGTCGCTCAGCGTGACCTTGAGGGGGTAGACGTCGGCGCAGTCCCCCGGCACGCAGTGGAGGTCCGCCGTCCAGTCTCCCGGCACGTCGGGGGTGGTGTCACCGACCACCGGGATGGTGAGGGTCGTGACCCCCGGGGCGTCGGTGGTGAGCGACGTCAGGGGCAGGGAGGGCGAGCGGGTCACCACCGCCCCGAGACCCCGCCCGTTCAGCGTCTCGTCGAAAGCCGAGCGGCTGGCGACGTGGGAGAACACCGTGACCGTCAGTGCGAGGTCCCGCTTCGGGGCGGTGCTGCGGATGCGCAGGCCCAGGGTGAGGGCCTGGTCGGGCGGGCGGGGCCCCACCCAGGGCGACTGGTGGACGAGCGTCACGGCGTCCGTGCTGCGGGCCGCGACGGCGTGGGTCGGTCCCGGGGACACAGGGCTCGCCCCCGCCACCCCCCCGCTGACGGTCACGGTGAGCAGCAGGGTCAGCACCAGGGTCACGGGCACGGTGACGAGCGCGCCCACCCCCCGGGTGACGCGACCTCCGTGTCCCTGACGGGGGGGGCGCGCAACGGTGTCGGGGGTGCGGTCACCGCCGCGTGCGGGATCGCAGCTCGCCTCGGTCCGGTCCACCTCGGCGTGGCAGCCTACCGGCCGCGCCCGCCCGCCCCGGGGCTGGGCGCGGACCGCGGACGGTGCCCGGGCTACAGGCCGAAGCCCGCGGACCGCAGGCGCGCCACCGCCTCGGGAGGTCCGCCCGCCTCCACCCGGGCAGCCGTGGTGCGGCCGCTCAGGAAGAGCGTGATCTCCCCCGGCGTTCCCGTCAGGGTGGCCGTGGGCGTGCCCCGACGGGCGTGGAGCACCTCGCCGTCGGAGCGCACGAGGTCGAGCCCGGTCTCGCCCAGGGGCCGGGTCATGAGCCGCGCCCCGCGCTCGAGCGACCGCCACAGCGCCGTGTCGAGGACCCCGGTGTCGGCCGCGGGCCGGGGTGTGTCGTCCCCGCCGCCGCGGCGGACGTCCTCGTGGTGCACGAAGTACTCGACGGTGTTGATGAGTGCGTCGAACGGTGCGGTCCACGGGGGCGGGCCGCTGCGCACCCGCTGCACCAGCTCGCTGTAGCTGCGGCGCGCCTTGGTGCGGGCCATGATGCGTGCCGTGAGGGCGGCGGCGGGACCCGACAGGACGAGGCCCGGACCGGCCAGGGGGTTGCGCTCGCGCACCACGAGATGAACGGCGAGGTCGTTGGTGGTCCACCCCTCGCACAGGGTGGGGGCGTCGGGGCCCACGGCCACGAGGAGGTCGCACAGCTCGGCCCGCTCGGTTCGAGAAGGCGACAGCGGTCCCATCGACGCGGACGCTACGACGGGTGGGGGACCGGGTCAACGTCGCCCACCCGGGCCCGCCGACCCCGGGCAGTACCCTCGCACCGGTGATCCCCGCCCGGTTCCGCCCGTTGCTCGACGTCACGGCCGAGTTGGCGACGCGCTTCACCGATGCGGGCCACGAGCTCTACCTCGTGGGCGGCTCGGTGCGCGACGCCTTCTCGGGCCCCGGCGCCGCGCCCGGCAAGCGGGACGTGGACCTCACCACCGATGCCCGGCCCGACGAGATCCAACGCCTGGTGAAGGGCTGGGCCGACGCTGTGTGGCTGCAGGGCGAGCGCTTCGGCACCGTCGGGTGCGCCCGCGCCGGCGTCGACTACGAGATCACCACCTTCCGTGCCGACGTGTACGTGCCCGACTCGCGCAAGCCCGAGGTGTCGTTCGGGGACTCCATCCAGGCCGACCTGGCGCGCCGGGACTTCACCGTCAACGCCGTGGCCCTGCGTCTTCCCGATCTGGAGCTGGTCGACCCCTTCGACGGGCTGGCCGACCTCGCCGCCGGGCGGCTGCGCACCCCCCAGGCCCCCGAGGTGTCGTTCACCGACGACCCACTGCGCATGCTGCGGGCGGCGCGCTTCATCGCCGGGCTGGGCCTCGCCCCCGCCCCCGAGCTGGTTGCGGCGGTGCGCGAGATGCACGATCGCCTCTCCATCGTGTCGGCCGAGCGCATGCGCGACGAGCTCGACAAGCTGGTGGTGGTCGAGCAGCCGTCACCCGGCCTGTGGTTCCTCGTCGACACCGGGCTGGCCGGGGAGTTCCTTCCCGAGCTCCCCGGGCTGGCGCTCGAACAGGACCCCATCCACCGCCACAAGGACGTCCTGGCGCACACCCTGGCGGTGGTGGACAAGACGAGCCCCGACCGCCTGCTGCGGCTGGCGGCGCTGTTGCACGACATCGGCAAGCCCCGCACCCGGGAGTTCGGCCCGGGCGGGGTGACCTTCCACCACCACGAGGTGGTGGGCGCCCGCATGACCCGGGCCCGGCTCACGGCCCTTCACTATTCGCACGACGACGTCGAGGTGGTGACCCGGCTGGTGGAGCTGCACCTGCGGTTCCACACCTACCGACTGGGATGGACCGACCGCGCCGTGCGCCGCTACGTGCGCGACGCGGGCCCGCTGCTCGACCGGTTGAACGAGCTGACGCGGTGCGACTGCACCACCCGCAACGCGGCGCGCGCCCGCTCGCTCGAACGGCGCATGGACGAGCTCGAACGCCGCATCACCGAGCTGCGCTCCCAGGAGGAGCTCGATGCCATCCGACCCGAGCTCGACGGCCGCCAGGTCATGACCCACCTCGGCGTGGGCCCGGGACCGGTCGTGGGCGAAGCGCTCGAGTTCTTGTTGGACCTGCGCCTCGACGAAGGGGTGCTCGGCGAGGAGGAGGTGCTGCGCCGGCTGGACGCGTGGTGGGCCGGGCGCGGTCCCGCCCGTGCCGAGGAGACCGGGTCAGGCTGAGCGCTCCGGGGCGAGCAGGCTCAGTCGACGGGCCACGCCGGGGCGTCCTCGCCGGCGGCGAAGGACTCCACCAGCCGGTACGCCTCGTCGTCGTGGTACTGCACCGGTGGTGACTTCATGAAGTACGCGGAGGGGCCCACGAGCGGTCCGCCGATGCCGCGGTCGAGCGCCAGCTTGGCGCAGCGCACGGCGTCGATGATGACGCCGGCCGAGTTGGGCGAGTCCCACACCTCCAGCTTGAGCTCGAGGTTGATGGGCACGTCGCCGAAGTTGCGGCCCTCCATGCGGATGTAGGCCCACTTCCGGTCGTTGAGCCACGGCACGTGGTCCGAGGGACCGATGTGCACGTCGTCGGCGTCGAGCACGAAGTTCTCCACCTGGCTGGTGACGGCCTGGGTCTTGGAGATCTTCTTGGACTCGAGCCGCTTGCGCTCGAGCATGTTCTTGAAGTCCATGTTCCCGCCGAAGTTGAGCTGGTAGGTGCGGTCGAGGGCGAGGCCGCGGTCCTCGAACAGCCGGGTGAGGACCCGGTGCACGATGGTGGAGCCGACCTGGCTCTTGATGTCGTCACCCACGATGGGGATGCCGGCGTCACGGAACTTGCGGGCCCAGGTGGGGTCGCTGGCGATGAACACGGGAATGGCGTTCACGAAAGCCACGCCGGCGTCGAGGCAGGCCTGGGCGTAGTGGCGCTGGGCCTCTTCGGACCCCACCGGCAGGTAGCTCACCAGCACGTCCGCACCCGATGCCCGCAGGGCCTCGGCCACGTCGACGGCTTCGGCGGGCGACTCCTCAACGGTGTCGCGGTAGTAGGTGCCGAGCCCGTCGAAGGTCGGACCCCGCTGGACGGTGACGTCCAGATGGCCGACCTGGGCGAAGCGGACCGTGTTGTTGTGCCCGGCCAGGATGGCCTTGGACAGGTCCACGCCCACCTTGGTGGCGTCCACGTCGAAGGCGGCCACGAATTCGACGTCGCCCACGTGGTACCCGCCCAGGGTGACGTGCATGAGACCGGGGACGATGTCCTCGGGATCGGCGTCTCTGTAGTACTCCACCCCTTGGACCAGGGAGCTGGCGCAGTTGCCTACCCCCGCGATGGCGACCCGGACCGTGCTCATGTGTCGTCTCCCTCGTGCTGGACCGTGTTCGTGCCGAGGAGGGCTCGGCCCGCCGCGCCCATCGCCGTCTGAGCCGGCGACAGGGGCGGCACCGGCGGTGCCCCCTCCCGGGTGCGCATGTCCCGCTCGGCCTCGATCAGGCGGTCGAGCCAGGAGATGTCGCGCTCGGTTGTCTCGGTGGTGTGCTCCATGAGCGATCGTGTGTAGGTGTCGAGGCGCCCTTCGGCCGCCGCCGCCGCCGCCCGGGTCTCGGCCAGGCGCTGGACCAGGTGGGCCCGGCGGCGCTCGAGCAGCCGGAGCCGGGCGTGGGGGGGCAGGTAGCGGGCGAAGGCGAGGCGCAGCCCGAAGCTGCGGGCGTCCTCGGTGCCCGGGGTGCGCTCGGAGTCGAGGAGCTTGGCGAATTGGCGCCTGCCCTCGTCGGTGATGCGGTACACCTTCCGACCCCGCCGTCCCAGGGTGGAGCCCGAACGCCTGGCCCGCAGGGCGGCGCGCTCCCCGCTCAGGGAGCCGGTCATGGGTACGGGGCTCGAACCGGAGCCGCCGCCGTCCTCGGTGGCCTGCACCGCGCCCGAGCGCTCCAGGCGCGACAGTGCCGGGTAGAGGGAGCCGAACGACACGTTCGACATCTGCCCGAGCTCGTCACGCAGGCGTTTCCTGATCTCGTAGCCGTGCATGGCCTGGTCCTCGAGCAGGCCCAGGATGGCGAGCTCGAGCATCTAGAAGGCCTTCGGGGGGGCGCAACGGCGCAGAATCGGGGAGGGTTGATACATCGCTGGATGTATCGTATCGATACATCGGGGTTCGTTTCAAGTCACCTCGAATCGGCCCCTGACGGTGCCCGCCGGACCCGCCGGACGCTTCGCCCCGACGTCGACCGGCCCGGGACCTGAAGGAGCAGGAGGCGACCGGCGCCGCCGCCTGTACCCCGTGGACAACCGCCCCTTGGCCTTGCCCTGTCGCCGCACCGGTCGCTCGAGCCCGATCATCGACGGGGCCCTGGGCACGCGTGTCCGGCGGGCGGGGTGCACCTGCCCCCCGAGGACGTCATCGCGTCGAACCCGGGTGAAACGGGGCGCGGCGACGGTACCCTTGGGGCGATGAGCTTCGGGCCGTCGGCCTTGCGAGGATTCCCCGTGACGGGGACCGGTGGTCGGGTGGAGTACCGCCTGGCCCGCAACGCCGTGGTGAGCGAGTTCCGCAAGGGCCGTCTGTCGCGCCTCGACGTGTGCGACGCCCACCCCGAGCTGCTGCGTGCGGCGCGCAACGTGGGCGTCGCTCTCCCCGAGGACTGCCCCATCTGCGAAGAAGTGCCCCTCGTGCACGTGACGTACGTCTTCGGCACGCGCCTGCCTCCCAACGGCACATGCCCGGCCACCCCCACCGAGCTCGCCCGCCTGTGCCGCCGGGCCGACGAGGTGGCCTGCTACGTCGTCGAGGTCTGCCCCCAGTGTTCGTGGAACCACCTCGCCCGCATGTTCCCGGCCGGTGGCCGGCACCGGGCCGCGGCGCGGCGTACCGGGCGCGGCAACGGCTGACCGCCGTCGGGGCACGCGCCGAGCCGCCGCGCCCACCGGGGGTGCGTCTTAGGGCACCATTGACCGGTCCACACGGGGCGAGACAAGGGATGACCGACACATGAGCCAAGTGCAGCCAGGCGGTGGTTCGGGCGAACGCCCCGGTCCCGGCGGGAAGCCTCCGACGCCTCGACGCCCCGCGGCCAAGCCCGGTACCCGTCCTCAGGCCAAGCCCGGTACCCGTCCCACCGCCAAGGGTCGTCCCCCCGGTGGGCCCGGCGCCAAGGGCGCGGCGGGACGAGGCGGCGGTGGCAAAGGCACCGGTCGGCCCAACAAGACCATCTCGGCCCCACCGCCCCGGCGCTTCTCCCCCTCCACCATGGGGTTCGTGGCCATCGGCCTCGTGGTCGTGATCGTGCTCGTGTTCGTGATCGTGAAGGTCACCGGGGGCAACAGCACAGCGTTGCCCCCCGGTGATGCGTCGCCCACGGCACCCTTCCCCGCCTCGGCGTCGCTCGTGGCCCAGGTCACCGGGGTCCCCACCTCGGTCGAGTCCGCGGTGGGAACGGGTCAGGGCGTATCGCCGCCCAGCGTGCTCACCGGCCAGCCGCCGCTCACGTCGGGCGGCAAGCCCGAGATCCTCTTCATCGGGGCCGAGTTCTGTCCCTTCTGCGCCGCGGAGCGGTGGGCCATGGTGAACGCCTTCAGCCGGTTCGGGACGTTCACCGGTGTCGACGAGACCACCTCGTCACCGTGGGACACCCCCCCGGCCATCGCCACCTTCTCCTTCCGCAACGTCAAGTTCACGAGCCAGTACATCGACTTCGTCCCGGTGGAGCACGAGACGAACGACACCAACGGCCTGGGCACGCGCAAGCTGTTCCAGCCCCTCACCAAGGCGCAGCAGAACCTGTGGACCAATTACTCCGCCCACTTCGGTGAACAGACGGGCTACCCCTTCGTCGACTTCGGCAACAAGGTCTTCGTGATCGGGCCGAGCTACAACCCCGACCCACTGCTCATCGGGCTCAGCCAGAACGCCATCGCGGCCAAGCTGACGGACCCCAGCAGCGCCGTGGCCCAGGCCATTCTGGGCACGGCCAACTACCTGACGGCGGCGACGTGCTCGCTCACGCACGACCAGCCCACGGCGGTGTGCTCGGCCGCAGGGGTGAAGAAGGCCATGACCGCCCTGAAGCTGAGCTGACGGGGAGACGGCGATGACCTCGGTCCGGCCACGGAGCGATGGAGAGGTCGACGTCGAGGTTGAAGACGTCGACGGCGGGCCCCTCGTGCCGGCGTGGCGGCCGTGGACCGCCTTCGCCCTGTCCCTCGTCGGGTTCGGCATCTCCCTGTACCTCACGATCGACCACTTCTCGGGCGTGCTCCCCCTGTGTTCGTCGAGCGGGTTTATCAACTGCGCCCTCGTCACCACCAGCAAGTACTCGTACCTGTTGCACATCCCGGTGGCGCTGCTGGGGCTCATCTTCTACACGGGCCTGGTGGTCGTGAACCTCCCCCCGCTGTGGCGGGCGCGGGCGCCGTGGGTGGCCTGGGTCCGCCTCGCCATGCTGGTCGGGGGCATCGGATTCGTCCTCTACCTCCTCGGTGCCGAGCTGCTCAGCCTGGGATCCATCTGCATCTGGTGCACCGGGGTGCACATCGTGACGTTCCTCCTCTTCGTCCTGGTGGTGATGTCGTTCCCCGCCATGTCGGGGCGGCGCCTCGCCTTCGAGGGCTGGGACGAGGACGAGGACGAATTCGACGACGACGAGGACGCCGGTCCCGACGACGCCTGACCGCGGCCACGAGTCCGGCTGGTGCAACCGATGTGGCCCGTCCGGGGTTGAAGAGGTGTGGCGGCGAGCATCGATGACATGACGGGCGCCGACCGCATGCTGGCGGAGCTGAGCGAGGACCTCGACGGCGGCTACGGCGCCTTCGTCCGGGCCCATGCCGACACCGTGTACTGCGCCGCCCTCCGCCTGTGCCGCTCGCCGGCCGACGCCGAGGACATCGCCCAGGAGACCTTCGTGCGGGCGTATCGCTCCCTGCAGCGCTTCGAGCCGGCGCGCCTGCGTGCCCTCGAGGCGCGGCCTTGGCTGCTCACCATCACGCTCAACCTGTGGCGCAATCGCCTGCGGGCCGCCGGGCGCCGGCCCCGCACCACCCCTGACACCCATGCGCCCGAAGCCGTCGACCTCCGGCCCGGCCCCCACGAGGCGGCGGAGAGATCCGAGACGTCGCGGGCCCTCGTGCGCCTGCTCGAAACCCTCCCCGAGCGCCAGCGCGTCGCCGTCGTGCTCCACCACGTCGTGGGCCTGTCCTATCCCGAGGTGGCCGCCGTGCTGGCCTGCCCGGTGGGCACGGCCAAGGCCAGCGTCGCCCGCGGGCTCGAACGGCTGCGGCAGGCGGGGGCCCGTCCCGAGCATCCCGAGGAGAAGTGATGACAGCTGCCCCGACCACCGCCACCGGTCCCACCGCCCTGCGCCGCCTGCGCAGCAACGCCCCCGCCGGCTTCGTCGAGGCGGTGCTGGAGCGCCTCGACCTGCCCGGTGCCGATCGCTTCGTGCTGGTGCAGGGCCCGACCGGGGATCTGTTCGTGGCATTCAACGACGTCGGCATCTGCGCCGTGGTGGTGGCCCGGCTCATGGGCGGTGACCCGGCCCGCTTCGCCCGCCATCACCTGCGCTCCACCGGCCGCCGCGCCGTGCCGGCCAGGCGACCCCCGGCCGGCCTGGCGCGAGCCTTGCGTACCGGCCGGGCCTCGGCCCTCGCCTACGACCTGTCGGGCCTGACGCCGTTCGAGCGGGCCGTGCTCGACGCCACCCTGCAGATCCCACCCGGTGAGGTGCGCCCCTACGGCTGGGTGGCGAGCCGCATCGGCCGGCCCAAGGCCGTGCGCGCCGTCGGTTCGGCCCTCGGCCGCAACCCGGTCCCGGTGCTCATCCCCTGTCACCGGGTGGTGCGCACCGACGGCCACGTCGGGAACTACGGCCTCGGTGTGCCCATGAAGCGCGCCCTGCTCGGTGCCGAGGGCGTGGACCTGGGGCGTCTGGAGCGGTTCGCCGCTTCCGGGGTCCGCTTCGTGGGCAGCGACACGACGGGGGTGTTCTGCGTGCCGTCGTGCACCTGTGCCCGGCGCATCGGGGCGGCACACGAGGTGCGGTTCCGCAGCGCCGCCGCCGCCCGGGCCGCCGGGTTCCGGGCTTGTCTGCACTGCGCCCCGGACGCCACGCCGGCCACCCGGGCCTCCTGAGGAGGGCGGCCCACTCGCTCCCGCCGGCTGCGGCCCGGACTGGCGGGGCGGTTGTGTGGGAGTGTCGGGCCATGCGCCTCGACGGCGGGTCCGGCACGGCCCGCGACAACCGGTTCGCCCGAAGCCTGTTCGCGCATCTCCCCGAGCGCTACGACCGGCTGGCGGAATGGCTGTCGTTCGGGCAGAACGGGCGGTGGCGCCGGGAGATGGTGGGCCACGTGGTGACGGGGTCGCCGGCCCGGGTGCTCGACGTCGCCACCGGCACGGCCGGCGTCGCCTTGCAGATCCGGGCGCGCAGCGATGCCCGCGTGGTGGGCGTCGACGTCACCGAAGCCATGGTGCGCACCGGACGGCGCACCGTCGAGGCGGCCGGTGCCGCCCACCGGGTGCAGCTGGTGGTGGGCCGGGGTGAGCAGCTCCCCTTTCCCGACGCGTCCTTCGACGCCCTGTCGTTCACCTACCTGCTGCGCTACGTGGAGGACCCGGCGGCCACCATCCGCGAGCTGGCACGCGTGGTGCGTCCCGGGGGGGTGCTCGCCAACCTGGAATTCCTGGTGCCCCGCACCCGCTTCTGGCGGGCGTGGTGGTGGGCCTACACCCGCGGCGTGCTCCCGCTGGCCGGTGCGCTCACCGGCGGTCGGGAGTGGTACCGCGTGGGGCGGTTCCTCGGTCCCAACATCTCGGCGCACTACCGCCGGTTCCCGGTGGAGTGGACGGTGCAGGCGTGGCGCGACGCGGGGATCACCGACGTCGGCGTGCGGCGCATGAGCCTGGGCGGTGGCCTCGTCATGTGGGGGCGGCGCGCCGGTGGCTGACGCCCCCCGTCCCGCCTTCTACGCGGCGCGCCGCGGTGGGTGGCGCGACTGGTGGACGCTCCTGCACCCGCCCTACACCGCCTGGCACCTGTCGTACGTGGTGATCGGGGCGTCGCTCGCTCCCCGGGTGTCGGTGTCGCGGCTCGTGGCCGCGGTGCTGGGGTTCTTCCTGGCGGTCGGGATCGCCGCCCATGCCCTCGACGAGCTGCACGGCCGGCCCCTGCGCACGGCCATCGCCGGTCCCGTCCTGGTGGCTGCCAGTGCCGCCGCCCTGGCCGGCGCCGTGGCCCTCGGCGTCGTCGGGGTCGAGCGGGTGGGGCTGGCCCTCGTGCCGTGCATCGTGGTGGGCCCGGTCCTGGTGGTGGCGTACAACGCAGAGCTGTTCGGCGGGCTGGTGCACACCGACGTGGGCTTCGCCGCGGCGTGGGGCGCCTTCCCCGTCCTCACCGCCTATGTGGCCGAGACCGGCACGCTGCGCCTGGCGCCCGTGCTGGCGGCGGCGGGTGCCTTCGCCTTGTCGTTGGCACAGCGCAGCCTGAGCACCCCGGCCCGGCTGTTGCGCCGGTCCACCCGATCGGTGGCGGCCACCATGACGCTGGCCGACGGCAGCGTGCGCAGCCTGGGGCGCGCCGAGCTGCTCGCCCCCCTCGAACAGGCGTTGCGGGCCCTGTCGTGGGCCACGGTGACCGGGGCCACGGCCCTGGCCGTGGCCCGCCTCACCTGACCCAACCGGCCCCCCTCAGGAGGGGCCTGCCCCCTCGTCTGGTCCCTCGGTCGGATGCTCCTCCAGGAAGCGGCGGTAGCCGTCGACCGTGGCGTCCACGACCCGGTCGTGGCCCCAGCGCAGCAGCGGGTGCGCCAGGCGTGCCGCCACGCGCATGGGACGCTGCTTCATCTCGATGGTCCA
>JBEKVE010000099.1:0-12144 GCA_049514335.1 Acidimicrobiales bacterium
CGCCGATGACGAGCGACGGCACGAGCCACGGCTTGAGCGCACCGTCCACGCCGGCGGCGGCCGGGGTCACCCCGAGCCACCGGAGGAACCCCGCCCCCCAGGCCAGGGCGACGACGGCGACCGCCACCGCCCCGAGCGCAGGCACCACACCCAGCAGGGCGCCGGCCTCGTGCCCGGTGCCCGCTCTCCGCCGGCGGCGCCGGGCGCCCAGCCAGGCGTCGGCCCAGTAGGCGAGGAGCAGCGCCAGCGCCAGGTCGAGGACGAACACGTTGCGGCTCTGCAGGCGCTGCCCCCCGAACAGGGGCACATGGATGAGGAGATGCCACGCCGGCGTGTTGCCCCCGAGGGCGAGGACGAGCCCCACCACGGCCACGACGTGCCACACCAGCCATTCGGGAGCGCGACGGCGCCACCGGAGCTTGGCCAGCAGGGCGAACGCGGCGACGAGGGGGAGGATCCCCACGTAGCCCGTCACCTCCGTCAGGTTGTAGGTGGCGAAGAAGGCGGGCTGGCCGAACGACCCCGTGCCACCCAACAGGTTGGGGACCAACAGCAGCGTGAGCCACCGCATCGGGAGCGAGCCCGAGGTGAACAGGGCCGCCGTCCGTACGGCGCGCTGCGACCCGCTCACGGCGAGGAGACCGGGTGCCCATTGCACCGCACCCAGCCCGACACCGATGGCGGCTCCGGCGACGAGCGAGACGAGCGGCCAACCCCGGCCGCGGCCCGACCGCAAGAGACGCCATCCCGCGTACAGCACCACGACGACGGCGGCATCGTCGATGGCGCGCGGCTCGCCGGCGAGGATGGTGAGCGCGACGGCAAGGGCGAGCACGGCGGTCCAACCGGCACGCCATGACGCCCACCCGCTGCGCCCTGCAACCGCCGCGCCGCCAGGGGCCGTCGTCCGCGGCGCTGCCGTGGCCCGTCGCTCGGTCAGGCGGAGCACGGCGAGGAGCTCGACCGGCACCCAACTGACGCCGGTCACCAGGCCGACGTGGGCGACCTGCGCGGCCATGGCGCCGGCGAAGGCGAAGGTCACCGCCCCGAGCCAGGCCGGCACGGCGGCGAGCCGTGAGGCCCGGAGAAAGAGGTAGCAGCCGATACCCGCCACCCACCACGTCACGGCCAGGCCCACCGTCCACGCCGCCACCCCCGGAAGCAGGGCGAAGAGCCAGGTGAGCGGGTACGCCGCTCCTGCGTTCCAGCCTGCCAGCAGCGGCGCTCCGCTCCAGATGAAGGGGTTGAACAACGGCAGGGTGCCGTGGCGCAGATCCGTGCCGACCAGCACCCGCAAGGGGAAGTTCTGGCTGGAGTCGTCTCCCGGCACGACCGGGTGGCCGGCCAGGGCGGGCACGACGAAGACGAGCACGGGCAGCGCCACCAGGCTCGCCACGCACGTCCGCTCGACCGACCATCGCAGGCGCCGGCCGCCCAGCTCCACCTCGACGGAAGGGCGCGCGTCGGCGGCGACAGTGGAGACAGCCACGTCGGTCACTCTCCCAGGCGGCCCTGGGACGACCCTGGGACAGCCCTGAGCACAGCCCGTGCGACCGGCCCATCGTCGATGACGCGAGCGGAGAGCGTGCGCGACGCCGGCGACACCCTCGGCCCGCTTGGCGGCTGGATAGGGTGACCGACGGACCCCACGGTGCGGCCGCAGGGCCCGAGGCCCACCATGATCGACCTGCAGACCGCCCCACCCCACACGCCGGGCTCCGGACGCCCCGACCACCGCACCCTGCGCACCTGGGCCGTGCGCGTGGCGTTGGCGGTGGGTGGGTTCGCGGCGCTGGTGGCGCTGTTGGACGCGGCGTCGCTGCACGCCGTGGTGGGCAACGCCGACGGCGCCACCGTCGTGCTCGAGGGCCAGGCCATGAGCACGGGCAACGCCTTGCTCCATCACTGGTCCTTGTCGCTCGACTCGTTCTGGACCATCGACGCCCTGTTCTACGCCGCGGCCGTGCCTCTGACCGGGGTGACGCCGGCGTTGCTCTTCCTCGTGCCGGCCGTCATCGGCGCCGCGGTGGTGACGAGCGCGGCCCTGACGGCGCGCGTCGGCCATGGCGGTGCTGCGGCGGTGGCCGCCGTGGTGACGGTGGTGGCGTTGCTGGCGCTGCCGAGCCACGTGCTCGCCGACTACTTCCTGCAGGGGCCGTTGCACGTGGGCACGGCCCTGTGGTGCTTGCTCGCCTTCGCCGCCCTGCGGCGGGGCCGCTTCGGGTGGGGATGGGCGGCGGCCGTCGTCCTCTTCGCCGCCGGGGTGCTCGGGGATTTCCAGACAGCGGTCATGGGCATGCTCCCCGCCTTCGGCGCCGGGGTGGTGGCCGGGCTCCGCACCCGCCACTGGCGTGGCGCCGTCCCCACCGCCGCCGCCCCCGTCGCCGCTGGCGCACTCGCCCTCGTCGTGCACGCCGTGGCCGGCGCCGTGGGGAGCTTCGGCGTGACGAGCTCGCACCCGACCGCCACGGGGCTCCGGCTGCTGTCCAACGTGGGACTCGTCGCCACCTGGGGAGCGCACATGCTGGGTGTGGGAGGTGGGCGCCTCGGGTACGGCGGCGTGCCCACGCCGCTCGAGCTGGTCCACGTGGTGGGGGTGGCCGTCGTGGTGGGCGGCGTGGCAGTGGCGGCCGTCAGGCTCGTGGCGGGCGTGCTGCCGGGACACAGGGCACCGACAGGTCCCTCCGAGGGCTGGCGCCTCGAGGACCTCCTCCTCCTCGGCGTCGTGGGTGACCTCGCCCTCTTCCTCACGCTCACCTACAGCGGCGATCAGGACCTGTCGCGCGACCTCACCGGGGCAGTGATCTTCGGCTCCGTGCTCGGGGCACGGCTCGTGGCCCGGGTGGTGGCGTCGGCCACGGCGCGGGAGCGGTGGCGCTACGGACTGCTCGGCGCGGTCGTGGTGGCGTCGTTGGCGGCCGGGGTGGGGTTCACGCTGGCCACACCGCAGCCGCACCGGCCCGTCACCCAGCTCGTGCACTTCCTGGAGGCACATCACCTCGACCGCGGCGTCGGTGACTACTGGAGCGCCTCGCTCACCACCGTGTCGAGCGACGACGCCGTCACCATCCGGCCGGTGATCGCCGACGGCACCGGCCACATCGGGCGCTACGACCGGCAGTCCGAGCTCACGTGGTACCGGCACGGCTCGTTCGAGTTCCTCGTGTACGACACGGCGCTTGCGTGGGGAGGGATCACGCCGGCGTCGGCCCGCCACAGCTTCGGCCCTGTCGCCCGCACCTACCGGGTGGGGACGTACCGCGTCCTGGTGTGGAGCCACCGGTTGGTGGTGCGCGGAACGGGCTGACGCCGGTGCGAATCGAGGCGGGGCCGTTTGCGCCAAAGGTGACGCGGGTACCGCCAGGCCGTGGGGGGCAGGGCCTGGCGGTTCCCGCGTCACTCTGAGCAGGGCCAGGAATAAAGCGCTGCGCAGGTCCTGACGCAACGACAATGCCCGCCACCGGGTCGTTCCGGCGTCCCCAACGATGACGAAAATCGGGCCCGGGACGGTCCGGCCCCTGTAACGCCGACGCCGGCGGGCGCCTGGGTGTCAGGAGCCCCTGCCACCACGGCAGGACCCGCTGGCGTGGCTCAGGTGGCCTTGTCGCTCAGGTGGCCTTGTCGCGGCCCACGATGCGGCAGGGGATGGCGGCGTTCTCGTCGAGGTGGTAGCTGGCGCACACCCGGTGGTATCCGTCGGCCACCCACAGCGGCGTGCCCCGCACCAGCAGCACGGGCGACAGCTTGATGCCCGAATCCACCTTGCCGAGGTCCTTGGAGACCTCTTTGTTGTCGGCGTCCAGAAGGGCCAGGCCGCTCGCCCGGAGGATGTCCTTGGCCATGAAGTACTCGAGGGTGGTGGCGCGTTCGAGCGCCCGGGCCAGCCGCTTGGCCCGCTCCGGCTCGAGCAGCAGTGACAGGTAGGTCCGGGCCGCAGGGAAGTCCTGGTCCTCGGGCTCGGTCTTCCAATGCTCCTTCGGTTCCTTGACCATGGTGGCGCCTCCGATGTGCGGGCCGGGTGGGGACGTGGCGGTGCCTCAGGGGCGGACGATGACCTTGCCGGCGTCGGGGTCGCGCTCGAGGTGGGCGAAGCGCTCGGGCAGCTCGTCGAGGCCGATGGTCTCGGTCACCATGGGTACGGCGTCCACCGAGTGGGTGTCGAGGGCGTCGATCGTGTCGAGGAAGTCCTCGCGCCCGTAGTACACGCAGAAGCGGAGGTCGAGCTCCTTGCTCATGGCCCAGAAGGGGAAGATGGTGTCGTTCTGCGGGCAGATGCCCACCACCACGACCCGGCCGTCCACCGCCGCCACCTCGATGGCCTGTTCGATGGTGCCCGGCTGTCCGCTGCACTCGATGACGACGCTCGGCCCTCCACCGCTGGCCTCGGCGATGGCACCGCCCACCGGGCCTGCGGCGGGATCGACGACGGCGCTCGCCCCGAGGGCGATGGCCAGATCGCGGCGCAGTGCCGAGGGCTCGCTCACCACCACCGATTCGACCCCCGTGGCCCGGGCCCACGCCACCGCGGCCAGGCCGATCGGTCCCGCGCCCAGGATGGCGACCCGGTCCGACGCCACCAGGTGGCCTCGGCGGAAGGCGTGGCGCACGATGGCGAGCGGCTCCACGAGCGGCTGTTCGTCGCGACCCACCGAGGCGGGCAATCCGAACAGCTCGTCGGCGCGCGCCGTGACGAACTCGGCGAACCCGCCGGGGCGTTCGAGGCCCAGGAGCTTGAACCCGGCGCAGTGGTCGGCCCGACCTCCCACGCAATGCGCACACCGCCCGCAGCCGGCGAAGGGCCGCACCGACACGGCGGTGCCCACCGGCCACCGGCCCGGCTCGACGCCGTCGCCCAGCGCCGAGACGACACCGGCGATCTCGTGGCCGAGCACGGACCCGGGCTCGGCCAGCCGGCTGGCGAGATGCAGGTCGCTCCCGCAGATGCCGCACCCCGTGACCTGTACCAGCACCTCGCCCACCGCCGGTGCCGGGGTGGGCACGTCGGCGAGCTCGAGCCGGGGACGGTCCTCGCAGAGAACGGCAGCTCGCACCGTCAGGCGCCGATGACGACGACGGGGGGATCGGGCATGCCGTACTGCTCGGCGCAGACGGCTCGGTAGAAGGGGAGGATGCCGTGGGCGTCGATGACCATCTCCACGTTGCCGTCGGCGTCGAGGTTCAGGTTGGCGCCGTGGATGGCGAACCAAACGTCGGTGTCGCCCTCGTTTGTGGCGGGGACGTGCAGCGTGTGCACCGAGCCGGCCGGCTCGTAGAGGTACGAGCCGGCCGTGTTCACGACGTCGGCGTACTCTTTGTAGTACCACGACCCGGTCTGGGTGAAGGCGTAGACGTGACCGGTGTGCTTGTGGGTGGGGATGGTCGTGTCGGGCGGGAAATGGTTGCGCACGATCCACACCCCGTTGGACAGGTCCACCTGGAGCAGCTGCAGGGTGGCCCCGTCGCCGATGTCGACGAAGGGAAGCTCGTCCTCACCGCGGTGCAGTGCGGTGGGCGGAAGGCCGGTCATGGTCATGGGGAGCACCTCCTGCCGGGACACGACGCGTGGACACCGGCGGATCCACGTTACCGAGGGCGGCCCACAACGGCACGATGGGGGACCGCTCCGCAGGACCCCGGTGCCGAGGGGCGTGGCGGGGCTGGCGACGGTCCCGCTCCCGGGGGAGCGCGACCCCGTCACGGTGGACCCCTCAGGCGCAGCGCCGGCGGGCCGCCACGCGCCGGGATCGGGCCGCCTCGGCCAGCCCCGAGAAGCACACCGGACAGAGGTGGTCCCCGTCGCGCACCCGCGTGACGAAACGTGCCCCGCAGTTGGCGCAGCTCAGCTCCCGGGGGAAGAAGTCGGACAGGCCCGACAAAGAGGACGTGGGGCGTACGGCCCGTGGCCCCACCCGCCGCACCTGCGGTCGCTCGGTCCTGGCCTCTTGGTCCACGGCGTCACCTCGGGGTCGACTGCGCCGGCGGCACGGACGCCGCCCTGTCACCCCACATACCCGTTCCCGGTGGACGTCCCCGCCTGGACCATCGGAATCCGTCCGTGCGAACTTGACCCCCGGGGCGAGGGGCCCGACCGGCCGGGGGCTCCTGCGCCGACGAGATCCACAGGAGACGCTCAGCGGGGCATGACCGTTCCCAAAGGGTGGCGGCCGATAGTGGGGGAACAGCACGGCGAAGCGGCCGTGACCGCAGGACCCGCCGAACAAGGCAACGACCACCACTTCCCTGGCCCGGGCGGACCCGCCCCGACCCGGGTCCGGGAAGGTCACCGTCCCCGGTCACGGCCGCTTCGCCCCCTCCGTCGCCCCTCGGTGGCCCCGAAACCAGGCGACTCTGCCCGTTGCCGGCCCGGCTCCGGCGGTTCAGCCCACCAGGCGCCGGCGGGCCACCGACCCCTCCGACCGGGCCGACCACTGCGCGCACCAGTGGACGAACTCGTCGGCTACGAGGGCGGGGGACCACAGGAACCCCTGGGCCTGGTCACACCCGCATCTCGCCAGGAACCGGCGTTGCTCGTCGAGGCTCACTCCTTCGGCGATCACCTGCATGCCGAGGGCGTGCGCCATCTGCACCACGGCGGTGACGATGGGCCCCCCGTCGTGCTCACGGCCGATGCGGTCGACGAACGACTTGTCGATCTTGACGACGCCCACCGGCAGCATCGACAGCGACGCCAGCGAGGAGTACCCCGTTCCGAAGTCGTCGATCGCCATGCACACACCGAGGGAGCGGAGCTCGCTCAGAGAACGCCGGGTGACGGCGTCGTCGGTCATGATGACCGACTCGGTGACCTCGACGCTGATTCGGTGCGCCTCGACGCCCGACACCGACAGGGCGTCGCGCACCGCCGGGCACAGTGACGGGCTGGCGAGCTGGCGCGCCGACACGTTGACCGCCAGCTGCTCGAGCCGGGGGCGTTGTCCCTGGTCGTCCCAGCGGGCCAGGTCAGCGGCGGCGGTGCGGAAGACCCACTCGCCCAGGGGAACGATGAGGCCCGTCTCCTCGGCCACGGGGATGAACTCCGCAGGTTGGAGGATGCCCCGGGTGGGGTGCTCCCACCGCACGAGCGCCTCCGCCCCGAGCACCTCGCCGCTCGTGAGCGACACCACGGGTTGGTAGTGCAGGCGCAGCTCTGCGTGCTCGATGGCGCGACGGAGCTCCCCCTCGATGGTCAGTCGCTTCACCACCGCCCGGCGTTGCTCCTCGTCGAAGATCTCGAACCGGGACCGGCCCAGCTCCTTGGCCCGGTACATGGCGGCATCGGCGTCGCGCAGCAACGTCGACGCCATCGACGCCGCGTTCGGCAGCACGATCCCGATGCTTCCGGTGATGACGACCTCTCTGTCCGCCACCACCAGTGGCTCCGCCAGCGCGGCCAGGATGCGTTCGGCCACCCCGGCGGCGGAGCTGGCCCCCTCGATGTCGTGCAAGATGAAGGTGAACTCGTCTCCGCCGAGGCGGGCCACGGTCTCACCGGAGCGCACGACGCGCTGGAGCCGGTTGGCGACGGCCCGGAGCAGGTCGTCACCGGACTGGTGCCCGAGGCCGTCGTTGATCACCTTGAACCGGTCGAGATCGAGGAACATGACCGCCAGTCCGGACCCCGAGCGCGTGGCGTTGGACAACTCCAGATTGAGGCGGTCGAGGAACAGGGCCCGGTTGGGAAGCCCCGTCAGGTGGTCGTGCATGGCCTGGAAGGCGAGCGCCTCGTTGGCGGCCACCTCGTCGGTGACGTCCTGCACCGTCGCCACATAGCGGTCCGACGTTCCGACGTCGGTCGTGACCGGGGCGGCGAGCACCCGTACGTGGCGGACGTCTCCACCGGGGCGCATGAGGCGGAAGCTGGCGCTCACATCGTCGCGCGCCGGCCACACCGAGCGTGCCAAGCGCGACACCCTGGCCCGGTCATCGGGATGGACGCACGCCAGCCAGCCCCGCTTCTCGAGGAACGAGGCGTCGACCCCGGCGATCTCCTCGAGGCGGGGGTTCAGGTACTGGGTGGAGCCGTCGGTGCCGAGCTCGAGAATGCCCACCGGTGAGCACGACGCAATGGACTGGAAGCGCCGCTCGCTCTCCATGAACGAGCGCACGGCTCGCAGCCGACCGCGTCCCAGATCCCACACGAACCCGGCCATGGCGATGTTGAGGAGCAGGGCCATGAAGAACACGACGGCCGGGGCCACGAGCGGGTTGGTCGGCCCGGGCGCACCGCGCAGGGGAAGGACCCGGAGCGTCCAACGGCCCTCGGCATCGAGCTGCACCACGTCGGCATTGGCACCGGTGTGGTCGACCCCGGGTGGGGAAGCCACCACCAGCTGGCTCGGTTCGGTGGTCGACCCCGAGAACAGCTCGAGGCTCGTGTGGGAGCCCGCCCCGCCCAGGGCGCCGAGCAGCTCGCGCCCGTCGACGAGGGCGGCCACCCAACCCACCACCTGGGCTTGGCGCTGCGCCGCGGTGCGGGGGGAGCCCTCGTACACCGGGACCACGAGCACGAAGTTGCCCCGGTAGGCGGCACCGCTGGCCAGGGTGTCCTCCAGAATGACCTGCACCTGCCCGGTCTCGGTGGCGACACCGAGTTGCTGGCTCAGCGTGGGGACGGTGCACAGGTCGTACCCGACGAGGGGGAACGGCGTGCTGAGGCCGCTCACCTCGACGTAGCTGGCGACGCAGTACGACGGTCGCGATCCGGCCGGAACCACGGTGAAGTTGGGGAGGCCGTCGGACCGGGCCTGAGCCACGAAGGCGGGCAACGCGCCCTGGTTCACGAGAGAGATGAATCCAACGCCTCGCAGCCCCGGGTAGCGGCCGCTCAGGTCGGCCTGGCGCACGTAGGTCCCGAAGGCGGCGTGGGTGAGCAGGCCGGGCTGGCTGAAAAGAGCGGCCGTGCTCGCCGTCTGGTCGCTGTAGTCCTCGAGGGTGGCGCCGACCGAGCGGGCCAGCTGGTTGGCGTTGCTCACCCGCTGGGTGCGGTTGTGGTCCCGGTTCGTGACGTACCACCCCCAGGTGCCCACCGTCACCGCCACGGACCCGAACACGAGGATGGCGATGGCCGCGACCTGCCACAGCCGCATCACCCGCCGTTCTCGCATGTTGGTCGTGATGGTCGTACGCACGGCGTCCTGTCCTAGCGGGCCCGCGGCTCTCAGAGCACACCAGGCACATCGACGCCGCCGCACCAGGCCAATAGGGACTTTGGTCCCGATCTGCCCGTGGGGGCCCCGGGCGCGCCCTTCAGAGCGCGCCCGGCGGGCGGACGGCGTTCGCCTCTGTCCAGGGGTCCCTGTAGCGTCGCCCGCCATGGCCATCTACGCCCTCGGCGACGTGGTGCCCACCATCGACCCCCACGCCTTCGTCCACCCCGACGCCTCGGTCATCGGTGACGTGACCCTCGGGCCCGATGCCACGGTGTGGCCGGCTGCGGTGCTGCGCGGTGACTACGGCTCGATCGTGGTGGGGGCGCGTACCTCGATCCAGGACGGCACGGTGGTGCACGCCGGCCCGGGCTTCCCGACCATGGTGGGAGCGGGGTGCGTGGTGGGCCATCTCGTGCACCTCGAGGGATGCATCCTCGAAGACGAGTGCCTGGTGGGCTCGGACGCCGTGGTGCTGCACCACGCCGTGGTCGGCACCGGGGCGACGGTGGGGGCCGGAGCGGTCGTGCCGCGCCAGATGCACGTTCCCCCCGGCGGACTGGCACTGGGCATTCCCGCCGTGGTCCGGCCCGGAGCATCGCGCCTCGCGATGATCCGGGTGGCGGCGGAGGAGTACGTCAAGAACGGCCGGCGCTACCGCGCCGAGATGCGCCGTATCGACTGACGGGGTCGCTCACGCGCGCTGGTCGCCGCCGTCGCGCTGGCGTAGCACCACGGCCACCGGGGGAGCGGGATAGCCACCCATTCCCGGCCGCCATCCGGCCGCCACCTTGCGCTGCGCCGGGCCGTCGTCGGCCCAGACGTGGCACGTATTGCGGGAGAAGAAGGTGGGGCTGTTCGCAGCGTCGCCGAGCGCCGCCCAGTCGCGCGTCATGGCGCGACACGACGTGACGGCCTGCACCACCACGGGCCCGATGGCCCGCGCCATCTGGTCGAGATGTGTGCAGCCGGCCGGCCCGGCGAAGCGCTCCTGCACGGCGCGGGTGTAGCCCCGGCCCACGCGCAGTCCCACCATGGCACCGAAGGCGCTCGTGATGTCGGGGCACTCGGCATGGGGGAAACGGCCCATGGTGGCGCGTGCCGCCACGATGGTGAGGTCCGCCTTGGTCACCTCGACTTCGAGCTCCATGTCGTGCACGTGCTCCACGCTCCCGGCCGCCGCCGCCCACGGCCGGTCGTCTCGCAGACGGGCGGTGACCGACACCGTGTCACCGTGGTCGAACGCCTCGAACTCGAGCGACCGCCGGTGCACGGGCACGGGCGCGCCCTCGGTGCCCCGAGCCCCCGGCGGGGGGCCCCATGCCGGCTGCTCGTGCTGTGACGGTTCGGACGGGGACCGGGAGTCGGGCATGGAGAGGATCATCGCCGCCCCCCATCGCTCGCCTCAACACGACGGGGGCTCCCCCTGCCCCTGGCCGATCCCACGGCGCCATCCCCGCCACCGACCCTGCACGCCCCAGGCCGGTCGATCCACGCTTCCAACCCTCGATCTCAACTACAACGTGAGGGTGAGGGTAATCCTCCTACCTGCACGTTCGCGTCCGGCCAGATGTCGGCGTCCCGTGAAGCCCGTGTCGGGGGACCGGCGACGTCGCCCGTGCGGTGGGGCGACGTGTGGCCCGGGCACGGTGTTCGTCTTGTGGCAGAAGGGAGATCTAGCGACGTCGACCGCCGCCTCGGCGCCGACCGGTACGACGGCGGTCCGCCCTCACTGACAGATTCGTAACTACCCTGATGTCACCTCGCGGGTAGGATGAAGCTGCACCTGAGGTGGAGGAGGAAATCCCCAATGGCCGACCCTGCGGCACACGCCGCCCAACTGCCGGGCATGTCCGAGGCGCCCCGCGACACCGAGGGCTTCCGCGGTCCGCAGGTGTGTGCCCTCGTCGGCATCACCTACCGGCAGCTCGACTACTGGGCCCGCACCGGACTGCTTCGCCCCTCGATCGCCGACGCGCGCGGCAGTGGCACGCAACGGCGCTACGCGTACACCGATGTCGTCGAGCTCAAGGTCATCAAGCAACTGCTCGACGCCGGCATCTCGTTGCAGCGAGCCCGGCGCGCCGTGGAGTGCCTGCGCGGCGGACTGGGTGGTGACCTCGCATCCACGAACCTCGTGCTGGTGGGGTCGGACTCGGTCCTGGCGCGTAGCGACGGTGAGGTCGTCGACCTTTTGAAGGGCGGCCAGGGCGTGCTCAACATCGTCCCCCTGTCGGGTGTGCTCGAAGAGCTCGACGCCGCCATCTTGCAGATCGAACGTCCGGCGGCAGCGCCGCCCACACCGCATCTGGGCACACCGGTGCGGGAGGCCCGAGGCTGACGGTGGAGGCGGCGGGCGCTCCTCGGGTTCGTGTGGCGGTGTCCTTTGCCCACGACTCCGAGCGGCACTTCGCCGAGCTGCTCGACTTCTACGACGTCCGCTGGGAGTACGAGCCGGTCGAGTTCGTCCTGGAGTGGCACACAGACGGGTCTCCGCGAGTCGCCTTCCGGCCCGATTTCTACCTGCCCGATCACCGCTGCTTCATCGAGCTGACCACCCTCAGCCAGAAGCTCGTCACCCGGAAGAACGCCAAGGTGCGGCGCCTGCGGGAGCTGCACCCGGGGGTCGAGGTCAAGCTCCTGTACCAGCGCGACTACCTGGCCCTCCTGGCCAAGTACGGGTTTCCCAAGCCCTCCTCACCCGCCGCCTAATCTGACGGCGTGGTCCCCCCGGAACGGGCGTCAGCCGACGTCGGCGCGCCCCTCGACAGGCACGACGAACCCGACGCCGACCTCCGGCACTCACCGCTCGAGGACGTCCATCGGGCCCTCGGGGCGAAGCTGGTCGCCTTCGGGGGATGGCTCATGCCCCTCGCCTACCCGACCGGTACGCTCGCCGAGCACGAGGCCTGCCGGCGCGACGCCGTGGCTTTCGACGTGAGCCACCTTGGCACGGTGCGGGTGGCGGGGGAGGGGGCCTTCGATCTCCTCCAGCGCG
>JBEKVE010000100.1:0-18304 GCA_049514335.1 Acidimicrobiales bacterium
GGGTCGTCAGCTGGCCAAAAGTCACGTGACCGCTCGACCTCGGCTGGGTAACCAGCTACGGGTGGGTCTCGCCTGGTCTGGCGGCCCAGAGACCCGGCCAGCCTGGACACGCAGAACCGGGCAATCCTGAGCAGGAGGTGCGAACTATCTTCGATCGGGTTTCGATTCGGAGGCATGACATGCCAGGCTCATCTACGTGGCGAACACGTCACTTGACGGTTACAACGAGGACCTGCATTCGGGTGTTGGCGATCGGGACCGAGGGGATCGGTCCGGCCATGCCGTGGCTATCAAAACCGGCCCTCAGGGTGGGTAAGCCTGGTGTCGCCAGAGCGATATAGAGCGGGAGGTCGAGCGGTCACGCCTTTGGTCGAGCACCGCTCGCAAAAGACAGCACCGAGGGCTCGATCGGCGGTCGCTGCTTCGGGCGTCCCACGATGGGCGCGTCCTGATGGACGAAACTCCTGGTCAAGGGGTACGGCAGGGGATGATGCGCAGCTGTAACGCCGCAGTAACGCCCCTTGTCTATAAAGGGTCCAGGACGTGGCCGTGTGATCGGCCTCGGCGTGAGAGGGGCTCGGTCAATGGGCATTCAGCGGGGGAAGCGTCCGATTGAGGGATCATCTGTGCGCACGCCACTTCCTGGGGCAGCCCGGCGGCGTGCCAGCCGCCTGATCCGAGCGGGCCTCATCGTCGGCGTCGTGAGCGCCTCGCTGTCGGTTGTGGCCATCCAGGCAGCCGAGGCGGCCAACGACACGGTGACGACCTGCGCGAGCAGCGGTCCGGGCTCCCTCCCGGCCGTGGTGGGAGCGGCCGCACCCGGGGACACCATCGACTTCACGGTGTCGTGCCCGCCTGGTTCACCGATCACCTTGACGTCGAGTATCACGCTCGCCAGTGATGTCACCATCGCCGGGCCCGGTGCGAGCCTCGTGGCGGTGAACGGGAACAACGCCGTCCAGTTGTTCGTGGTCAATCCTGGCGTCACCGCCGTCATTTCGGGGTTGACCATGGAGGGCGGGGCCGGCTACTCAGGGCTCGCTGTTGACAACGCGGGCACCCTGACGGTGAGCAACTCCACCTTCACGGCCAACGGCGGTGGTGGCAACGGGACCCTCTACAACAGCGGCTCCTTGACCCTCACCAACTCGAGCTTGATCAACAACGTCCCCGACCAGAACACCGGCGACTATGCCGGAATCTGGAACGACGGCGGAAACGCCACGGTGTCCGACACCACCTTCTCCGGAAACTACTCATACTCGGGGGCAGGTGGGATCATCAACGAGGCCGGTGGCACGGTGGTCGTCTCCGGATCGACGTTCAGCGGGAACTCGACCGGCTTTTCCGCCGGCGCCGTGACGAACGGCTGGGCCGGAAATGGCGGGACGATGACGATCACCGATTCGACCTTCACCGACAACTCGGGCAATCAGGGCGCCATCGCGGTGGGCAGCGGGACCGTCAACATCGCCGGCTCGACTTTCACGGGAAACGACGGACACGGGGGTGCCATCGACGTCGCTGACGCCGCCACCAGCTGCGGTGCATGTGGCCCCTCGGGCACCGTCCACGTCACCGGCTCGACGTTCACGGGGAACTCTGGAACCAACACCAACGGCGGAGCCATCGCCAACGGCAGCGCCGGCGGCTCGGGGATCGTCACCGTCTCCAACTCCACCTTCACCGGCAACTCTGTATATTCCGGGCAGTCGGGTGGGGCCCTCGCCAACATGGGTGGCACCATGACCGTGACCAACTCCAGCCTGTCAGGCAACACCGCCCCGGGCGGTCAGGGCGACAACATCTACAACGCCGCCGCGCTCAACCTTGGCGCCACCATCGTGACCAATCCAGCCTCCTCCGGGGACTGTGCTTTGGGCAGCTACACCGACCTCGGCTACAACATCGCCGATGACGCGTCCTGCGGGTTCACCGCCACCGGCAGCGTCAACAGTTCTGGAACCCTCGACACCTACCTCGGCGCTCTTGCTGACAACGGCGGTCCGACGCAGACCATGGCCCTCGAGCCCGGCAGCCCCGCCATCGACGCGGTGGCCGATCCCTCGCTGTGCCCGGCCACCGACCAGCGCGGCTATCGGCGACAGGTGCCCTGTGACATCGGTGCCTACGACACCGACGCCGACCCGGCCACGCCCACCACGCCCACCATCTCCAACCTGCCCGCCTCGGGCACCTACGGGGGCGGCTTCACGGCCGTGGTCTCGACCAATGGCGACGGGACCACATCGATCACCTCGTCCACCCCCTCGGTGTGCACGGTGTCGGGCTTCAGCGTGTCATACATCGCGGTGGGGACGTGCACCGTGACCCCCCACGTCACAGCCGGCACCGTCTACCGCGCCGCCAGTGGTAGCCCCGTGAGCGTCGCCGTCGGCCCGCCCGCACCGACCACGCCCGCCATAGTCCTCACCGGGTCGGCGCTTCCGTCCTCCCCCGGCCCGGTCACCTATACCGTGACCGTCACCGGGAGCGGGGCCACCCCGACCGGGTCGGTCGCCGTCTCCGACAACCTGGGCGGGAGCTGCTCCATCCCCATCCTGAGCGCCGGGTCGGGGAGCTGCGCAATCGACGAAACCGCCTCTTTGAGCCCCTATACCGTCACCGCCAGCTACTCCGGGGACGGCAACTACTCCTCGGGCACCACCTCCCTCACCGTCATCGCCAACACCTGCGAGGCTGACGCCACATGCAACGCCACCGTGAGCAGCGCCAGCCAGGCGGTGGAGGTGACCGCCACCGCCGGCACCACCACGGCCGCGGTGGTGATCACGGTGGCACCGGCGGTCCTCAATTGCGGCTCAGGCTCCACCTCCGTGGCACCGGTGTCCACCCTCACCGATTCCCACCTCCCGACCGGTTCGGACCTGACAGTGGTCGACACGGTGGCCCATCTGCCCAGCGTCAAGGGGGTCGCGATCTGCTACCAGCCGATCACGGTGCCGCCCACAGCGCCGGGATTCCTGCGCAAGTGCCACGGGGCACACTTCGTCGCTCCGTGCTACAAGTCCCTGGCCGAAGTGGGCGGGAGCGTGGTGGCCACACTGGAGGTGCCGTCGGGGGACCCACGCTTCCACGTCGGGGCGGCGACGCCTTCGGTGACCAGTTACAGCCCTGCCTCGGCCAAGCCGGGCCACAAGCTCACAATCAAGGGCGAGAACCTCTCAGAGATCACGGGGGTGACCATCGACAAGGTGCCGGCCATCATCACCAAGACCGCACCCACCTCGGTGACCGTGACCGTGCCCGCCGGCGCCAAGAGCGGGGTCGTCGTGGTGTCCAGCGCGGCCGGGGTGGCGGTGGGGCCACCGGTGACCGTCTCGGCAGCACGAATCCGCCTGCTCATCTCGAAACCGAGGCGATACGAGCACCGCAGACGCTGACACTGACGACCCGGACAGAGGGATGCCAGTCCCGAACGGCCCGTCGGTTGGCCTTGGCCGACGGGACCGGCACGTACAGCATTCGGGGCCCCCGGTGACCCCCGATCCAGACCCCGGTTGCACGAAGCGTGGGCCGGTGTACCTGCCGCTACCCCGAGTCAGCACTCATAGGCACTATCGGACGGTCGAGACTCGGCCAGGAAATGATGCGCGCTTTGGATAGCCGGTGAAGGCGAGGGGGAAGATCGCCTCGCCGAGCCGAAACACTAGGTACGCGCTGTGACCATCCATGCATTTGCCTCAAGCTGCACACCGACATCGGGCTCATAGCAATCCGTGAGGGCCCCGCGGACGGCGTCGACCACCGCTTCACGAGCGGCTGTCCCCGCCAGGCCGACCAGACCCCGGGCCATCCCCATTCCGAGCAGGAACTCCATCGCCTGGTCGACGGTGCCGCCCCCGCCGATGAGGATGGTCGGTGCGAGCGGCTCCAACGCCACCTCGGTGAATCCCGCCGCCTCGAGGATCCCTGTCACCTCGTCCTGGTCCATGAGCGCGAACATCCCGGGGCCCCTTGAGAGGCCGCCGAATTCGGGGACCTCGACGTGCTTCGCCACCTCGCTGGCGATGACAGTGAGCCATGAGTTGGCGCGGAGGCCCTGCCAACTGACGAACGCGAGCCTGCCCCCGGGAGCGAGCGAGCGTCGCACGTTCGAGAATGCCCTCGCGGGGTCATCGAAGAACATGACCCCGAACTGGCTGACCACGAGGTCGAACGAGTCCGGAGCGAACGCGTGGGTCTGAGCATCAGCGACCACGAACTCGACGTTGTCGATCTGCGCGTTGCGCGCCCGCTCGGATGTGACCTCGGTCAATGGCACGGAGATGTCGACGCCAATCACCGAGTCGGCGATGCGAGCTGCCGCGAGGGTGAGGGCACCGCACCCGCAGCCCACATCGAGCACGGAGCGATGCGGTGTCAGCCGGACCTGCGCGAGCAGCGCGTCGGTAAACGGCTCCAGCTGGCCGTCATATCGGTCGGCGTGGGCGACGTAATGCACCGACTCCCCCCCGTTCCAGGCTTCAGTCTGCTTCTTGTTCGGTGCCACGTTGGGTCCTCGGGGCGGGTGCGTCGTGACCGTCATCCTGACACGCCGGTCGGAGCGAAGCGGCTTGGACCGCCGTGCCGCTCCGGGCGCCGCTTGCCGCCCACTGTCTCGTAGCTGTCGTTTCTGGTCGGGGTCATGCGCATGGTCGGGACGGCTGGGCACGCGGGCTGGCACCAGCGATCGGTTGAATCGGGTGCCAGCATCTGCTGCCTGGCGGCGTTCGCGGTCGGCTCTTCACCTATGAATCGGGGCCGCCAGGCGGCGGCCTCCGGGCGTGACCCGCAGCGGGCGGCCGGGGATGCGCCGACCTCGGTGGGCAGCCCACGCGCACGTGACGAATGGTGCGATCGTCAGACCCGATCAGGACCGTGCAAAACCGCAGTAATCGCTTCGACACGGCCACGGTGGGCACGGTAACGGGTGATTGCCTGGCGCGCCGTCATGCGCTCGTGCGCGACCGCCCACAGGGTGAGGGTCAGCGGCCGGGCGACCATGACCGCCGGCAGCCGGGCGCGTTCCTCCTCTGCTAGCGGGACCGAGCGCACATAGCGGTCCAATGTTCGGGGAGCGCCAGTGGGACCGGCCACGTACAGCAAGCACGCCAGCGGCCAGATCCTCGGACCGCGCCCAACACCGATCCAGTCGATGATCACGGGAGCTTGGTCGCCCCGCGGGACTGCGTTCGGGGGTGTGAGATCGGCGTGGATCAGCGCCTCGGGCAGTCCGGCGCAGTCGTCGGCCTCGGCCAGGGTGTCGACAAGCTCGGCGACCGAAGGTCCCACCTCGCCGCCGAGGGAGAGTGCCTGGTCGATCTGGCGCGCCGGAGTCGGGCCGAGCCGGTGCCAGCCACCGCCTGCGGGCAAGTTCTCCGCAGATCGGGTGGCGAGTCGGCTGAGAAGCCCCGCGCACCAGGCCAGGATGAAACCTGGACGGGGAGCCGGCGACGGCTCGACGTACTCGGTGACGAGCACGTGCCGGTCGCCTCCGAGCGCAAGCACCGGATCGGCCCTCGGGCAGCGCTCGGCGGGGAACCGCGTGCCAGCCAGCTTCTGCAGAACGTGCGCGGCGGCGTCCACGGTTGCGCGCGCAACGCCTGGACCGAACACGCGCGCGACGAGGTCAGATCCGTTGGGTCCGTCATCGGTGCAGCGCAGACGGTAGACGTCGACGTCCAATTCGCTGTGTAACGACAGGGGCTGGCCGACTGACTCGGCGACCGAACTCACCACCGTCACAGCATCCTCGATCACGGGATGAATTCGCACGGCACCAGGCTGACACGGCGGGTGAAGGCACCGCAACGATGACTCGGTGTCGTGCCAGTAGGGGTTTTTCAGTGTCTGCCCGACCGGCTGGCTGCGGCTCCAGAAGGCGGTGACGGCGCCACCGTCTACGAGGAGAAGAGGGTGCGCAGCTCGTCCGCCAGCCCGCCGGTGGCACTGCGGTCCACGGAGATCTCCAAGCGGGTTCCCTGGCGCTTGGCGGCGATCAGGCCCGCCTCGCGCAGGTGCTTCACGTGGGCACTCACCGTTGGCTGGGCCAACGAGAAGGCGCGGGCGATGTCCCCCACCGATGTCGGACCAGCGGCGAGATAGTCGAGGATCGCCAGGCGTGTCGGATCAGCGACGGCACGGAGCCGCTGGGCTACGTGCTCGGTCCTGGCGCGCGCCGTGAGGTCGTCCCGGCCCAGGCCGAAGCCGATCAGGATGCCGCCGGGCAGATCGAGATAGAGGCCCTTGCCGAAGAGGGCGCACGGCACCAGCACGAGCGGGGTCCCCGCGTCGTGGCGTTCGACGATGTCGGCTCGACGGCCGGGAGCCCCTCGGCACGCCACCACGGCTCGAGCCCCGACGCCAGGTCGGCGAGCAGCTCGAAGTATTGGCCACGACGTACCTCCGAGTTGCGCAGCGCGTCCACCCGGGCGTAGATCGCAGCCCGCGCCTCGGGTGTCTCCGAGCGGAGGGGGAGATCGGGCGGAAGCGTGGCAAGGGCTGCCTCGACCGCGGTGCGGACGGCGGGGAAGTCGGTGACTTCCAGGGCACCACCGTGGTGGGCGAGCACGTCGAACTCGACGAAGCAGTCGAGGCCGTCGTCCCAGAACGAGACGACCCGGTCACGCAGTCCGGGATTGCTCTCGTACAGGGGCCCGAGTACCGGGTGGGTGGTGCGAAGCTCCGCCGACCGAGCTCCGTGGATGGCCCACGTCAGTTCGAAGGCCAGGGAAGGGCCCAGGACCGAGACGGTCCCGGGCGGCGCCATAACGCTGTCAGCAACTTGCATAGGTAACAGACTATATCCGAATTTAGTTGTTTTGTCTATACCCGTCCGGTACGATGTTCGCATGACAGGTGCGCAGAGCTCGATGACAGGAAGGAAGCGCCTCCGGGGGCGGGGTGCGCCATGAACCCCGGTGCCGGCCTCCCCTCCGCCCGGGCACGGCAGGCCGACCTCCGGTCGCTGTCGGGCGCTCGCCCGATGCGGGCGCCACGGCGTAGGCGCACCACCGGGGTCGTCTCCCGCCGTCTCGGCCTCGCCCTGGTCCACGTGGGTTGGCGCCTGCTCGGACCCGACGAGCTGGCCGAACGCGTCCTGATCTCCTCTCCCGGCCGCTGAATCGAGCTCCCGGCGAACCCACCGGCCCTGGCGCACGAGACCGTCTGCGCCCGATCCAAGAGGAACGCCGGGCCGGCGAACGTCTCGAGCGCGGCGCAGCGCTGGAACCCGAGATGGCCGGGCCTCGACTCCTGCGGAGAGCGCAGGTACTCGTCACAACAGGGAGAAAGCCGTTACCGGCGTGGCGCGGTCGGCGGATCCGGTCGTCCGCCTCGTTGCCGGCTGGCAGAGCCGGGCACCCACCAATTCGCCGCCCCGGCCAGCTTCATGAAGGCCGGGACGAGGACGCTCCGTATGAGTAGGGCATCGGCCAGCACGGCGAGGGTCAGGCCGAGGCCGAACATCTTGATGAAGCTGATCCCGCTCGACAGCACGCTCAGGAACACGATGCTCATGAGAAGCGCTGCGGCGGTGATGATGCGCCCGGACTGCTGCAACCCGCGGGCAACGGCGTCCTCGTCGTTCATGCCGGCGTCATGATGCTCCTTGATGCGTGAGACCAGGAACACCTCGTAGTCCATGGAAAGACCGAAGGCGACGCAGAACATGAGAATGGGCATGGTGGCGACGAGGTTGCCGGTCGAGGTGAAGTCGAGGAGGTGGGAGAAGTGACCCTCCTGAAAGATCCACACCATGGCACCGAAGACGGCTGACAGCGACAGGACATTCAGGACCAGTGCCTTGAGCGGGAGCACGACACTTCGAAAGATGAGCAGCAGCAACACGAGCATCACCACGGCGATCAGGCCCAAGCACAGCGGTAGATAGTGGAAGATCACGGCGTCGGAGTCGGCGTAGTTGGCCGGCTCCCCCCCGAGCAGCATGGGGACAGGAGCGGGAACGGCGCGAAGCGCGTCGACCAAGGTGACACCAGCTGGCGACATGGCGTTGATCGAGGGCGCGACCGACAGCCATGCCTGGGTGCCTCCGGGCACGCCTTTGCTGTACCCCCGCAGGTACGAGGCGGGCGCTCGTGCCCGTGCCCCTCGCTCGTAGACGCCAGTTGCCGTCGCCACCTGTGCCACGGCGTGCACGGCGGACAGCCGGGCGGCATAGGCATCGAGCGATCCGCCGGAGATCGAATCGTGGCCGCTGCGGGGCACGGCAAACAGGGCGAAGGTCTGTCCCGGGCCGAAGACCGCAGACAGCTGGTCGTCGACCTGGCGTACGTGATCGGAGGGGGCCAAGACCCTGGTGTCGAAGTACCCCAGGTGCAGATCGACCACCGGTGACCCGAGGACGCCGAGCACAGCCAATCCGGCCACGATCGACAGCCAGGGGTGTCGCATCACCTTTCGCGCCCAGGCCGACCACATTCCCTCGTCGCGCGCTCGCACCGAGCGCGTCCAGATCCGCCCGCGATCGACGCGTGGGCCCAGGGACGCGAGGACGGCCGGAAGCACCACCACGGCGGCGAGGCCCGACAAGAGGGCCACGGCGATGCCCGCGATGGCAAAGGACCGAAGAAACGGTATGGGGAACACGGCCAGGGCCGACAAGGATGCGGCGACGGTCAGGGCGCTGCCGGCCACGGTGCGACCGGCATTGGCCATGGTGCGGGCCAATGCCGTCTCGAGATCGTGTCCGGCACCCAGCTCCTCCCGGTAGCGCGACACCATGAAGAGGCTGTAATCGATGGCCAGCCCCAGACCCAGGACCGTGGTCATGTTGAGGGCGAAGATCGACACCGGCGTCACGCTCGTGATCACCCGCAGGGCGAGGAACGTGCCCATGGTCGACACGCCGGCCACCACCAGCGGAAGAAGGGCCGAGACCAGCGAGCCGAATACGAACAGCAGGAGCAACAGCGTCACCGGCACGGCTACCGCCTCGGCTTTCACCAAGTCGCGCTCGATGACCGTGTTCACCTCGTTGAAGGTGGGGCCGAATCCGCCGATCTCCACCGTCACCGACGCCGGGACCCGAGCGAACGCTCGAGCAACGCCGGGTTCGAAGCGGACCACCTGGTTCTCGTTTCCTTCGATGGTGGCCACGATGAGCGCTTCGCGGGCCGATGCGCTTCGCAGTTGTTCGGGGGATCCTTCGCTCCAGTAGGACGCCACGTCCTCCACGTGGGGAAGCGATGCCAGGCGACGAGTGAGGGTCACGCCGGCAGCGCGCACGGAAGGGGAGCGCACAGTGCCGGTTCGTGCCTGCACGATGATCTCCAGGTTGGGCGGGGTGATCCCGAACCGCGTCTGGAGGATGGACCCAGCCTGCACCGACGGCTCGGAGGAAGCGTCGAAGCCACCTTGTGACAGACGGCTTTGGACAGAGGCTCCGAAGGCCGCTGCCAGGACGACGAACACGACCGTTGCCGCCAGGATCCACCGTCGCCGACGCGAAACGGCCACGCCGAGCCGTCCGAGAATGCGCTGCGACGCCTGGGAACCGACCTCTCCAGCCGGCGGCTGGGGCCGGTCGATGGTTACCGGGCGCACTCGGTCACGATTACATACTCTGAGTATGTATATCAACCCGAAGTTTCCAAAGGGTGCTTGGTATGTATAAGACTCGGAGTAGGCTACGCTTGACGGTCGTGGTCGTCTCCCGCCGAGCGGAGTACTCGGAGGCAACGCGGCGCGCCCTGCTCGACAGTGCTGCGACGAAGTTCCTCCAGAAGGGATATGCGGCGACCTCGCTCGACGAGGTGGCCGCCGGGGCACGGGTCACCAAGGGCGCCGTCTACCACCACTTTCCCTCCAAGCGAGCCGTGTACGAGGCGCTGACCGAAGAAGCGGAGCAGCGAGCGGTGGCAGCCATCGTCGAAGCGGCGGCCGAGCACGAATCGCCCTGGGACGGAGCGTTGGCCGGCCTCGACGCCTTCCTGCACCTGTGCGTCGACCCGACCTACAGCCGGTTGTGCTTCCAAGAAGGCCCCACCGTCATGGGCTTCGACGATTGGTGGCGCCAGGGTGAGACCTATTTCGTGGCCCTCACCCGGTCCATGATCGAGGGACTGCGGAATCTCGGTCTCGTCGAAACCGAGGATCCGGAGATCCTGTCGCAAATGCTGTTCGGTTCCGTGACTGCCGCCGCGCTCCTTCTGGCCCGCTCGCCTGATCCCGAGATGCTCCTTCCCCGAGTCCGTTCGGAGCTGCTGCGATTTGTCGAGCGTTTCCGGTCCGACCCTCCGCAGTCCGGCTGAACCGTCGGGCCTGTAGCCCAGGTCGCGATTCGGATCTCGAAGACCGAGGCACGCAGACCGGACGCCCGGGCGGTCACCCCACCATGATCGCATCGGCTCGGCGGACTCTGCGGGCCATCGCCTCGAGCATCCGGTGAGCCACCACGGGTGAAGCCTTCACGAGCGTCAGGAACTCATGACGATTGAACACCAGGAGCTCCATGTCGGTCTCGGCGATCACCGTCGCTGTGCGGGTACCGCCATCGAGCATGGCGATCTCCCCGAAGAAGTCGCCGGTGCCGAACTGGGCCACGACAGCGTTGTGGACGACGCATTCGGCAGTCCCGGAGAGGACGATGAAGACCTCGGTCCCGCGCTCACCCACCCTGGTCAGTTGTCGTCCCCTCGCCACCGAGACCCTCGTTCCGAGGCTCGCCACCTTCTTCAGATCCTTCGGGGTGCAACCCCGGAACATGGGGAGCGCCTTGAGTTGTTGCATGCGACTCCCCGTTGCCGTCTGTCGTGTCATGGACCTCCTCGGGGTGGACGGTGCGGCCGCCTCACCTGTCAGGCTACGGCTGCGGGGTGAACGCCACGTGAATCGGATTGAAACGGTTGATGAACAAACGATCAAGGCGTGCTTTGGGATACTGGGCGCGAACCTGAACCGTCATGATCACGGCGAAGAGGCGCAGCGGTGAAACTCAAGTTGGACCTCCACGACATCTACAACCGGGGCGGGGACATCGACCGGGCACTCCGAGCTGTCATCGATGAGGCGGTGGAGAAGAAGGCCCAATTGGTGGAGATCATCCCCGGGAAGGGGAGCGGTCAGCTCAAGAAGCGGGTGTTGCGCTTCCTCGACCAGAAGGAGATCAAAGCGCTGTACGACCGGGTCGAAAAGGACTCCCACAACTTCGGCCGGGTGTTCGTCCACTTCAGGTGGAAGTGACGTTGGCTCCTACCCTGCGCCTGCCATTCCGACGATCGGGGCAGGGAGGGGCTGGCCGCCGAGTGATCCCAGGAACTGCGCGTCACCGAAGCTGAAGATTCCACCGTCGGACGCCACGAACCAATACCCACCGTCGTCGTTCGTCGCCGCCATGCCGACGATGGGCTGGTTCAACTGCCCACCTCCCATTGACCCCGAGAACGGGGCATCGAACGCAAAGATGCCACCGTCGGAGGCCACCAACCAGTAACCACCGGTCTGGGCGTCCACCGCCATGCCGACGACCGGCCTGTTCAGTCGGGTGCCCCCCATCGACCCGTGGAAGCCGGCGTCACCGAAGGCGAAGATGCCGCCGTCGGAGGCCACCAGCCAATATCCCCCGCCATCGGGTGTCGGGGTCATGCCGACGATGGGCTGGTTGAGACGTGTGCCCCCCATGGACCCGAAGAACGGGGCGTTGAAGGCGAAGATCCCCCCGTCCGAGGCGACGAGCCAATAGCCCCCGGTTTCGGGATCAGCGGCCATGCCGACGATGGGCTTGTTGAGCGGGATGCCCGCCGTCGATCCGTAGTCATTGGAGCCGAACGCGTCGACGGCCCCGCTGCTGGTCACGAGCCAATAGCCCCCCGTGGTCGGATCGACGGCCATCGCCGCCTCGGGGTCGAGCCCCGAGGCGAACGTCGACCCCAGGTACGGGGCGTATCCGTAGCTCGTGACCTGCCCGTCGGCTCCCACCACGTCATAGCCCTGAGCGACGTAGTCGACCGTCACCTGATCGCCAGGGATGAGGCCGGTGGATTGCGCCAGGAGCATGCCTGAATCGGGGTCGTATGCATCAGTTGCGAGAACTGAAACCTGACCGAGATCGGCACCCGTTACCGCCAGGTCGAAGAAGGTGATCGACCTGAAGTCGGCGAACGGAACGATCCCGCTGCTGTCCGTCGGTGCTTCGATCACCCATTCGGCCGACTCCGCAGGCGTGTCGTAGGAGAAGACCTCGTCGATCCCCACGTTGGACGTGTCATCGGTGATGTAGATCCGCCAGGAGTTGAGACCGACATTGGTCACCGATGCCGAGATCAGATCACCGGGATTGGCGGTGGCGAAATCAACAGGGTTGTCAGGCAGCATCTCGTACCACATCTCGTACAGCGTGGTGCCGTTCACGCTCACCTGAGAGGTTCCCGCTTGGATGAGTGGCGCATAGGTCGTGCCTCCGATACCCACCCACTCCCCGGCGGCCTCCTCGGGTTGCGACGGCTTCACCGTCGGGACGATCCAAGCTCCAGACACGCTCGTGAACGTGCTGCCCGTGTCGACGAGCCCCGACCAGTTGTAGGACTTGATGTCGAACGCCGACTTGGCAAAGGTCTCGTCGTGCTCCGCCCACACCGGTGCGCGCCCGAGGGCGGAGTGCGGGGCCGTCGAGGCGTCTGCCCGCTGGCTCGGGGTGACGAGCTGCACCCCCACCGAGGCGCCGCACACGATGAGAGCGACAAGGATCCCTCTCAGATCGTGGCCGGCTACCACCGGCATAGGATCGTCGAGTACTCGCGCCAGAGCAAGTCGGGCGTGGTGCTAAATGTCGACGCCGAGCCCGCGGGTGATCAACGCTATTGCGTCTTCGACGAGGGCGTCGTCGGCTGCCTCGGGCTGGAGCGCTCGCAATTGGCCGATACCGCGAAACAGTGCCGTGACGATCCTGGCGACACGTTCGGCCGATGCCAACGGCTCGAGGCCCTGGCGGACGCGCTCGGATTCGATGATCTCGGCAATGCCGCGTACGCTCTCGTCCTCCAGTCGCACGAGCTGCTCGCGGGCCGCTGGATTGCGCAGGGAATAGAGCAGGAACTCTTGGTAGAGCACGGCAGGGTCGCCGGGCGTGCTGCGGACCTCCTCGCGGATCAAGGAGACGAAGTCCGACAGGCGGGCCTCCGGAGGGATCTCGGAGCGCTCGAGGGTGGAGCGCAATGCGTCCATCTCTCGGTCGACGTTCGCCTTGAACATCGCCAGGAAGAGATCTTCCTTGTTCTTGAAGTTCGAGTACACGGCCCCTTTCGAGAACCCGGCGACGGCAGCGACTTCGTCGAGCGAAGCGCCGTGGAACCCGTGCTCGGCGAACACCTGCGCTGCTGCCGCCAGCAGGTGCTCGCGGGTCTGCTGCCGTCTTCGCTCGGGGGTGAGGGGCTGGATCGTCATAGGGGTTGCGCTACTGTCGAGCATAATAGATACTCGTGAGTATGTCCGATGCGAGTGGGTACGTCGTAGCCCGGGACGACCTGGTGGGCAGGCAGGTCGGAAGCCCCGGGCCCGCCGTGCGCACGACGGGCCTGGTGCGCAGGTTCGGGCATCTGACGGCGGTGGACGGGTTGGACCTCCAGGTGGCACGAGGGGAGATCTACGGGTTCCTCGGTCCGAACGGGGCGGGGAAGTCGACCCTCCTGCGGATGTTGTGCACGCTTCTTCGCCCCAGTGCCGGGCAGGCCCTCGTGGCGGGCCACGACGTGGTCGAGGAGCCCCAGGAGGTCCGGTTCCGCATCGGGGCCGCCCTGCAGGAAGCGGCGTTGGACGACCGCCAGAGCGGGCGCGAGCTGCTCGTCCTGCAGGGCCGGCTGTATGGACTGCGCAGCGCCGAGATCCGGACACGACTCGGTGAGGTCCTCGACCTCGTCGACATCGGGGATGCGATCGACCGTCGAATCGGAACGTATTCGGGGGGGATGAAGCGCCGGCTCGATCTCGCTGCGGCGTTGATGCACAACCCCGAGGTCCTCTTCCTCGATGAGCCGACCACCGGTCTCGACCCGACCAGCCGCGCCAGCGTGTGGTCGGAGGTTCGTCGCCTCAATGTCGAGCTGGGGATGACGGTCTTCCTGACGACGCAGTATCTCGAGGAAGCCGATGCGTTGGCCCACCGGGTGGGGATCATCTCTGGTGGCCGCCTGGTGGCTGAAGGTGTGCCCGACGTGCTCAAGCGCTCGATCACCCAGGACGTCATCGTGGTGGAGGCAGAAGGCGAGGACCCCGGCTCGCTCGAGCGACTTCGCCGCCTCGAGGTGGTCGAGTCCATAACGGCGTCGGGGGGATCCATCATCATCACAACGCCCGACAGCCGCGTGGCCCTCAACGAGGTGGTCATCGCACTCAATCAGACCAAGCTCACGGTGCGGAGCCTGACCCTCCGGTCTCCGACCCTCGACGACGTGTTCGCGGCACTGACGGGCTCGCGCATGACCGCGGATGCCACGGCGTCATGAGTTCCGACAAGATCCCCCCTATCAGGGCCAGGGAAGCCGGATTCGTGCGCGACGTCCGTTCCGTCGCAGGGCGCGCCCTCCGGCAGATCCCTCGTGAGCCAGCCTCGTTCCTCCCTGCGGTGCTCGTGCCCGCGTTCTTCTACGCGACGAACCTGGGTGCCCTCGAGAACCTGGCCCACGGGGCTCCGGGCTTCAGCTACAAGGCCTTTCTCATCCCCATGGCCATCGCCTTCGCCGTGACGGGGATGTCGAGAGCGCCGACGCTGGTCACCGACATACAGGGTGGCTACTTCGACCGGCTGTGCATGACGCCCATCCACCGCCTCGCCCTGCTCCTCGGCTTGATGGTGGCCGACGTCACCCTGATCGTCGTGCTCTGTCTCCCCGTGCTGGCCATCGGGTTCGGCGTCGGTGTCCGCTTCGTGACCGGGGTGCCCGGCATCCTGGTCTTCATCGGCTTCTCCGCCCTGTGGGGGCTGGTCTTCACGGGGCTGCCGTATGCAGTGGCACTCAAGACAGGGAGTCCCGCCGCTGTGAATGCGTCGTTCATCATCTTCTTTCCCTTGTTCTTCCTGAGCGATGCCGTCGTGCCCAAGCAGGCACTGACGGGATGGTTCTCAGCCATCGCCACCTACAACCCGATCACCTACGTCCTGGGAGCGCTGCGGTCCCTCATCGCGTCCGGATGGCAGGTGCGGAGCCTGCTCGAAGGGTTGGCCGCCATGGCGGGGATCGGTGCCGTCGGCATGACGTTGGCGTTCCTGGCTCTGAGGGGGCGGATCAACCGATCTGCGTGACAGAGCACCGCTCGAGCCGCCGGATCAGATGACCGGTGCTACCCCGGCTTGGTGGCGATCACGATCTCGGTATCGCCGGGCCAGTCCCACAAGAGCCCTGATGGGGACCGCTCCTCGAGGAGCCGGCGGAAATCCTGGCAGAAGCGATCGAGGCGGGCTCAGAAGAGGTGGGGAGCGCAGAACGACATGGAGAGGTAGTTGGCGAGACCGCCCTCGACGTCCTGGACGATGTCCGGCCGACCCGGGGCGAAGATCTGACGACGCGGTCCGAACCGGGTGCGCCCGAGCGCATCTTCGAAACGGTCGGGAGCCGTCCAGACGAACTCTTGCCCAGCGCGCCGACGGGTCCCGAGGTAGTGGTGATGAGCGATGCGATGGCTTCACGGGGTATCGGGGGGTGGTCCGGTCCGTCGGGCCACGGACGCCCTTTTACCGTCGGGGCCACGAGGGCGATGCTCCCACCCGGATCGAGGAGGTCGTAGACGGCCTCGGCCACCCGCTCCCGGTCCATGCGGTGGAAGGACTGACCAGAGGTGACGAGGCGGAACGTGCCGAGGCGGAGGTCCGCAAGCTGCTCGAGGAGACCCCGCACTCCCCGGACAGTGTCCGGCGAAGGGCACGGGAATAGGGTGGCCGCCCGCGGAGGTAGTACGGCGCGCTGCCCTTGTAGAGCGTCGGATCGTACGGCGGAGGTCCTGTCATGACACGCTCACCATATCGACGCCCCGCTGCGGGCCACGGCGCCGATCGGCACGTCGGTTCGGCACCCGGTTCGCCGTCGGCCTGAGTCCGGTTTCGTGACCGGCGTGACACCGGGCGAGCATGGCGAGGACGAAGACGTGTCGGGGGTGGCTCGCCACACACGGTCCTATTTCATCTGCGCCACCCCTCGCACCGGGAGCTCGCTTCTCTGCGGCCTGCTGGCCGCGGCCGGTACGGCGGGTCGACCGGAGTCCTATTTCCGCAAGCCCGACAGGCGATCGTGGGCCACGTCATGGGGCGTCGTCGGGTCGGACGGCTCGATCGACGACGTCGACTTCCTCGTCGCAGCCCTGAACGCCGGCACCGGTGAGAACGGCGTGTTCGCGGCGAGGATCATGTGGGGAACGATGCACGAGCTCGTCGATGTGCTGCGGTCTGCGCATGACGACACGGCCTCGCCGGCGATGGCGCTGTTGACGCGGACCTTCAAATCGGTCCAGTTCGTCCACCTCCGCCGTGGGGACATCGTGGCACAGGCCGTGTCGAGAGTGCGGGCAGAGCAGTCGAACGTCTGGTTCCACGAAGAGGGGAGGCCGCTCCCCGCACCCGAGCGGCAGCCCCGGTTCGACTTTGGTGAGATCGACGCAGCGGTCCGTGCCATTCACAACGACGAAGACGCATGGCACGCCTGGTTCTCCCGCGCCGGTGTCCGGCCCCATCGTGTGCAGTACGAGGAGCTCGAGGCCGACCCGGTGGGTACGACCCTCGGCGTTCTGCGGTACCTGGCGCTCGAGCCTGTGCCGGGTGCCCTGATCGCGCCGCGCCACCGGCGGCTGCGCGATGCGCTGAACGCGCAATGGGCGGACCGGTACCTGGCCGAGCTACCGGATTCCGAGCGTCCGAGACACCATCGCCGATAGTCGACTCCACGGGAGTCATCGGCCCGTCCGCGGGCCGCAGCGACCAGCGGCGATCACCGGTCCGGGCTGGGGGAACACGGGTCACACCGCCGGCGGCGCCCAATCAGGGTCTCGGCCGAAGAAGGCCAGGAGCCGGTCCTGTACCGCGGCCCCGTCCGAGATCGGGAGCGGGGGTCCGAACATGTCGGAGCCCTCGAACTTCTCCTTGTTGGCGACGGCCCGGTCCAGCCCGATCTGGCTGAGCCTTGCGTCGAGCGTGACCGCCACGCCGGTGGCCTTGGAGAGGTCCCAGGTGTGCACGAGGACGTCGGTGGTGAGCACCCCCACGAGCGACTGCCGCTGCGCATCGAGCGCTCCCGGACGGGACAGGGCGGTGAACAGCGCATCCACCGTGACGTTCCACCGCTCCTCGGGATCGCCCTTCGGCCTGACGGGCTTGGCCTCGAGTGGCACGAGGATGAGCACGTCGTGAAAACCGATGACGTGCTCGAGCACGCCTCGCGCATCCCATTCCGTGCACGGTGACGGATCTCCCCAACGACCTGCAGCCAGACGCACGGCGGACGTGAACCCGTCGCACGCGAGGCGGTGGTCCCCGATCACATCTGCCACGCTCCACCTCCCCGTCGTTACCCACGTTGCCCGGCGAGCCCTCGAAGCAAACGCTCGCGCCTGTCCGCCCGGTCAGGCCGACGTCAGGGTTCTGGTCCCGCCGGCGCAGAGGGTGGCGGTGGGACGACGATCCCGACGGAGCGAAGCGTCGAGATCACCGTGGCGCGGGTGACGTACCAGACGCCGTCGGTGCGGATGGCGGACCCCGCATGCGCAACGCCCGGTCCCCACGCGGGACTGAACGCCACCTCCGCCCTGTCGCTGTCGAGAAAGCGCACCCGTGTGACCAGGAGGCGTCGGCTGCGGTCCCTCGACAGCTGGCGCAGCAGAGGTGCCAGCTCCTCTGCGTCCTCGCATTGCGGCAGTTCCGGAGACGGCGACGCGAAGGTCGACTGGAGCGCCGCCACCACCTGCTCCACGGCATCCCCGTCGGGGGCGCGTCCGTAGAGCCGCGGGGGGAAGTCGGTGGCGCCGGTCTGGTCGACCTCGGCGGTCTCGAGCACGGAGCTCGCCGTGGCGATGCATTCCTCGCAGATGGCGGCGAATTGGGCCACCACATAGCGACCCGCCTCCCAGAGATCGCGCCCGCAGAACGAGCACACTGCGGTCGGACTTTCCGGACCGGGCAGGACTCTTGCCGCGAATCCGGTGGCCGCCCGGCCGGCGCGCCGCCCAAACTCGACCGGGGGCCGTGCTGTTGCGGCGCCTGCCTGGGGAAGGAGCGCCATGACGGTCTGGCGCACGCGGACCCCGTCGGCGCCGAGCTCCGCCAGGATCTGGGAGGCGACGCCCTCGCCCTCGCGTACGATCC
>JBEKVE010000101.1:0-12067 GCA_049514335.1 Acidimicrobiales bacterium
CGTGAGGTCGAGCTGCACGTCGACGTCGTGCCCGTTGGACCGCAGCGCCTCGAGGCCGCGCTCGGCGAGCTTCTCGGTGACCAGTACTCGTGCCATTGCTGCTGTGCCTCCTGCGCCGGTGGCGTCTTGGCGTGGGTGGGATCGGACCGGGTGGATGCGGACCGCTGGATGCGGACCGGTGGATGCGGAACCGCGTTACTCGGCCGTGGCGAAGAGCTTGCCGAGGCGGGTGACACCCTCGACGATGGCGTCGTCACCGAGGGCGTAGGACATGCGGAAATAGCCCGGAGCACCGAAGGCCTCGCCGGGCACGACCGCCACCTTGGCTTCCTCGATGGCGATGTCGGCCAGTTCCAATGACGACGACACGGGCCGCCCTGCCAGCTTGCGGCCCACCAGGGCCTGCACGGACGGAAAGGCGTAGAACGCCCCCTCCCGGTGCACTCGTTGAGCATGCGGTGGATGAGGACCCGCCGGCGGTCGAAGGCGGCCCGCATGTCGGCTGCGGCCGTCAGGTTGCCCTGCACCGCGGCCAGGGCGGCGCGTTGCGCCACGTTCGACACGTTGGAGGTGGCGTGCGACTGCAGGTTGGCAGCCGCCTCGACGACGTCGGACGGCCCGATGAGCCACCCCACCCGCCATCCGGTCATGGCATAGGTCTTGGCCACGCCGTTGATGACCACGCACCGGTCCGCCAGCTCGGGCACGGCCACGGGCATGGAGCTGAACCGGTTGGCGCCGTAGACGAGGTGCTCGTAGATCTCGTCGGTGACCACCCAGAGGCCGTGCTCCACCGCCCAGCGACCGATGGCGGCCACCTCCTCGGGCGTGCACACCGCCCCCGTCGGGTTGTTGGGGGAGACGAACAGCACGACCTTGGTGGCCGGCGTCCGCGCCGCTTCGAGCGCCTCGACGCTCACGTGGAACCGCTCGTCCTCACGGGTGGGGACGAACACCGGCACGCCGCCGGCGAGGGCGACTGCCTCGGGATAGGTCGTCCAGTACGGAGCCGGCACCAGGACCTCGTCACCGGGGTCGAGCAGCGTGGCGAACGCCTCGTAGACGGCCTGCTTGGCGCCGTTGGTCACGAGCACCTGGGCTGCGCTGACCTCGTAGCCGGAATCGCGCCCGGTCTTGTCCGCGACCGCCTGCCGCAGCGCGGGCAGGCCGGGCGTGGGCGTGTAGTGGTGGTTGGCGTGGTCGTGGCAGGCCGCCACCGCCGCCTCGACGATGTACGCCGGGGTGGGAAAGTCAGGCTCACCCGCCCCGAAGCCGATGACATCCACCCCGGACGCCTGCAGGGCCTTCGCCTTGGCGTCCACCGCCAGCGTGGCCGAGGGGGAGACCGCCGCCACGCGGGCCGAGACACGCGCCGCACCGGACCCCGCGGATCCGGCGGATCCGGCGGAGCGGGTGGACCCGGTGGACCCGGTGGACCCGGTGGAGCGGGTGGAACGGCCCGGGGAGCCTGCCGTTTCGTTGGGGGTCGCCATGGCTGCAATGCTTGCACACGTGACGACTGCCGCTGCCAACCCGGGACCGGCCGACCGGCCGATCCCCGACATCCGCATTCCCGACAACATGCTGCCCTCCGACGGGCGATTCGGGAGCGGTCCGTCCAAGGTCCGCCCCGAGCAGGTCGCCGCCCTGGCCGCGGCGGCGCGGAGCTACCTGGGTACGAGCCACCGACAAGCGCCGGTGAAGTCGGTGGTGGGTCGCCTGCGACGGGGCCTGCGGGACCTGTTCTCGCTTCCCGACGGCTACGAGGTGGTCCTCGGCAACGGGGGCGCCACGTGCTTCTGGGACGTCGCCACGTTCTGCCTGATCGAGCAGAAGAGCCAGCACCTGTCGTTCGGCGAGTTCTCCTCCAAGTTCGCCGCCGCGGCCGCCGCCGCACCGCACCTGGCGACACCCGAGGTCATCGAATCGCCACCCGGCACCCACCCGGTGGCGTCCCCCGGCCCCGGTGTCGACCTGTACGCCCTCACCCACAACGAGACTTCCACGGGCGTCGCCATGGAGATCAACCGCCCCGCGGGGGCAGCGGGCGTGGTGGCCGTGGACGGCACCTCCGCCGCCGGCGGGCTGCGGGTCGACCCCGCCCAGTTCGACGCCTACTACTTCGCCCCCCAGAAGTGCTTCGCCTCCGACGGGGGCCTGTGGATCGCCCTCCTGTCGCCGGCCGCACTCGAGCGGGTCGAGCGGATCGTGGGCGGAGGGCGGTGGGTCCCTGCCTTTCTCGACCTGTCCATCGCCATCGACAACGCCCGGCAGGACCAGACCTACAACACCCCTGCCCTCGCCACGCTGCTGCTCTTCGCCGAGCAGGTGGACTGGATGAACGCAGGCGGTGGGCTCGAGTGGTCGGCGGGCCGCTGCGACCGATCGGCCGAGATCCTCTACACCTGGGCCGAACAATCGGACTTCGCCATGCCGTTCGTGGGAAAGCCCTCGGAACGCAGTCACGTGGTGGGCACCATCGACCTCGTCGACGCCGTGGACGCCATGGCCGTGGCCAAGGTGTTGCGGGCCAACGGAATCGTCGACACCGAGCCCTACCGGAAGCTCGGGCGCAACCAGCTCCGCATCGCCATGTTCCCGGCCATTGACCCTGACGACGTCGCTGCCCTGTGCGCCTGCGTCAACTACGTGGTGGGCGCCCTCGCCTCCTGACAGGGCGCCCTCGCCTCATGACGGATCGGGCCCGCCCGAAGGTCACGGGTGCGGAAGACGGCGAAGCCGGGAGGTGGGCCCGAACGACCGGGCCGCGTGGTGACCCCGGAGGCCAGGGCCGGATGGCGGAACCGGCGAACGGGCTCAGGTGGCGGGGCTCACCGAGCTCATGTTGAAGTCGGCCACCCGCAGCGCCGGCATGGCGGTCCGGTTCATCCATTCGCCCCATTCGCGCGACAGCGCCCGCTCGGTCCGACCCGCCTCGACGGCACGGGCCAGCACGTCGAGGGGGCTCTCGTTGAACCGGAAGTTGTTGACCGCCCCCACGACCTCGCCCCGCTCGACCAGGTAGACGCCGTCACGGGTGAGCCCCGTGAGCAACAGGGTCACCGGATCGACTTCCCGGATGTACCACAGGCAGGTCAGCAGAAGCCCGCGCTCGGTCCCAGCGATCAGCTCGTCCAGCGTGGCTGTGGCGCCCGGCAGGGTGAGCACGAGATTTCCCACCGGCGGCGTGGCCCGCACGCCGGCCTGCAGCGCGCCGGCGCGGTGGTAGCGGAGGTGACGCAGCTCCCCTCCTCCGATCCAAGCCGTGGCGTCCACCGGGAGACCGTTGTCGAACACCGACACGTCCGACCCCGACGCTCCCGTCGCCAGAAAGGGCGCGCACTCGAGTCCGGGCTCGGCCGGGTCCCCACGCAGGTCGAAGGGGAGCGGGCACAACCGCTCGCCCACCCTGGTCCCACCCCCCGGGGCGGAGAACGGGCTCCGACCCTCTTCGGCGTCGCGGCCCGACATGGCCTCAGAGAGCGCCACCATGAGATCGGCGGTGGCGTCGGGCGGCAGCAGCACCTCGTAGCGCCCGGCCGGCAGCTCCACCCGCCGTGCCGCCCACGCCAGGCGGCGCTCCAGGGCCTGCTCGAAGGCGAGGATGTCGACGTCGTCGAACGTCGACGTGCCGGCGCCCGCCCACACCGAGCGGGTGCCGGCGGCGTCGCGGGCCACGAGCTCCACCGTGCCCGCCGGCTGGACGTAACGCCGCCGCAGTCCCGTGCTCGTCCCCAGGTAGGTCGACTCGACGCCGTGGGTGACGAAGCCCGACAGCAGGTTCCCAGCCGAACGGGCCCGATCGAAGACGCCCGCCAGCCCCGACACCACCCCGTGCAGGACGACGGGCGAGGTCAGGACGGGGGCGGCGCCGAACGGGTCGGTGCCGCCCGGACGTGCGCCTCTCGACCCAGCGGTCGACGAGTCTGTGACGTAGGGCGCCGCGTCCGGGGTCACGAGGGGCGCGGCGTCCTCGGCCGGGGCGGCACGGGCCGCTTCGGCCTCACTGGCGCGCACGAGCTCCTCCACGTCCACTTCGCCACTGGCGCTCGCCACCCCCACCGCGGTCGGCCCCGTCCCCACGCCGGAGCCGCCGGAGCCGCCGGAGCCGGTGGTGCGGAAGGTGACGACGGCGACCCGGCGGGATCTGCGCACGCCGTTGGTGGTGGTGGTGTTGTTGGCGAAACGCACCTCGGCCTGGCTCAGCTCCTCCACCAGCACGGCGCAGCCTTCGCTCCTGCTGGCGGCGAGCGCCCGCTCGACGATCTCCTGGGGAGGCGCCAATCCCCCATCGATGCTTCCGGCGCGGGCGTTCCTCGACCCGCTCACGGTGCTCCCTCCCGCGTGGCACTCACCGGGCCGCCTCCTCGCGGGTGTTGAGCACCCGGATGCCCCGGAACAGCGCCGAGGGGCACCCGTGACTGACGGGTGCCACCTGGCCCGGCTGCCCCTTGCCGCAGTTGAAGGCCCCGCCGAGCACGTACGTGGCGGGGCCGCCCACAGCCTCGAGCGACCCCCAGAACTCCGTGGTCTGCGCCTGGTAGGCCACGTCCTTCACCTGGCCGACGAGCCTGCCCCCCTGGACCCGGTAGAAGCGCTGGCCCGTGAACTGGAAGTTGTAGCGCTGCATGTCGATGGACCAGCTCTTGTCGCCCACCACGTAGATACCGCGCTCCACCCCCGCCAGCAGGTCGGCGGTGCTCGGCCCCGGACCCGGACCGGGCGCGGGCTCGAGCGACACGTTGGCCATGCGCTGGATGGGCACGTGCAGGGGCGAGTCGGCGAAGGCGCACCCGTTGGAACGGGGAAACCCGTTCTCGGCCGCCATGCGCCGGTCGAGCTGGTAGCCCACCAGCACGCCGTGGCGGACGATGTCGAAGGACTGCGCCGCCACCCCCTCGTCGTCCCATCCCACCGAGGCCAGGCCGTGGGGCGTGGTGCGGTCGCCGGTCACGTGCATCACCGGCGACCCGTAGGCCAGGGTCCCGAGCTTGTCGAAGGTGGCGAAGGAGGTGCCGGCGTAGGCCGCCTCGTACCCGAGGGCCCGGTCGAGCTCCGTGGCGTGGCCCACCGACTCGTGGATGGTGAGCCACAGGTTGGACGGGTCGATGACGAGGTCGTAGGTGCCGGGCTCCACGGTCGGAGCCGCCATCTTCTCGGCCAGGAGGCCGGGGAGCTCCTCGAGCTCGGCGTCCCAGTTCCATCCCTCACCCGCCGTGTACTCCCAGCCCCGGCCCACCGGCGGCGCCAGGGTGCGCATCGACTCGAAGGACCCCGACGCGCCGTCGACGCCGATCACCTCCACCAGGGGGTGGACGCGGACGCGGCGCTGGGTGGTGACGGTGCCGGACAGGTCGGCGTAGTGCTTGTCCTCCACCACCGCCAGGACCCGGGCCGTCACGTGGTCGACCGACGGTGCGGCCAGCAGGCGCCGGCTCCAGTCCTCGAGGAGCGCAGCCTTGTCGGCCAGAGCAACGGTGGAGGGGTCGATCCGGTAGGGCGAGGTGTAGTGGCCCTCGGCGGCCCACTCGCCCGCCGGCTCCGCGGCCAGCTCGACGGGCGTGCCGAGCGCCACCGACGTGTCGTCGGCCAGCTCGACGGCGGCGTCGGCGAGGGCGGCCGCGGCGTCGGCGGTGACGTCGACGGTGGCGGCGAAGCCGATGGAGCCCCGCCGCACCACCCGCAACCCCACCCCGATCTCGGTGTCGTCGACGGTGGTCTCGACGTGACCGTCGCGCAGGGCCACGAACTGCGAGCGGATGCGCTCCACCCGCACCTCGGCGTGACTGCACCCCAGGGCAGCCGCCCGGGCGAGCGCGGCCTCGCGCACCGCTTCCAGCGGCAGCCCGCTCAGGGGGCCCAGCTCAGATGACGGGCGCGCTCCCCGCTCCGCCGCCAAGGGTGCTCAGCCGCCCCGGACCGATCCGGACCGCCCCGCCGCCGACGCCGCTCAGCCGCCCGACACGTCCTGGACCCGCTGCCGCCCGGCGCTGATGAAGGGCATCATGGCCCGCAGCTCGGCTCCCACCTTCTCGATGGGGTGGGCGGCCCCCTTGGCCCGCAGCTCCTCGAAGCGCGCCCGCCCGGCGCGGTTCTCGGCGATCCATTCCTCGGCGAAGGCACCCGACCGGATGTCGTCGAGGATCTGGCGCATCTCCTGGCGGACGTGGGCGTCGATGACCCGGGGACCGCGGGTGAGGTCCCCGTACTCGGCGGTGTCTGAGATGGAGAACCGCATGCCGGCGATCCCCTGCTCGTACATGAGGTCCACGATCAGCTTGAGCTCGTGCAGGCACTCGAAGTACGCCGACTCGGGCTGGTACCCGGCGTCCACCAGCGTCTCGTAGCCGGCCTGCACCAGCGACGTGAGGCCGCCGCACAGGACCACCTGCTCACCGAAGAGGTCGGTCTCGGTCTCCTCCTCGAAGGTCGTGTCGAGCACGCCGGCACGCGTGGCGCCGAGGGCGTAGGCGTAGGACAGGGCGAGGTCGTGCGCCTTGCCCGACGCGTCCTGGGCCACGGCCACGAGCGACGGCACCCCTCCACCCTCGGTGTAGGTGCGGCGCACGAGGTGCCCGGGGCCCTTGGGGGCCACCATGGCCACGTCCACCCCGGGGGGCGGCACGATCTGGCCGAAGCGGATGTTGAAGCCGTGAGCGAAGAACAGCGCGTCCCCCTGGCGCAGATGGGGGGCGATGTCGGCCTCGTACACCGATCCCTGCTCGGTGTCGGGCAAGAGCATCATGACGAGGTCGGCCTCGGCCGCGGCGTCGGCCACGGGCAGGACGCGCAGTCCCGCTTCCTGTGCCTTCTGTCGTGACGACGACCCGTCGCGCAGGCCCACCCGCACGTCCACGCCCGACTCCGCCAGATTGAGGGCGTGGGCGTGGCCCTGGGACCCGTAGCCGATGACGGCGACCTTGCGGCCCTGGATCAGGCTGCCGTCGGCATCGGACTCGTAATACAGCTTGGCCATGTCAGCCCGCCTCTCTCGTACCGGTTCGGTTCAACTCGCCGCCCCCCGATCTGCTCAGTCCCGACCTGCTCAGTCCCGACCTGCTCACCCTGCTTCGAGCCCGCCGCTCACGCCCCGCAGGCGAGGGGCACGGCGCTCCAGCTTAGGCAGCGCCACGCGCCCGGTCCGCTGGAGCTCGACGATGCCGAAGGGGCGCACCAGGCTCTCGAAGTCGTCGATGCGACCCGGGGGTCCGGCCATGACCACGGTCATGCGGTCGCTGCCCACGTCGACGATCTTGCCCTCGAAGACACCCACCAGGGCGATGACCTGGGCCCGCTCGGCCGGGCCGGCCTCCACCGTCACGAGCAGCAGCTCACGCTCGATGGCCGCCTCGGGGGCGAGCTCGGTGATCGAGACCACGTTCACCAGCTTGTCGAGCTGCTTCATGATCTGCTCGAGCGGGGCCGACTCCACGTCCACCACGATGGTGATGCGGCTGAAGCGCTCGTCGTCGGTGGGGGCCACCGCCAGCGAGAAGATGTTGAACCCCCGCCGGCTGAAGAGGCTCGCCACCCGGGCCAGGACCCCGGACTTGTTCTCGACCAGCGCGGTGACGGTGTGGTGACGCGGCGGCGACGCGGCGGTTCCGACGGGGCTCATCGTCCCCCCTCGCCTTCGGTGGGCCCGACGATGATCTCGTCGTTGGACGCGCCGGCGGGAACCATGGGGTACACCTTCTCGAAGGCGTCGGTGCGGAAGTCGATGACCACGGGGCGGTCGTCGATGCCGTTGGCCTTCTCGATGGCGGGCGCCACCTCCTCGGCCGACTCCACCTTGAGACCCACGCACCCCATGGCCTCGGCCCACTTCACGTAGTCGGGCAGGTCGGGCGACAGGTACACCTCGGAGTAGCGCTCCTCGTAGAACAGCTCCTGCCACTGGCGCACCATGCCCAGGTAGGCGTTGTTGAGGATGGCGACCTTGATGGGGATGCGCTCGGCCGACGCCGTGACGAGCTCCTGGGCGGTCATCTGGAAGCAGCCGTCGCCGTCGATGGCCCACACCATCTTGTCGGGCCGGCCCACCTTGGCCCCGATGGCGGCGGGCACGGCGAAACCCATGGTGCCCGCCCCACCCGAGTTCACCCACGTGTAGGGGTGGTCGAAGCGCCAGTACTGCGACGCCCACATCTGGTGCTGGCCCACGCCGGAGGCGACGATCGTGTCGTCGGGGGTCATGTCGCGCAGCGTCTCCACCACGAACTGGGGCTTCAGCGCGCCCCCCTCCTCCTGGTCGTAGGAGAGGGGGAACTCCTCCTGCCACGCCCGCAGCTGGGCCATCCACGGCCCCAGGTCCGGGCGGGCGGGACGCGCCGTGGCCGGGCCCGACGCGGGTGCGGCGCCGGAACCGGCGGAAGCGGAAGACCCCACCCCCATGTCCTCGAGCGCCCGGATCAGCTCCTCGATCACGACGCGGCAGTCCCCGGCGATGGCCACGTCCGGCCGGCGGACCTTGCCGAGCTCGGCCGGATCGATGTCGACGTGGATGACCTTGGCCTCGGGGGCGAAGGCGCTGATCTTCCCGGTCACGCGGTCGTCGAACCGGCTCCCCAGGGCCACCAGGAGATCGGCGCGCTGCAGGGCGGTCACGGCCGTGAAGTTGCCGTGCATGCCGGGCATGCCCAGGCACAGCGGGTGGCGGTCGGGGAAGGCGCCGCGGGCCATGAGCGTGGTGACCACGGGAATGCCGGTCCGCTCGGCCAGCTCGCGCAGGGCATCGGCGGCGCGCGCCTTCAGGATCCCGCCACCGGCGTAGATGACGGGGCGGCGCGCCCCCATGATGAGCTCCGCCGCCCGCCGCACCTGCTCGGGGTCGCCCTCGGTCTGGGGGTGGTAGCCGGGGAGGTCGAGCTCGGCCAGCGACGAGGGCCAGTACCAGTCCATCTGGGCGTTCGACACGTCCTTGGGCACGTCCACGAGCACCGGTCCGGGGCGGCCCGTGGTGGCGACGTGGAAGGCCTCGGCTATGACTCTCGGCAGGTCCTGGGCGTCGGTGACGAGCCAGTTGTGCTTGGTGATGTCCATGGTCACCCCGGTGATGGGGCACTCCTGGAAGGCGTCGGTCCCGATGGCGGTGGTGGCCACCTGGCCGGTGATGACCACCATGGGGATCGAGTCCATGGCCGCGTCGGCGAGCGGCGTCACGATGTTGGTGGCACCGGGACCACTCGTCACCATGGCCACACCGGGACGGCCCGTCACGTGGGCGTAGCCCTCGGCCATGTGCCCCGCCCCCTGCTCGTGGCGCACCAGGACGTGCCGGATGGACGAGTCGAGGATCGGGTCGTAGACGGGCAGGATGGCCCCGCCCGGCAGGCCGAAGATGACCTCCACGTGCTGCATCTCGAGGCTCTTGATGAGGGCCTGCGCCCCTGTCAGTCGCATGGTGTTCCTGCCCTTTCGGGTGGTGGTGAGGTGGCTCTGGTCGGTTGTGGTCTGGGTGGGTTCTTGGTGGTTCTGGGTGGGTTCTGCGTGGGGGGTCCCGGTCGGTTCGGCCCGGACGATCCGGGAACCGAACCCGGGAAACAAAACGACCTCCCGTCGGGGAGGTCGAAAGGCGCACGGAGCCGCAGACGCGGCGCCATGCGCTACCGGAGGACTACGAGAACGCGGTCGGTCGTGGAGGTCTCCCCGTACATGGCCGAGCCAGTCTGACACGCCGGGCGGGGCGCGGCAACCCTTTGCGTCCCTGCCTCGCGCCCCGTGCGCTCTCCAGCGTGCGCTCCAGTGCTCGTCGTTCGCTCCCGCGCCCGCCATGCGCCCCCGCCGATGCGCGGACCGAGCGGCCCCCTTGGCCAGATGTGGCCAGATGTGGCCAGATGTGGCCAGATGTGGCCAGATGAGGCCCGATAAGGCCACATGAGGCCCCATGAGCACCCCACGAGACCCCGTGCTGCGTCATCCCCCGGTGCCTCTCGCCACGGCGGCTCCTCCGGAATGGGCGCCGGAGCCCCGCCCTCCTAGGGTGGGCGCCGTGGACGAGCTCACGGCACGCCGGGCCAAGTCGTTTGGCCCTGTGGCCGCCACCTACGACCGAGTCCGTCCCGGGTACCCGCCCGACGGTGTCTCGTGGATCCTCGAACCGGCCGGCGCCACATCCGCTGTGCTGGGCGGCACGGGGAGAAAGCCCCGCGTCATCGAGCTGGGCGCGGGCACCGGGGCGCTCACCCGGGACCTCGTGGCGCGCGGCCTGGACGTCGTGGCGGTCGAGCCCGACCCCCGCATGCGGGCCGTCCTGGCGGAACGGGTCCCCGGTGCCGATGTGCGGGACGGCCACGCCGAGGAGATCCCCGTGACCGACGCCGATGCCGACGTTGTGGTCGGCGCCCAGATGTGGCACTGGGTCCAGCTCGAGGCGGCCGCGGCCGAGGTGGCCCGGGTGCTGCGGCCCGGCGGCACGCTCGGCCTGTTGTGGAACCTGCGCGACGAGGGCGTCGCCTGGATGGCCGAGCTCGGTGAGGTGTTCGGGGGTGAGGACGTCCACCGGAGTGGAGCCCACGTGCTCATGCCGGCCGGTTCGCCCTTCACCGCGACGGCGGTACGCGACTTCCGGTGGTCGCAGGAGCTGGCGCCCGGCGACATCGTCGACCTGGTGGCCACCCGCAGCCATGTCCGTGTGCTTCCCGACCCTGAGCGGGCAGAGGTGCTGTCCCGGGTAGCGGACTTCGTCCAGCACCATCCCGCCGTGGCGGGTCGGGGACGCATCGTCGTCCCGTACGTCACCAGCTGCTGGCGCGCCACCCGGATCTGAGACCTGTCGGGCCCGGGGTCAGGGCTCGGTGACCGCTCCCCGCTCCCCGTTCGGCCGTTCGCCCCGGCGTTAGGGCTCGGTGACCGCTCCCCGCTCGGCCCCGGTGACCAGACGGGCGTACTTGGCCAGCACCCCGGTCGTGTAACGGGGCTCGGGCAGCTTCCACTGCGTCCGGCGGCGCTGTAGCTCGGCGTCGTCGACGGCCACGTCGATACGCTTCGAAGGCACGTCGATCACGATGCGGTCACCGTCGGCGACGAAGGCGATGGGACCTCCGTCCACCGCTTCGGGGGCGATGTGGCCCACGCAGAAGCCGTGGGTACCGCCCGAGAAGCGGCCATCGGTCACGAGGGCACAGTCCCCACCCCGCCCGGCACCCTTCATGGCACCGGTGACGGCCAGCATCTCGCGCATGCCCGGGCCACCCTTGGGTCCCTCGTAGCGGATGACGACCACCGTGCCGGGCTCGATACCGCCGGCCAGGATGGTGTCGAGGGCGTCCTGCTCCCCGTCGAAGACCCGGGCGGTCCCCTCGAAGCGCGTCGAGTCGATGCCGGCCACCTTCACCACGCCGCCCTGGGGGGCGAGCGATCCGCGCAGCACGGCGATGCCACCGGTGGCGTGGATGGGGTCGGAGAGCGGGTGCACCACCGCGCCGTCGGGCCGGGGCGGGTCGATGGCGGCGAGGTTCTCCGCCACCGTGCGCCCGCTCACGGTCATGCAGTCCCCGTGCAGGAGGCCGGCGTCGAGCAGCTCGCGCATGACGAGCGGGATACCTCCCACCCGGTCCACGTCCACCATGTGGTAGCGGCCGTGGGGCTTGGTGTCGGCGATGTGGGGCACCCGGGCGGCGATGCGGTTGAAATCGTCGAGCTCGAGCTCCACGCGCGCCTCGTTGGCGATGGCGAGGAGGTGCAGCACGGCGTTGGTGGATCCTCCGAGGGCCATGACCACGGCGATGGCGTTGTCGAAGGCCTCCTTGGTCATGATGTCGCGCGGGCGGATGTTGCGCTCCAGCAGGCCGATGACGGCGCGCCCGCATTCGTAGGCGAAGTCCTGCCGGCGCGGGTCGATGGCCGACGGGGATGCCGAGCCCGGGAGCGCCATACCGATGGCCTCGGCCACCGAGGCCATGGTGTTGGCGGTGAACATGCCGGCGCACGAGCCCGCCGTGGGACAGGCGTGGTGCTCGATCAAGGAGAGCTCCTCGTCGCTGAGCGTCCCGGTGGCGTTGGCACCCACCGCCTCGAACACGCTCACGATGTCGAGCGCCTGGTCGTCGGGCCTCCCGGGGATCCT
>JBEKVE010000102.1:0-15620 GCA_049514335.1 Acidimicrobiales bacterium
GGGCCCTTGGCCGCGAACGCCGTCCGCACGAACACGGGGTGGGTGTGCACCAGGTCGGCGATGAGCGAGACCGAAAGCCGGGGGTCGGCCAGCGCCGCGCCCACGAGACCCGGGGCGCGCGCCACCAGGGGCGGCATGGCGTTGCCCACATGCGTGACGAGGCGGGCCCCGGCGTCGGCGGCGGCCAGTGCGGCATCGGCGTCGCAGGCTGAGTGGCCCACGGCCACGAGCGTTCCCGCCGCACTGAGGCGGGCCACGGCCTCGAGCGCGCCGGGCAGCTCGGGGGCGAGGGTCACCACCGCGACGCCGGTGCCGAGCCCGGCGAGCCAGGCCGTATCCACGGTGGGGCGCAGCGCCTCGGGGCGGTGGGCGCCGGCGACGGCCAGGAACGGGCCCTCGAGGTGCGCCCCGGCGATCTCGGGGCGGCTCTGCAGTGGTCGCGCCGCCGCCTCCCGCACCCGGGCCAGGGAATGCTCGAGGTCGGCGAGCGGGGCCGAGGTGAGCGTGGGGCACCAGGTGGTGACCCCGTGGGAGAGCAGAGCCCGGTCGAAGGCCGACCACTGCCCGCCGGCCGCCACCGCCACGTCGAGATCGCCGATCCCGTTTACCTGCAGATCGACGAACCCCGGCCCGAGGACCACGTCGGGCACGTCGCCCCGGGTGGGGCGCACGGCGGCGACGAGGCCGTCCTCCACCACCACCTCGGCGTCGCGCACCACGCCGTCGCCAGTGACGACCGCGGCGGCGCGCACCACGGTGGAGGGGGCTGCTCCCCCCAGAGAGGGGGTGGACGGCCTGGTCACGGGGGTCACGGCAGCCGTACGGTACCGTCTCGGCCCGTGGCCGACCCCCGCGTGCAGGTCCCACCCAATTGCGACCTCACCCTCGGCATGGTGTGCGTGGACAAGTCCGAGCCGGGGACGACGGTCTGGGAGATGCCCGCCGACGAGCGCTTCGCCAACCCGGTGGGGGTCCTGCAGGGCGGCTTCCTGGCGGCGTGCTGCGACTCGGCCATGGGCGCCGCCACCGTCACCTGGGCCCGGGGGCGCAAGGTCCGCTCCGCCAACGCGGAGCTGAAGGTGAGCTTCCTGGCGCCGGTGCGTCCGGGGGGCGTGCTCACCTGCACGGCCCGGGTCATCTCCGGCGGCGAGCGGGTGGCCTTCGTCGAGGCGGAGATGGTCGACCCTTCGGGCCGCCCCGTAGCAAAGGCCAGCTCGACCTACCTGTTGAGCCCCCGGGACTGACGTCCGCAGCCCTGCCGCCGGGCAGGTCGCCGGCCGGGGACGGGTGAAGCGCCCAGTAAGGCGCCGGGGTGGGCCATGCTTGCAGCATCTCGCCTGGTCGGGGAGGATGTTGAACTGCCGGAATGGGCGTGGACGGTGCACGGCGCCGCCCTCCACGGCATCTGGTCGGGCGCCACGGCAGGCGCAGAGGGAGGGTCGGTGCCGGGACGCGACGGAGCACGGTCGGGACGCGACGGGGGGCTCACGGCCGCCGGCGGCGACTTCATCCAGCTCGTCGTCGACTACGCCAAGCAGGAGACGCTCGGCCCCCTGAAGGGCCTCGGACGGTTCCTGGCCTTCGGCGTGGCGGGCTCGGTGGCCCTGTCGGCGGGCGGGGTCTTCCTCCTGCTGGCCGTGCTCCGTGCCCTGCAGAGCGAGACGGGTTCGACCTTCACCGGCCACCTGAGCTGGCTGCCCTACCTGATCACGGCGGTACTGGCCGTGGCGGTGATGGGCCTGGCGGCTTTGCGCATCACCAAGGGGCCGGCCGCCAAGTCCGGCCGCGACCGCCACGACGGGAGACGATGACCATGGCCGAACCGGCCCGCATCACCCGCGACGACCTGGAGGCGAAGCTCCGGGAGATGTCGGGGACCGTGGACGACACCGTGGAGGCGGCCCGGCCCAAGCTCATCGCCGGGGCGGTGGGCGGTGTCGTGCTGGCCGTGCTCGTCGCCTACCTCCTCGGTCGGCGCCGGGGGCGCAAGCGCTCCGCCATCGTCGAAATCCGCAAGGTCTGAGCATGGACCGCCTGCTTCGAACCCTCGTGTCCCGCGCCGCGCGGCGGGGTCTCGCCGGTGAGCCGGTGTGGCTGGCCGTGGCGGCGGCGGCATGGCTGGTGCGCAGGGCCCGTTCCCAGCGCGACGAGGTCGTGTGGAGCGGGCGCGTCGAGCCGGGGGAGCGCATCGTGATCGCCGTGGGCGATCCGCGCGCCGCACAGCCGGCGCCCGCCGGCGGGGAGTGACGCCGCTCGCCGGCGTGAGACGCGGCCCGCTGGCGGCGGGGGAGCGGGTCCTGCTGGTGGATCCCAAACAACGCCGCTATCTCGTCACCCTGCACGCCGGCGCGCAGTTCCACACCCACAGCGGCATCCTCGCCCACGACGACGTCATCGGTCGGGACGAGGGGTCGACCGTCTCGGCGACCACCGGGCGCCGCTTCGTCGTCTTCCGCCCGACGTTGGCCGAGGTGGTCCTGAAGATGCCGCGCGGCGCGCAGGTCATCTACCCGAAGGATCTCGGCGCCATCCTTCTCGCCGCCGACATCGGCCCGGGCATGCGCGTGCTCGAGGCCGGCGTGGGCTCGGGCGCGCTGTCCCTGGCGCTGCTGCGGGCGGGGGCCGAGGTCGTGGGGTACGAGGTGCGCCCCGACTTCGCCGCCGGGGCGCGCGCCAACGTGGCCGCCTGGGCCGGACCCGATGTGCCCTACCGTGTCGAGGAGCGTGACGTCTACGCCGGCATCGAGGAGCGCGGTCTCGATCGCGTCGTGCTCGACCTGCCCGAGCCGTGGCGGGCGCTCGGCGCGGTCACGGAGGCGCTTCGACCCGGGGGGATCGTGCTCGCCTACCTGCCGTCGATCACCCAGGTGGCGACGCTGCGCGCCACCATGGCCGAAGGGCCGTTCGGGATGGAGGAGACCTCGGAGGTCCTGCGACGGACCTGGCACGTCGAGCAGCGATCGGTGCGTCCCGACCACCGCATGGTGGCCCACACCGGCTTCCTCACGAGCGCCCGCCTGCTCGTGCCCGAGCCGCAGGACGCCGAGCCGCAGGACGCCGAGCCGCAGGACGCCGAGCCGCAGGACGCCGAGCCGCAGGACTGAGCGACGAGCGGGGCGTCAGCTCGTCTCGATGAAGATGCACTCCCCGGGGCACTCCTCGGCCGCTTCGGTCACGGCGTCCTGGAGCTCGTCGGGGACGAGGGCCATGCCCGCCGACCCGCCCGGGTCGTTGCGCACCTGGTCCCCCTCTTTGACGTAGGCGAGGCCGTCGTCGAGCAGCGTGAAGACGGCCGGCGCGATCTCCTCGCACAGCCCGTCGCCGGTGCACAGATCCTGGTCGATCCAGACCTTCATCGGCTTGTCTTCGCCTCTCCCGTCATCTCCGTCGCCGCAACCGGACGGTAACGACGCCCTGTCGGAGGTGTCAACTGACCTCGGAGGTGCCGCGCCGCACGCCGTTGTCGACCGGATCCCACGTCACGGCAGGTCGGCCGCCGGGCCCGCCGACTGCCACCCCTGCTGGTCACGGCCTCCGAGTTTACCGGGCGGTCAGCCGTACCCGGGCCACGCACGGCGTCAAAGGTGCGCCCCGGAGCGCCAATCGCCATTCGGGCCGGTGTATGGTCCCCAGAGGGGCCCCGAACACGCCAGGGAGGTGGTTCCGACGGCCGAGTCAGACGAGGAGAGACAGCTGGCGCTGCGCGAGGAGCTCGACCGGCTTCGGGAGCGTTCGCGCCACGCCGAGGAAGAGGTCGGCATCCTGCGCCGACGTCTGTCGGAGGGCCCCGGGCGCGTGCAGTCGCTCGAGGAGCGCCTCCTCGAGACCAAGGGCCAACTGGCCCAGGCCGTCTCGCAGAACGAGAAGCTGACCTACACGCTGCAGCAGGCGAAGGAGCACATCGCCGCCCTGCGCGAGGAGGTCGACAAGCTCACCCAACCGCCCTCGGCCTACGGCACATTCCTCGCCCGCAACGACGACGGCACCGTCGACGTCTTCTCGGGCGGCCGCAAGATGCGGGTGGCCCTCCATCCCGAGCTGGCCGACAACGCCGACGTCGAGTTGCAGCGGGGATCCGAGGTGGTGCTGAACGTCGAGCTCTCCCACGACCTGCTCGACGTGCACCTGCGCGCCGGCGACGCCGTGCTCATGGAGACGCGGTCGCAGCTGTTGGTGGAGAAGCTGCCGCGCCCCGAGGTGGAGGAGCTCGTCCTCGAAGAGGTCCCCGACGTCACCTACGCCGACGTCGGCGGCCTCGACAGCCAGATCGAGGCCATCACCGACGCGGTGGAGCTGCCGTACCTGCACCGGGCGCTGTTCAACGAGTACAAGCTGCCGGCGCCCAAGGGCATCCTGCTCTACGGGCCTCCGGGGTGCGGCAAGACGCTCATCGCCAAGGCGGTGGCCAACTCGTTGGCGAAGAAGGTGGCCCAGGTGACGGGCAACGCCAACATCCGCAGCTACTTCCTCAACATCAAGGGTCCCGAGCTCCTCAACAAGTACGTGGGGGAGACCGAGCGCCAGATCCGCCTGGTGTTCCAGCGCGCCAGGGAGAAGGCGGAGGAAGGCGTCCCCGTCATCGTGTTCTTCGACGAGATGGATTCGCTGTTCCGCACCAGAGGCACGGGGATCAGCTCCGACATCGAGTCCACCATCGTGCCGCAGCTGCTGGCGGAGATCGACGGCGTGGAGACCCTGCGCGACGTCATCGTCATCGGGGCGTCGAACCGCGAGGACCTCATCGACCCCGCCATCCTGCGCCCGGGGCGCCTCGACGTGAAGATCAAGATCGAGCGGCCCGACGAGGAGTCCGCCACCCAGATCTTCGCCCGCTACCTCACCCCCGATCTGCCCATCGACACGGGCGAGATCGAGCGGCTGGGCGGTGGCGACCCGGCCAAGACGGTGCAGGCCATGATCGAGGACACCGTGACGGAGATGTACCGCGCCGACGACGAGAACAAGTTCCTCGAGGTGACCTACCAGAACGGCGACAAGGAAGTGCTGTACTACCGGGACTTCGCCTCGGGGGCGATGATCGAGAACATCGTCCGCCGGGCGAAGAAGCTCGCCATCAAGCGGGAGATCGCCAAGGAGGGTGCCGGCGTGCGCACCTCGGACCTCGTGGAGTCGATCCGCCGGGAGTACAAGGAGAACGAGGACCTCCCCAACACCACCAACCCCGACGACTGGGCCCGGATCTCGGGCAAGAAGGGCGAGCGCATCGTCTACGTGCGGACCCTCCTGGCCGACACCGAGGAGACCCGGGGCGGGCGTTCCATCGAGCGGGTGGGTACCGGCCAGTACCTCTGAGCTGCGTTCGGGGGTCGCCCCCCGCCACCGCAGACCGCCGCGCCGCCGGGGCGGCCACGCACTAGGGTCGACTTCGTGGCGGTCGCCAAGGTGTGCGGGATCGAGACGGAGTACGGCATCCACCACGTCGGCGGTGACGGCAACCCCGTGGCCTCGTCGTCGTTGCTCGTGAACGCCTACGTGTCCGACCTCGCCCGGGCGGGCTGGGACTTCGAGGACGAGACGCCGGGCAACGACGCCCGGGGCTTCGCGCGCGAAGGGGCGCTTCCCCCCGAGGTGGAGACGCACCTCGTGAACGCGGTGCTCACCAACGGGGCGCGCTACTACGTCGATCACGCCCATCCCGAGTTCTCCACCCCCGAGTGCGCCGACCCCCTCGAGGTGGTGCGCTTCGACAAAGCGGGGGAGGAGGTGCTGCGCCGCTCCATGGCCGCTGTGCGCCGCGTCCTGCCCGAAGGCCAGTCGATCGTCGTCTACAAGAACAACTCCGACGGCAAGGGCAACTCCTACGGCACCCACGAGAACTACCTCATGGACCGAGCCGTCCCCTTCGCCCGCATCGCCCATCTGGTGACGCCGCACTTCGTCACCCGGCAGATCTTCGCCGGGGCCGGCAAGGTGGGGACCGAGACCGCCGGCAACGCCGGGCGCGACATCCCGTTCCAGCTCTCGCAACGCGCCGAGTTCTTCGAGGAGGAGATCGGCCTCGAGACGACGCTCAAGCGCCCCATCGTGAACACCCGCGACGAGCCCCACGCCGATCCGCAGCGGTACCGGCGTCTGCACGTCATCGTGGGTGACGCCAACCTGTGTGAGGTGGCCACCTTCTTGAAGGTGGGGACCACGGCGCTCGTGCTGGCGCTCATCGAGGACGACGCCTTCGGCGGCCACGAGCTCACCCTCGCCAACCCGGTCAAGGCCATCCGCCAGGTCTCCTACGACCCCACCCTGTCGACGGCGCTCGACATGGCCGACGGCAGGACGGCCACCGCCGTGGCGCTGCAGTGGGAGCTGTTCGGGCTGGCCCGCAAGTACGCCGAGGACCGGGGCCTCGCCTGTCTCGGCGACGAGGCCGTGGGGGAGCAGGTCCTGCAACGCTGGGAGGACGTCCTGCACGGGCTCGAAACCGACCCCGACGTGGTGGCGGACCGGGTCGACTGGGCGGCCAAGCTGAAGCTCCTCGAGGCCTACCGCGAGCGCCACCACCTCGACTGGGACGACCACCGCCTGGCCGCGGTGGACCTGCAGTACCACGATCTGCGCCCCGAGCGGTCGCTGTACGCCCGGCTCGACACCGAGCACCTGGTGGGGGAGCAGGAGGTGCTGGCGGCGGTGACCGAACCCCCCCGCACCACCCGGGCCTACTTCCGGGGTCAGTGCTTGCGCCGGTGGGCGTCGTCGGTGGCCAGCGCCAACTGGGACTCCCTCGTGTTCGACCTCGGTACCGATCCCCTCCGACGCGTCCCTATGATGGATCCGCTACGTGGTACGGCCGAGCACGTGGAGGAGCTCCTGCAGGCAAGCTCCTCCCCGTCGGAGCTGTTGGCACGGCTGAGCGCCTAGGAGCGGATCGATGGCAGAACGGGAGCAGAAGCGTCGGCAGTCGTCGACGACGCGCGAGGAGCAGACGACCGAGGAGGTCGAGACTCCGACCCCGTCCCCCCAGGGCGAGAAGCTGAAGGCCGAGCTCGACGACCTGCTCGACGAGATCGACGAGGTCCTGGAGGAGAACGCCGAGGAGTTCGTCCGCAACTACGTCCAGAAGGGCGGGGAGTAGCCGGGTGAGCCTTCCCCTGTTCCCGCCCGGGGAGGACCCGGGCCCGAGCTTCGCCGCCCTCATCCGCCGCAATGACCCCACCGGGGCGTGGTCGCCGTCTCCGCTCGTGGCTGGATCAGCAGTGGCATCGGCGGGAGCGGGGCCGTCTGGCGGCATGCCGGCCGTGGCGCACGGCACCACGGTGGTGGCGCTTCGCTTCGCCGACGGGGTGGTGATGGCGGGGGACCGACGCGCCACCGAGGGCAACATCATCGCCCACCGCGCCATGGAGAAGGTCTTCCCCGCCGACCGTCACTCGGCGGTGGCCATCGCCGGGGCGGCGGGCCCGGCGGTGGAGATGGTCAAGCTGTTCCAGACCCAGCTCGAGCACTACGAGAAGGTGGAGGGGGTGGCCCTCTCTCTCGAGGGGAAGGCCAACCAGCTCGGCCAGATGGTGCGCGAGCACCTTCCCATGGCCATGCAGGGCCTCGTGGTCGTGCCGCTGTTCGCCGGCTTCGACCTGCGCCTGGGCCGGGGCCGGATCTTCACCTACGACGTCACCGGCGGGCACTTCGAAGAGGCCGACCACGCCGCCACGGGGTCAGGCGGGCGCGACGCCCGCACCACCATCAAGCTGGGGTGGAGTCCGGAGCTCGTGCGCGAGGAGGCTGTCGACCTGGCGGTGCGGGCCCTGTACGAAGCGGCCGACGAGGACTCGGCCACCGGCGGGCCGGACCTGGTGCGGGGCATCTACCCGCTCGTGGCCACGGTGACCGCCGACGGCTTCGAGCGCCTGGCGGAGGCCGAGGTGGGCGAGCGCTTCGCCTCGCTCGTGGAGCAGCGCGGTGTGGGACGCGGGATCGGGGGTGGCGGGCGATGACCATGCCCTTCTACGTGGCCCCCGAGCAGGTCATGAAGGACCGCGCCGAGTACGCCCAGAAAGGCATCGCCCGGGGCCGCTCGCTGGTGGCGTGCGTGTACGAAGGCGGCATCCTCATGGTGGCGGAGAACCCGTCGCGGTCGCTGCACAAGGTGAGCGAGATCTACGACCGCATCGCCTTCGCCGGAGTGGGGAAGTACAACGAGTTCGACCAGCTGCGGGTGGCCGGTGTGCGTCACGCCGACACCAAGGGGTTCGCCTTCAGCCGCGAGGACGTCGACGCCCGCTCCCTCGCCAACCTCTACGCTCAGTTCCTGGGTCAGGTCTTCACCCACGAGATGAAGCCGCTCGAGGTCGAGGTCCTGGTGGCCGAGCTGGGGGCGGACGGCAAGGCCGACCAGCTGTACCACATCGCCTACGAGGGGACGATCACCGACGAGGACCACTTCGCCGTGCTCGGGGGTGAGGCAGACGTCATCACCGACCGTCTGGCCGCGGCCTACGTCGACGGCTGGGACCTCGACGCCGCACTGCGCGCCGCGGTGGCGGCCCTGGCCGGGCCGGACCGAACCCTGGCCCCCACCGATCTCGAGGTGGCGGTGCTCGCTCGCGGAGCCCTGCGCCGCGCCTTTCGCCGGTTGAGCCACGAGGAGCTGGCCGAGCGCCTCTCCACCAGCACCCGGCGCTCGGGGACCAAGCGCACCCCGGCCTCAAGTGACGAGTCGGGCGGGTCCACGCCGGCCTAGCCCTCAGGGGTCGTCGAACACCGCCTCGACCTTGTCGGCGAGGAGCAGCTGGCGGGCCACGTCGGCCTGGTCGGCGGCCACGAGCACCTCGACCGGCCCGGGCAGGGGATAGGGACCGTCGCGCGCCCCGAGCAGTTGCGTCAGGATGCCGTCGGCCCCCAGCCGGGCCGCCAGGACGCGGGCCTCGAACGTGGACCCCACCGTCGTCAGGTGCACCATCGTGGGCGCGGCCACGGGCCGACGCTACCGCCCGCCGCTCGGGGCTGCTCCGGGAGGAGGCGCCGCCATGCGTGGCGGCGGCACTACCGTGGGCTCGGTGGACAGGCGGATCTTCGGGCTCGAGAACGAGTACGGGGTGACGTGCACGCTGCGCGGGCAGCGCCGCCTGTCGCCCGACGAGGTGGCGCGCTACCTGTTCCGGCGCGTCGTGAGCTGGGGACGCTCGTCCAACGTGTTCCTCGAGAACGGCGCCCGGCTCTACCTCGACGTCGGCAGCCACCCCGAGTACGCCACGCCCGAGTGTGACTCCATCACCGATCTGGTGTCGCACGACAAGGCCGGGGAGCGCATCCTCGACCATCTCGTGGCGGGGGCGGAGTCCCGGCTGCGCGAGGAGGGGATCCGTGGCGTCATCTACCTCTTCAAGAACAACACCGACTCGGCCGGAAACTCCTACGGCTGCCACGAGAACTACCTGACGAGCCGGCGTGACGATTTCGCCCACTACACCGAGGTGCTCATCCCGTTCCTCGTGAGCCGCCAGATCTACTCCGGCGCGGGCAAGGTCCTGCAGACGGCCAGGGGGGCGGTGTACTGCCTGTCGCAGCGGGCCGAGCACATCTGGGAAGGGGTGTCGTCGGCCACCACGCGCAGCCGGCCCATCATCAACACCCGCGACGAGCCCCACGCCGACGCCGAGCGGTTCCGGCGCCTGCACGTCATCGTGGGTGACTCCAACATGAGCGAGTACGCCACCTACCTGAAGGTGGGAGCCACCAGCATCCTGCTGCGCATGCTCGAGGACCCCGGCACGGTGCTGCGCGACCTCACCCTCGAGAACCCCATCCGCGCCATCCGCGAGATCAGTCACGACCTGACGTGCCGGCGCAAGGTCCGGCTGGCCAACGGCCGCGAGGTGAGCGCCCTCGACATCCAGTCCGAGTACCTGACCCGGGCGCTGCGCTTTCGCGACAACCACGGGCTGTCGCCCCAGGAGGACCGTGCCCTCGACATGTGGGAGCACTGCCTGAAGGGTCTCGAATCCGATCCCCTGACCCTCGGGCGCGAGTGCGACTGGGTCAACAAGCACCAGCTGATCGAGGCCTACCGGGCTCGGCACGGGCTCGCCCTGGGCCATCCCAAGGTCGCCCTTCTGGACCTGCAGTACCACGACGTCAACCGCAGCCGCGGCCTGTACTACCGGATGGAGGCCCGCGACCGGGTGGAGCGCATGACCGACGACGCCACCATCACCGAGGCCATGAGCCGGCCCCCGCAGACCACGCGGGCCCGGCTGCGGGGGGAGTTCATCCGCCGGGCCAAGGAGCGGCGCCGCGACTTCACGGTGGACTGGGTGCACCTCAAGCTGAACGACCAGGCCCAGAGGACGGTGCTGCTCAAGGACCCATTCCGGTCCCACGACGAACGGGTGGAGAAGCTCATCGCCAGCCTGTAACGGGGCAGCCGGGGCCAAATAGGGGGTCGGGGTCCACTACCCTCGATAGTTCGTGGCACCCGACCCGCCGGAATCGGCGCCGCCCAGTTCCCTGGATTCCCTGTGGGTCCGCCGGGCGGGGGACGCCGGGCCCTGGACGCTCGTCGGCTATCCCGAGACCGCCGTGGCCGAGGCCGCCGGGGCGGCGGCACCCGTCGCATCCGCACCGGTGGCATCCGCACCGCTCGCACCCGCCCCTCCCGCCGCTGTCCCGGCGCCACCCGTGGTCCCGCAGTGGACCCTGGCGCCGAGCCCCGCCCCGGCGCCGGTGACGACCATCCCCCGACCGGTGGCGGTGCCGGCGTCGGTGCCGGCCCGGGGGGCCGAGGACCTCTTCGCCACCGCCATCGCCCCTGTCGTTCCAGCCCCAGACGGTCTCTTCGCCGGCCCGCCCGAGCCGCCCACCGCCGCTCCCGGCCGCGCCCGTCCCGGTGGCCCGGACACCAACCAGCCCCGGAGGCGCAGCCGCTGGCTCATCGAGTGGGCCCTGGTCCTGCTGATCGCCCTGGGCGTGGCCGTCGGGGTCCGCACCTTCGTCGTCCAGACCTTCTACATCCCCTCGGCCTCGATGGAGCCGACGCTCATGATCGGCGACCGGATCCTGGTCGACAAGCTCAGCTACCACATGCACGCCGTGCACCGGGGCGACATCGTGGTGTTCGCCAAACCACCCAACGAGGACGCCGGTCCGAATGTGAAGGACCTGGTCAAACGGGTCATCGGCCTGCCCGGCGACCGCATCTCGTCGGCGGGGGGACGGGTCTGGATCGACGGCAAGCCGCTGGCCGAGCCGTGGCTGCCGCCCGGCACCGTCACCACCGGGATCCAACCCCAGACGGTGCCCCCGAACGAGTTCTTCGTCATGGGCGACAACCGCTCGAATTCGCAGGACAGCAGGTTCTTCGGCCCCATCTCGCGCTCGCTCATCGTGGGCCGCGTGGTGTTCCGCATCTGGCCCCTCAAGTCGCTGCACGTCTTCTGACTCCCGCCCGCCGCCGGCGGATCCGTACGGCGGGGAGCGTGGTCCTACACTTGGCGCCAGATGCTGTCGCTCAGCCCGGCAAAACTCCTGGTGATCCTTATCGTGGCGCTGCTCGTGCTGGGGCCCGAGAAGCTCCCCCAGGTGGCGCGCCAGCTGGGCGCGGCCTGGCACGACCTGCGGCGCTGGCGGGCCCGGCTCGAGTCCGAGGTACGGGGGACGTTCCCGAACATGCCGCCCGTGCACGAGGTGGCCCAGGCCGTGCGCTCGCCCTTCGCCTTCCTTGACCGGCTGGCCGACGAGCACGAGCGGGGGGTGGACCAGGAGCACGACGGCGAGGCGGCGCCGGCCGGCGACGGGGGGCCGGCGCCACCCGTGGCGTCGTCGGGCAACGGCACGGGCAACGGGAGCGGGTCATTCACCCCCGCTTCGGGCGCCGACGCCACGGCGGGCAACGGGACATCGGGCAACGGGACATCGGGCAACGGGGTACCGGGCCCGGGAGGTCCGTCCGCATCGCCGGCGGCCGTGCCGGGTGCCTTCCCGGCCGTGCCCGACGACCCCAGCATGAACTGACCGGCCCGATCGGTCCCGACCATGGTCGCCCGTCTCCGCATCCCGTTCCGGCGCGGCGCGGCGCGCCCCGACCCCGACGCCATGACGCTCGGCGAGCACCTGGCCGAACTGCGCCGGCGCATCCTGGTGGCGGTCATCGCCTTCGCCGTGGCGGGGACCGTCGCCTTCATCGTCTACCCCCACATCCTGAGCTTCCTGCAGGCCCCGTACTGCAACGTGGTGCGGCCGCGACCGTGCAGCCTGTACATCACCGCCCCCCTCGACGGGCTGGCGCTGCGATTGAAGCTCGCCACCTACGGCGGGTTGTTCCTGGCGTCGCCGGTGATCCTGTGGCAGCTGTGGCGCTTCATCACCCCAGGCCTGCGCCGCAACGAGAAGCGCTACGTCATCCCGTTCATCTTCGCCTCGGTCCTGCTGTTCAGCGCCGGGGCCGTCCTCGCCTACTACACCTTCCCCCACGCCCTGCGGTTCCTCCAGAGCGTGGGGGGGCCGTCGCTCAAGCAGATCTACAACCCCAACAGCTACATCGGGCTCATCGTGGCCCTCATGTTCGTGTTCGGGCTCACCTTCGAGTTCCCCGTCGTCCTCGTGTCGCTCGAGCTGGTGGGGGTGCTGCGGCCCGAGCGGCTGGCGTCGTGGCGGCGATGGGCCATCGTGGTGATCACCGTGTTCGCGGCGGTGATCACGCCGAGCGGCGACCCGTTCTCCATGCTGGCGCTGGCGGTGCCGCTGTACGTCTTCTACGAGGTGTCGATCGTCATCGGGAAGCTCCTGCGCCGTTGAGGCGCGGCGGGCGGTGACCACAGCGGACAGAAGCGGCCCGGACCGGCGCGCCGCGTTCCTGGCCCGACTCGGCTTCGTGCCCGACGCCTTCCAATCGGCGGCGCTCGACGCCGTGGACGCGCACCACAGCGTGCTCGTGTCGGCCCCGACCGGCTCGGGCAAGACGGTGGTGGCCGACTACGCCGTGGCCCGGGCGCTCGCCGGCGGCCGCAAGGCCTTCTACACGACGCCGCTCAAGGCGCTGTCCAACCAGAAGTTCGGTGATCTCGCTGCGGTGTACGGGTCGGGAGAGGTCGGGTTGCTCACCGGGGACGTGGCGCACCGCCCCGACGCACCCGTGGTGGTCATGACGACCGAGGTGCTGCGCAACATGCTCTTCGCCCGGTCACCGCTCGTGCACGGCCTGGGCACGGTGGTGCTCGACGAGGTCCACTACCTCCAGGACCCGTCGCGGGGCTCGGTGTGGGAGGAGGTCATCATCCTCACGCCGCCCGCGGTGACCCTCGTGTGCCTGTCGGCCACGGTGTCCAACGCTGAGGAGTTCGGCGCCTGGCTGCGCACCGTGCGCGGACCCACCGACGTGGTGGTGGAGAGCCGGCGACCGGTGGACATCCAGCACCACCTGGCGGTGGCCGAGAAGGGCACGCGGCGCGTCGACCTGTTACCGGTGCTTCGCCACGGCCGGCCCGCACCGGCCGTCGCCACCCTGGACCAGCGCGTCGCTCGCCTGCAGCGCCGCCCCGGTGGCCTGCGCCACTCCCGTCTGGCGTCACCCCGGCGCAGCGAGCTCGTGGAGGCGCTCGACGAGCGGTCGATGCTGCCCGCCATCGTGTTCATCTTCTCCCGGGCGGCGTGCGACGACGCCGTGGCCCAGTGCCTGTCCGACGGGTTGCGGCTCACCACGCCCGAGGAGCGCGTCGAGATCCGGCGGCGTTGCGAGGAGCACACCGAGGGCCTCCCCGACGACGAGCTGCGGGTCCTCGGCTACGGCCCGTGGGTGTCGGGGCTCGAGGCGGGCCTGGCGCCGCACCACGCCGGCATGATCCCGGCGCTGCGCGAGGCGGTGGAGGACTGCTTCTCGGCCGGCCTCCTGCGAGTGGTGTTCGCCACCGAGACCCTGGCCCTGGGCATCAACATGCCGGCCCGGTCGGTGGTGATCGAGCGGCTGACCAAGATCCGCACCCACGGCCGAAGCGGGCTCACCTCGGGGGAGTACGCCCAGATGACAGGGCGCGCCGGGCGCCGCGGGCTCGACTCGGTGGGCCACGCCGTCACGGTGTGGTCCCCGCAGGTGTCGGGGGTGGGCCTGGCTGCGCTCGCCACCTCTCCCGCACCGGAGCTGCGCTCGTCGTTCCGTCCCACCTACAACCTGGCGGTCAACCTGGTGCGGCGCTACCCGGCGGGCGAGGCCCACGTCGTGCTCGAGCGCTCCTTCGCCCAGTTCCTCGACCAGGCGCACCACGACGCCCTGTCCCGACGCCTCGATCGCTTCCTGGAGCTGCTCGAGCGCTTCGGCTACGTCCGGCGCCAGGCCTGGGTCCTCACCGGGCGGGGGGCGCTCTTGGCCTCGATCTACCACGAGTCGGACCTGCTCGTGGCGGAGGCGCTGGCCGAGGGGATCTTCGACGACCTCGACCCGGCCGAGCTCGCCGCGGTGGTGTCGGCCTGCACCTTCGAGACCCGCCCGGGTCGCTTGCGCCCCGTACCGAACCCTCCCCGCGCCGTGCTCGCGCCCCTCGCCCGACTGGCGGCGCTGTCGGAGCGGCTGCGCACGGCGGAGCACGACGCCCACCTCCAACAGACCCGGGCCCCCGACACGGGATTCGCCGACGCCGCCTGGCGCTGGGCGCGGGGCCAGCGCCTCGAGCTCGTGCTCGAGCGGTGCGAGCTCGCCCCGGGCGACTTCGTGCGCAACGCCAAGCAGCTCGTCGACCTCCTGCGCCAGGTGGCGGTGGTGAGCCCCCACCCGGCCACGGCCGGCGCGGCGCGGCGGGCGGCGCAGTCCCTGCAGCGGGGCGTGGTGGCGGTGGCGGCCGTTCCCGAGCTCGCCGCCGACGACCTCGACGATGAGGACGGGCTGGGCGTGGCGGGGGTGTTCCCGGTGACCGCCGATCCCACCACCGCGCCCGGGGAGGGACCCGCCGGCGCCGGCACCGGGGGGTTCCCGGAGCCCTGAGCCGGGGTCCTTGGGGGCGGCGCCGGACTCCGAGGGGGCCCGACGGCGGGCCTCGGTGCAGGCGGAACGGGGTCCGCCACCTCGCCCGGCGGGCGGCCGTAGTGTTGCCGGGGCCATGTTCCCCTACGCCGAAGAGACCTTCACCGCCGATGAGGTCGAGGTCCTGCGCCGCTACGTCACCAACATCGACGGACCGGTATTCGCCCTGGTCAACCTGCCCGAGGTCGTGAAAGGCGCGCTCTTCGCCCGCTACTCGCGCTCGGCCAAGAGCCTGCGCCGGCTCTTCCTCGACGAGTTCGTGGGCGACCTCGACATCGGCGGCGACGCAGGGGTCGACGCCACCGTCGGGGTGCGGCGCGCCGAGGAGCTCTACGACCGCGTGTTCCTCGAGTACGGCGACGACTCGGTGGCCCAGTTGGGTGGCGTGCACCTGGCGTGCGAGCAGGCTTCCAACCTCCTCACCAAGGTCCTCGAGTGGGGACGGCTCATGGCGTACCTCGAGCAGTCGACGCGCTACGTCCCCTACGACAGCCGCCTCACGACGGGCCACTACCGCTACCACCGCGACCCCGCCGTCCTCGAATCGCCCCTCGGGGCGCGCTACGTCGGGGACATGGATCGCCTGTTCGACACCTACCGCCAGTCGCTGCCGGTGCTCCAGGCGTGGTTGGGCAAGCGCTTCCCCCAGCAGCCCGGC
>JBEKVE010000103.1:0-12731 GCA_049514335.1 Acidimicrobiales bacterium
CGGGAGTGCTGGTGGTCGCCTACCCCAACTACCTGGGGTGCCTCGAGGACATCGCCGAGGCCCGCGCCGTGTGCGACCGCAACGGGGCGCTGCTGGTGGTGGCCTTCGACCCCATGTGCGCGGGGATCCTGCGCAGTCCGGGGGAGTGGGGAGCCGACGTCGTGGTGGGGGAGGGGCAACCGCTCGGCATGCCGCTCGGCTTCGGCGGTCCCTACCTCGGGCTCTTCGCCTGCGGGGCCGACCACGTGCGGCGCCTCCCCGGCCGGCTGGTGGGCGAGACCGTCGACGCCGAGGGGCGCCGCGCCTACGTCACCACGCTGCGCGCCCGCGAGCAGGACATCAGGCGCGAGAAGGCCACGTCGAACGTGTGCACCAACCAGACCCTCATGGCCGTCACCGCCGCGGTGCAGCTGGGGTGGCTGGGCACGTCGGGGATGGCGGAGGTGGCGCTGCGCTCGGCGCGCGGCGCGCACTACTGCCGTGCCGGGCTCCTGGGCGTGTCGGGCGTCGAACCCCTGACCACGGCGCCGGTGCTGCGCGAGTTCGCCCTGCGCCTGCCCGTCGGGGCCGACCTCGTGGTGGAGCGGCTGGCCGACGAAGGCTTCCTGGCCGGCATCGCCTTGGACGACACCTACACCGGCGGGCGCCCCGACGGTCTGCTCGTGGCGGTGACCGAGCGCCGCACCAGGGCCGAGATCGACGCCTTCGTGACGGCGTTCGACAAGGCGGTGCGGTGATGGTCGACGACCTCGTCCCCCGGGCCGCGGCGGGCGGTCGGGCCGCCAGCACGCCGCTCCTCGGCCACGACGTCGAGCCCACCCTGTTCGAGTTGTCGGAGCGGGGGCGGCGGGCCTGGCAGCTGCGCACCACCGACGTGCCCGAGGTCCCCGTCGAGGATCTCGTGCCCGAGGAGCACCGGCGCCGGGCGCCGCTGGCGCTGGCCGAGGTGTCCGAGCGTGACCTGGTGGGGCACTTCACCCGCCTCAGCCACCGGCAGTTCTCCGTCGACCTGGGGGCGTATCCCCTCGGCTCGTGCACCATGAAGTACAACCCCAAGGTGTGCGACGCCGTGGCCGGCCTGCACGGCCTGGCCGACGTCCATCCCGCCGCACCGGCGCTGTGCACGCAGGGCTGGCTGCAGCTGCTGGTCGAGCTGGAAGAGGCGCTGTGCGCGGTGACGGGCATGGCCGCCGCCACCCTGCAACCCGCCGCGGGCGCGGCCGGCGAGCTGACCGGGCTGCTGCTCATGCGGGCCTGGCACGAGGCCAAAGGGCAGACCCGTCACAAGGTGGTGATCCCCGACTCCGCCCACGGCACCAACCCGGCGTCGGTCACGTTGGGGGGCTACCAGGTCGTCACCGTTCCGAGCGACGCCCGGGGGTGCATCGACGTCGAGGCACTGCGCGCCGTGCTCGACGAGGACGTGGCCGGGATCATGCTCACCAATCCCAACACCCTCGGCCTGTTCGAGGAGGACATCGTCGCCGTGGCCGACGCCGTGCACCGCGTGGGCGGCCTCCTCTACTACGACGGGGCCAACCTGAACGCCATCCTGGGGGTGGTACGACCCGGGGACATGGGCTTCGACATCGTGCACCTCAACCTGCACAAGACCTTCGCCACCCCCCACGGGGGCGGCGGTCCGGGGGCGGGACCGGTGGCCGTGTCGCCCCGCCTGGCGCCGTTCCTGCCCGGTCCACGCCCGGTTCGGGTGGGAGAGGGGCCCGGGGCGCACTACGAGTGGGCCACCCCCGAGCACTCCATCGGGCGCATCCACTCCTGGCACGGCAACGCCCTCGTGCTCGCCCGCGCCCTCACGTACGTTCTCGTGCACGGCGGTGACGGGCTGCGCGAGGTGGCGGAACGTGCGGTGCTCAACGCCAACTGGCTGCGCAAGCGGCTCACGGGCACGCTCGACGCCCCCTACGACCGGCCCTGCATGCACGAGTGCGTGCTGTCGGCGGCGTCGCTCAAGCGGGCGTCGGGGGCGAAGGCCCTCGACGTGGCCAAGCGCCTCCTCGAGGAGGGGTTCCACGCCCCCACCGTCTACTTCCCCCTCATCGTGGACGAGGCTCTCATGATCGAGCCCACCGAGACCGAGAGCCTCCAGACACTCGAGGCGCTGGCCGACGCCATCGAGCGCATCGTGACCGAGGCGTCGAGCCCCGAAGGGGCCCGGTTCGCGGCGGAGGCACCCCACAGCACCCCGGTGCGGCGCGTGGACGAAGCGCGAGCGGCGCGCAACCTGGTGCCGACGTTCGACGCCCGTCGCGAGCCCTGACCCGTCGGACTCAGCTCTCGCCCGCCTCCACCACCGCCTGCTTGGCCTCGCGCTCGGCGTGGTGGTCCGAGATCGCCTGCATGATGGCGCCGCCCACGGCGCCGATGAACTCGGGCCGGTTCTCCGCCGCCCAGTCCCGCGACGCCTCGAGGGAGCCCAGGGTGCCCTTGAAATGGGGGGCGACCTCCCGGGCGAACAGCTCGTAGGAGTGCAGCGTGGCGGCGCGGTCGGCCCATTCGTGCGCCATGAGCAGGAAGGTGCCGAAGCCTCCCGACTGCTCCACCAGGCGCTCGATCTGGGCCACGGCCATGGCCGGGGTGCCCACCACGGCGAACCCCGTCTCCATGAGGGCGTCCACCAGCTTGTCGGGGTCGAGCGTGGCCGGGGCGAGGGGGAGGGCGGCCACCCGCTCGAAGTAGTCCACCCACTTCGCCAGGCCGAAGCGCACGTCCTGGCGGGCCTGCTCCTCGGTCTCGGCGATGTGCATCGGGCCCACCAGCCGCCATCGCTGGCGGTCGACGACGGTGCCGAACTCGGCGGCGCGTTCCTCCATCACCTGCCAGTGCGAGCCGAGGACGTCGAACCCGCCCGCCGAGGTGGCGCCGATGGAGAGCAGCGACAACCCGAAGCGTCCTGCGGCGCGGGGACCGGCAGGGGAGATCTGCGCCGCCACCGCCACCTCGAAGCGCGGGTGGGTGTAGGGCCGCAGCTGCACGCGGGCGTCGCGCAGGGTGAACCACGACGACTCCCGGGTGACGAGCTCGTGGCCGTCGAGAAGGGCCAGGATGGCTTCGAGCGACTCCTCCATCATGTCGCGCTGGTTCATGGGGTCGATGCCCATCATGAAGGCGTCGGAGGGAAGCGCGCCCGGTCCCACCCCGAACATGACGCGCCCGCGCGTGAGGTGGTCGAGGAGCACCATGCGGTCGGCCAGGATGAGGGGGTGGTGGTAGGGGAGCGAGCTCACGCCCGTCCCCAGGCGGATGTTCCGGGTCCGCTGCGAGGCCACGGCGATGAAGACCTCGGGCGAGGCGATGATCTCGTAGCCGGCCGAGTGGTGCTCGCCGATCCACGCCTCGTCGAAGCCGAGCTCGTCCAGGCGGACCACGAGCTCGAGGTCCCGCTCGAGCGCCAGGGTGGGGTTCTGGCCGACGGGGTGGAACGGGGCGAGGAACATGCCGAATCGCAGAGGCCAGTTCATGCGCGGAGTTTACGGCCGGCGTGCTTCGAGAACAGGCCCTCGGACCGCCGCTCGGATGGGTATGTCATCTATGGCATATGCCTCGCCGGGGCACCGAGGCGATTTGCGGGGGTCCGCCGATAGCCTCTTTGCGTCATGGGCTCAAAGCGCGAACGGCATCGGAAGAAGTTGACCCGGCGCGCGGGACGCTCTCGCCGAACGCCGCAGGCGTGGCCTTCTCGGGCAGAGACGTTCCCCTGGCTGCAAGCCTCAGGCCCACTGCCCAGATGGATGTTCTTGTTCGGTGTGTTCGGGGTCGCTGCGGCTCTGGTGAGCCTCTTGGTGACCGTGCTGGCCCTGCATCACTGGCTCTGACAACCCACCCGCACATTCTCCGTCGGCGTGTTGATGCATATGTATCCCATCTATGTGATATTGCATATCTGGTATATACGATTCGGGCGCCTAGGACGGCGTGACGGACTCCTCGTCGCTGCGAAGCTGCACAGAGAGGATCTCCCCGCACAGACCGAGGCATTCATCACAGATGGTCGCCGGGTGAGGTGGCTCGTGCTCCTCGGCGGCGCCCGCCGACACGAGGGATTGCACCTGGCTCCGAGCCTTTCCGCAGAACGAGCAGGGACGCTCGTGGTCGGCGGGCACGGGCTCGAGTGCCGGGTCCTCCGCCGGCCGTCCCGAGGCGGTGACACCGACGGCGGCCATGATGCACGGGTCACAGATGTACACGCCGCCGGGGCCGGCGACGAGCTTGCGGACCTGTCGTTGCTGGCGCCCGCAGAACGAGCACAGGCGTTGGTCTGTCGTCTCCTCGTTGCGCCGCCGTCGCCATCGGCGCACGCCGCCGTCCTCGATGATCTGGTGGATGCGTTGGTGGCTCACACCGAGGGCTTCGGCCACCTCGCGCATCGACGCACCCGCCAGGTGCAGGCGCCGGACCGCCCGCCGGTATTCGGACTTGGCTCCCGCCAGCTGGTCTTCGAGCTCCGTGACGCGACGGGCGGCGGCAGAAGCCTCCGCCAACACGGTGTGATCGATCGGCATTTGTCTAGTATATATAGACAGCCTGGGGTTGCCGGGGATGCTGCCCGGAGTGCCCCTGAGCAGATATACCATATCTGTTATGCCATCTCGCCCGAGGCCAGCCGCAGTCGTCGCACGCCCACGCCGGACCACACCTCGCCGCCCCGCCCCCGGACGCGGGGCCGACGCACTGGCGCGCTACGAGCGCACCCGCACGTCGATCATGGTCGGTAGCGCCGTGCGGGCCGCGCGCAAGCGGGCACAGGTGAGCCAGGTGGAGCTGGCCGAAGAGGCGGGGATGACCCAGCCGGCCATCGCCCGGTTGGAGAAGGGCCTCGTGTCGCCCACCGTGATCACCCTGGACCGCATCGCCCGCGCCCTCGGCACGGAACTGATCATCGACTTCGAGCCCGCACCCGGGGAACGCCGGGGGATGCGGTGACGAGCGCTTCACGCTGAGAGCCACCCGTCCGCACTCGCCACGAACGCGCTGCTCCCGGGATCAGGCAGGCGGTGGGGGAGGGGGCGGTGGGAGCACGGTGGCGGGGTAGGGCGGCGACACAGGCGGCGCACCCGGCATCGGCGCGCCCGGGGCGGCCGGCCAACCCAGGGGGGAGAGGGGCCCGTCCGGGGTCATCTGCACGGCCTGCCCCGCTTGTTGCGCCGCCGCCTGTTCCAGGCGCTCGGCCTGCTCCTTGTCGATCCTGGTCGCTCCCGCGCACAGCGAGCACACAGTGAGGTACCGGGTGCCGAGGGGCACGACGGGAATGAAGAAGAGTGCGAACCACGTCTGGAGCCGCACGACGGCGTGTGCGCAGGGGCGCTGGCAGCGCTGGCACAGCAGAAGCACGACGCCGAGCTGCTTCCTGCGCCTGCGGATCCCGAAGATGATCAGCATGGGGCGACCTCCCGACCCGTGACGGCGCGAGCGTAGTGGTACGACCGTCTCCCGGGGTGCACTAGCGTCCTTTCGATGCGCAAGGTCGCCATCGTGTTGCTCGCTGCCATTGCGGTGCTGTCGGCGGCCTGCGGGGCGACGAACACCTCCTCGGGCGCCACCAAGGCCGGCGTCGGTGTCCTGAACGGCAAGACCGGCGCGCAGATCCTCTCGGCCGCCACTGCCGCCGAGCGCAAGGTCGGTGCGGCGCGCTATGTGCTCACCGCCACCAGTGGGTCGCAGCACCAGACCATCTCCGGAGACGCCTCCGGCAGCGACGCCCGGCAGACCGTCACGCTGGGATCGCAGACCGTCCAGGTGATCGAGGTGGGCGGTGCGGTCTACGTCGAGGGCAACGCCGCCGGCCTCGGTTCGGCCATGGGCCTGTCGTCTGCCATCGCCTCCAAGTACGCGGACAAGTGGATCTCGGTGCAGAAGACCGACAGCGTCTACAGCGCCATCGTCGACTCGGTCTCGCTCGACAAGACCCTGTCGGCGCTGGCGCCCACCGGCAAGCTGACGCTCACGGCGCCGTTGACGGTGGGCGGGCGTCAGGCGATCGGTGTGCACGGCGGCCTCCCCCAGGGGACGCAGTCGGGGGTGACGGGGTCCGAGACCATCTACGTGGCCAGCACGGACCCCACGGTCCCCCTCGAGTTCAAGGGGACGGCGAGCACCGGCGTCACGGACGTGGGCACATTCTCCCACTGGGGGGAGACGCTGCACCTGAGCGTGCCGTCGCCCACCGTGCCGTACACCACCGTCACCGCCAAGTGACGGGCCGCGCCGGCTGAACGGCGCTACCCGGCCAGCGCCTCCTGCAGGGGAGCGGCCAGACCGCGTCGGGGCAGGATGATGTCGTCCACGATGCCGTAGGCCACAGCCTCCTCGGCCGTCATGAAGTTGTCACGGTCCAGGTCGCGTTCGACCTGCTCGAGGGGACGTCCGGTGTGATGGGAGAACACCTCGGCCATCCGCCTCGTCATGGAGAGCACCTCGCGCAACTGGATCTCCATGTCGCGCGGCGCGCCACGCGCTCCGGCCGATCCCTGGTGGATCATGATCTTGGCGCTCGGGAGCGCCAGGCGCTTGCCCGGGGCCCCGCCGGCCAGCACCATGGCCGCCGCCGACATGCCCATGCCGACGCACACCGTGGACACGTCGGGGCGGATGTGCTGCACGACGTCGTAGATGGCCATGCCGGCATAGGCCAGTCCGCCGGGGGAGTTGATGTAGAGCGAGATGTCACGCTCGGGATCCTCGGCCTCGAGATACAGCAGCTCGGCGATGATGAGGTTGGCGATCTGGTCGTCGACCTCCTGGCCGAGGAAGACGATGCGCTCGCGCAGCAGCATGGAGTAGATGTCGAAGGCGCGTTCACCGCGCGCCGACTGCTCGAGAACAGTGGGGATCACGGACTGGCGCATGGCCTGTGCCTCCTCCTCGGTGGTTTCGCCTCCCGCCACCTTATCTCATTTACGAGATACCACATTCGAGGTAGGATGGGCTCGGGCAGCGGGGCCCGCGCACCGTGGCGCGAGCGGAGCCGTTTGCACGCGAGGAGCCGGTGACGACGCGGCGACACGACACGGTGTTCCCCGGATTCCGGGACATGGCGCAACGGCGCAAGGACCTGAGCGAGGCTCTCGTCGCTCGTCGGCGCGCCGTCGGGCTGTCACAGACGCAGGTGGCGGCGCGCATGGGCACGTCGCAGTCCGCCGTGGCCCGTCTCGAGGCGGGGGAGGGCGACGTCCGGCTCTCGACCCTGGAGCGCTACGCCGAAGCCGTGGGCCTGGCCATCGACTGGAACCTGGGGGAGCGGGGCCGGTGACCGTCCCCCCGCCGCAGCCAGAGCCCGAATCCCTGCCTCCGGGGCTCGCTCCCGCAGACGACGACCCGTGGCGGACCTCGGTACGAGAGCGCCTCTTCGAGCAGCGGGTCGTCTTTCTGTGGGGGCCCCTCGACGACGTCACCGCCGGGCGCCTGGCGGCAGAGCTCATGACCCTCGACGCCTCGGGCGACGACCCCGTCCACCTCCACGTCGACTGCCCCGGTGGCACCCTGGAGGCGGCGTTCTCCCTCATCGACGTCATCGACCTGCTGGGCGTCGACGTCATCGCCACGTGCGTGGGCCAAGCCGTTGGTCCGGCCCTCGGACCCCTGGCCGTGGCCCATCACCGCCGGGCCACACCCCACGCCCGCTTCCGGCTGGCTGAACCCGTCCTGCGCGGCGCGGGGCGGGCGGGGGAGCTCCAGGCCTGGGCCGACAGCCAACGGGCCCAGATGCGGCGGTTCTGCGACCGCCTGGCGAAGGCCGTGGGGCAACCCGTCGACACCGTGGCGGCGGACCTCGCCACAGGCAGATTCCTCGACGCCGAAGCCGCACGGGCCTACGGGATCGTGGACGAGATCTGCGCCCCGGGTGGACGTGTGTACCCGTTGCCGGGACGCCCGCTCGGCTTCCGACCTCGGCCCTGAACCCGACGGCGGGGGGAGCGACAGGGCCCCGGCCGTCACAGGCCCGTGCCACGGTGGTGCTGCAGTCCCGTGCACAACCCCAGGTCGCGAGGCGCCTTACTTTACATAAGATACATTATCGGCGGTTCTCTGATCACAAAGGGCCCGGTTCGCCGAGCCGTTTCAGCACGGAGAAAACCATGCTGACCTGGCCTTTTGTACCCCTGCTGGGTGCACCTCCCGGGCCACGCCCAGGCACACGCCCGTGCGTCAGCGGGCCTCCAGATGGGTGGCGAACCACCGCAGCGTGCGGTCCCAGGCGTCTCGTGCCGACGCTTCGTGGTAGCTGTCTCGGGCGTCGCAGTGAAAGCCGTGCTCGGCCTCGGCGTACCGCACGATCTCGGTCTCCACGCCCGCCTTGGCGGCGGCGCCACGCAGTTCCTCGACCTGTTCGACGGGGATGCCCTGGTCCTTGTCGCCGAAGAGGCCGAGCCACGGCGCCTGCAGTTCGGGGGCCGCCTCCACCAGGGAGGGCAGGCCGAAGCGGCCCTCGGTCACGCCGCCGCCGTAGAAGGTCACGCCGGCGCCGAAGGGCCGGCGGGCCGAGGCCATGAAGGCCACCGTGCCACCCATGCAGAAGCCCACGATCCCCGTGCGCCGGAACTCGAACCCGGCGTCGCCCAGGTGCGCGGTGGTGGCGTCGAGGTCGGCGAAGATCCCCTCGGCGGAAAGGGCCGACATGTGCGGCATGATCTGGGAGAAGTCGCCGTAGCCGAGCACCGGGTCACCGGTTCGGTGAAACAGGTGCGGCGCCACGGCCCGGTAGCCCTCGGCGGCGAAGCGCCGGGTGACGTCCTCTATGTGGCCGGTCACCCCGAACGCCTCCTGGATGACCACGACCGCCCCTCGGGGAGTGCCCTCGGGCTCCACGTCGTAGAGCCCCATCTCCCCGTCCGTCGTGGTCAGGGTCACCGTCGTCGCCATACGGGCCTCCTCGCCTGTCGTGTGACGGCATCACCTTGCCATCTCGCCTCGGGGACGGGCCAGGCCGGTTGACACTGCGTCCGCACAACACGGCGTGTGCGAACACAGGGTCACAGCGCCATCGGCGTTGTCGAGTTGTCGGGACGAAAAGGAGGAATCGATGCAGATGTGTCCGGGGACGCTGGTCGTCCACGAGGACGGGTCGCCGGCGTTGTGCTCCGTCCATGGTCACATCGGTCCGTGCCCGGCCGAGCTCTCTCTCGAGGCCCACCGCGTGGTGCAGTCCTGTCGCCTCGTCTACGTGGGCCGCTGCCCCGAATGCGCGCGTCACGACCTCGTCTGCGCGTATCGCCCCAAGGGCCTGGCCGGCATCGCCTGAGGACGCCCCTCCCCCGCACTGCACCGTCCGGTCACGAGCGTGCCGCCGCTGGGCGCTCTATAGCATCTTTGTTATATACCAGTCGTCGAGCACGTTCCGCCTTCGGGGCACCGCGGTGGCGCCGACATGACGAGCGACCGTTGACGACGCTTCGACCTGCACGTGATCAGCCGACATGGCTACCACTTCCTCGACGAGGCGTCGTGTCGAGCGGCGCGACACATGCCCTAACCTGCACCACGATGACGACCGCGGTGTTCTTCCACGCCCACCCCGACGACGAGGCGATCTCGACGTCAGGGACGATGGCGCTCCTGGCCGACGCCGGCCACCGCGTGGTGCTCGTCACGGCCACGCGTGGCGAGCTCGGTGAGGTCCCCGACGGGTTCCTCGCCCCGGGCGAGACCTTGGCCGAGCGGCGTGCGCTCGAGGTGGCGGCGTCGTGTCGGGTGCTCGGGGTGTCGCGCCACGAGTTCCTCGGTTACGGCGACTCCGGCATGGCCGGCGAGCCCAGCAACGACGACCCGTCCTGCTTCTGGCAGGCGGACGTGGAGGAGGCGGCGACACGCCTGGCCGCCCTGCTCGAGGAGGAGGCGGCCACGGTGCTCGTCGCCTACGACGAGCACGGCAACTACGGGCACCCCGACCACATCCAGGTGCACCGTGTCGGGCTGCGCGCCGCCGAGCGAGCCGGAACGCAGCGCGTCTTCATGGCCACCACCAACCGCGATCACCTGCTCGCCATGGCGGACCAGGCCGGCGCCTTCGGGATGGAGATGCCCGAGGAGCAGCGTTCGATGATCGCCATCCTGGGCGTGCCCGCGGCGCGCATCACCACGGCAGTGGACGTGGGCAGCGCCCTCGACCGCAAGCGCGGTTCCATGGAGGCGCACTCCAGCCAGATCAGCGACACGTCGTTCTTCTTGTCGATGCCGCCCGAGGCCTTCTCGGCGGTGTGGGGGATCGAGTGGTACATCCGCGTCGGCCTCGACGCCCCGCCGTCACCGCTCGAGGGCTCGCTCCTCGACAGCGGAGGCTGACCTCCCCGCCGCCGGCACGCTCCCGGTCAGCCCGGACGCTGCCGTCAGCCGGCCGGCGACAGCGCCAGGGCGACGGTCAGGGTGAGCTTCTGCGAGCCGCGGAACAAGGTGATGCGGGCCTGGTGCCCCACCGACGAGGCCTGCACCAGGTTGGTGAGGTTCTGCGCCGAGGTGACGGCCTTGCCGTCGAAGTCCACGATGACGTCGCCCGCCTCGATGCCCGCCGTGTCGGCCGGTGATCCGCTCACCACCGACACCACCACCGCCCCTGACGACGGCACGAGACCGTAGGCCTGCTGCTCCTGGGGTGTCTCGTCGGCCACCTCCACCCCCAGGTACGGCTTCACCTGCCCCGCGGTGCCCCCGGCGCGAAGCGTGGCGAGAAGGCTCTCGATGGTCGACGAGGTGATGGCGAAGCCGATGTTCTGCGCCGGGGCGTTGCCCGTGCTCGACGACGCCACCGCCGTGTTCATGCCCACCACCTGTCCGGCCGAGTCCACGAGGGGCCCGCCCGAGTTGCCCGAGTTGATGGCCGCGTCGGTCTGGATCATGTTCTGCAGCGTCTCGCCCGCTCCCCCGCCGGCGTCGCCCGCCTGCACGGTGCGGTCGAGGGCCGAGACGATGCCCGACGTCACCGTGGGCGTGCCCGCCGAAAGGCCCAGGGCGTTGCCGATGGCGATGACGGCGTCGCCCACCTCGAGCTGCTTGGAGTCACCGAAGGTCACCGCCTGGAGGTTGGCAGGCGGTGTGTCCAGGCGCAGCAGGGCCACGTCGTCGGACGGGTCGGCACCCACCAGCGTGGCGGGCAGTGCCGTGGTCTGGCCGTAGAGGGTGACGGTGATGGTGGTGGCGCCGGAGATCACGTGGTTGTTGGTGAGGACCTCGCCCGCCGTCGAGATGATCATCCCCGTGCCCTGGTCCTCGGTGGGACCGCCCCCGAAGATGCCGTCGGAGCTGCCCGGCCCCTTGGCGTCGATCGAGACCACCTCGGGTAGGACGCTCTTCACGATGGTGGGGATCTGCGCCCCGCCGGCCAGCGCCGGGCCCGGTGTGACGTCGCCCACCCGGACGGTGGGGGTGCCGGTGGCGCCGCTTCCCGTTCCGAGCCCCTCGGCGATCCCGGCACCGGCGCCGCCACCCACGAGTGCCGCCACGACGGCCACCACGATCCAGTTGGGCGCCCACCGGCGCCGGGGTGCGGTCTGGGGTGCGGGCGACCCCCACTCCCCCGCCGGGCCGGCGCCAGGAGGCCGGACGCCGGACGGCGGCGACGGAGCCCACGCTCCGGCATAGGGTAGGACGAGCCCCCGGACGCAGTCCCGGTGCCTGCACCTGCACCTGCGCCGGCCGCCGCCGGCGGTGCCGGAGTCGACTCCCCCGGGGCCGGGGCCGGGGCCGACGACGGGGGCACGACCGGGGACGACGCCGCGCCGTTGTCGTCGCTCTGGTGGTCCACCGCTCGCGCTCCTGTCCTTCGCACGCCGGGACGACCGTCCGGCCTGCCGGTCTCAGATTAGGGAACGGGCACGGCCAACGGGGTCGCCAGGCCGTTATTCTCAGCACCTCCACAGCAATCCACGGCGCACGGCAGGGTCCGGGAACGGACCGCAGTTCTCCCTGTCCCGGCGCCGACGGTAGCGTGGTCCTCCGCCATGGCACGCAGGATCGACATCGAGCTCACGAGCTCTCGCGACGACGGCACCTGGACGTGGCGCGCCCCCGGTGCGCGCCAGCCCCGGGGCACGCTCGAGGGGGCCCTGCTTCCCGACGGCGCCAAGGTGGGGGACGTCCTGCGGGCCGATGCCGATTTCGAGATGGAGGGCATCGTGGTGACCGCGGTGCTCGCCCCCAAGGCCGAAGTCCGCGCCGCCGCCCCCGAGCGCATCGAGATCATCGGCTCCGGACGCGACAACGCCCCCGGTGGCGTGTCGGTGATCCTCGCCCCCGGTGGTCGCCGCCGCGAGGAGGGTGGACGGCGCCGCGACGAGGGCACGGGCCGAGGGGCACGACCCCGCCGCGATGCGCCCGGACGCGGCGCGCCCCGGTCCGACGACGACCGCCGCCCGGCCCGAGGCGGCGACGGCCGCGGTGGCGACACCCGGGACGGCGCGGCCGCACGCGGCCCCCGTCCCGAGCGAGGCGCACGCCCCGACCGCGGCGCACGGCCCGAGCGCGGTCCGCGCCCCGACGGCGCGCCGCGCGGCGACCGCCCGGCACGGCCCGACACCGCGGAGCGCGCCGGGTCCCGCGCCGCCCGGCCCGAGCGGCCCGAGCGGCCGCGCCGGCTGCAGGCCGTGTCCACCAACCGCAACGCCGCCCTGGCCGAGCTGCGACCCGAGCAGCTGCCGGTGGCCGAGCAGCTCCTGCGGGGAGGGATCCCCGCCGTGCGCCACGCCATCGAGGAGCAGAACGCCCGGGCCCGCAGCGAGGGC
>JBEKVE010000104.1:0-11589 GCA_049514335.1 Acidimicrobiales bacterium
GGTGACGCCGCGGACCTCCCCCTGCACGGCGGGCACACCATGTGGCGCTTCCCCCGCCTCGTGTACCCGCTGCCGCGCCCGTCGCGCTCGGTGCGGGTGGACCGGAACATCGACTACGCCGGGGACGGGCTGCGCAAGCACCGTCTCGACGTCATCCGGCGCCGGGGGGCGGCACCCACCGGTGCCCCCGTCCTGGTTTACATCCACGGCGGGGCCTGGGTCATCGGGGACAAGCGCGAGCAGGGGCTCCCCCTCCTGCACGAATTGGCGCGCCGCGGTTGGGTGGCGGTGACGATCAACTACCGCCTGAGCCCCCGGGCCACGTGGCCCGACCACATCGTGGACTGCAAGCGCGCCCTGGCCTGGGTGCACGCGCACATCGCGGAGTACGGCGGCGACCCGGGCTTCGTCGCCGTTTCGGGTGGGTCGGCGGGGGCCCACCTGGCGGCCCTGCTGGCGCTCACGCCCGGCGACCGCGCCTTGCAACCGGGCTTCGAGGACGAGGACGTGTCGGTGGACGCCTGCGTGCCGTTCTACGGGGTGTACGACATGACGGCGGGACGGGGCACCTCGGCGGTCGACGTCGGGCTCCTCGACCTGCTCGAGCGGCGCGTGTTCAAGCGCCGCCTCGCCGACGAGCCCGAGGTGTTCGAAGCCGCTTCGCCGCTGTACCGGGTCATCGCCGAAGCACCGCCGTTCTTCGTCATCCACGGTCGCAACGACACCCTCGTCCCGGTGGCGTCTGCCCGGGCCTTCGTCGAAGCCCTGCGGGTCCGGTCCCACGCCCCGGTCCTCTACGTCGAGCTCCCCTACACCCAGCACGCCTTCGACGTCCTGCCCTCGGTACGCAGCGCCCACGCCGTGGCGGCGGTGGTGCGCTTCCTCGAGGGCGTGCGCCACCGCCGCCAAGTGGGGGACGAGGTGCCACGGACGGCCTGACGTCCCGGGCCCGGATGGGCTCGCCCATCGAGCACCCGCCGGGCGCACCTGACCCCGTGGGGAAACCGGGCCGGGGGCTGCACAGCCCCGCCCGGTGGCGTAGGGTGACTAGAACGCGTTCCCGTCCGCGGGAGCGTGGGGGCGGCCCCAGGCGTGGGCTGCGTGGGAGCCGAGGGCGCCGACGGCCGATCCCGATGACATGGCAATCTGGATGCGTCTCCTGGAACGGGCGCACCCACGGGAGATGGGGATACGGAGGGGGGCGTGGTGGACGTGAACGGAGAGTTGCCGCCCATGCGATCGCACGCGCACCCGGCCCGGAGGCGATCAAAACCACACTTCGGGCTGATTGCCTCGCTGTGCGTGGCGGGGCTGGTCCTGGCGGCCTGCTCGTCAAAGGGCGGCACCCCCCCCACCACGAACGCCACGGCGCCGACCACGCCCGCCTCGACCACTCCTGTGTCGGGCAGCTCCGGACCCTCGCCCGGCGTCACGGCCAATTCGGTCACGGTGGCCCAGGTCGACGACCTGTCGTCGCCCATCCCCGGGCTGTTCAAGGGGGCCGAGGACGGCACCGAGGCGTACCTCGCCTATATCAACAGCAAGGGCGGCGTGAACGGCCGCAAGATCCACCTGAACGCCCAGGACAGCGCCTTCGAGCCAGGGCAGGTGGCAACCACGACGGCGGCGCAGATCAAGGACGATTTCGCGCTGGTGGGCGGGTTCTCCCTCCTGGACTCCGCCGAGCAGCCCCTCATCGACCTGGCCCACATGCCCGACGTCGGGTTCTCGCTCAGCCCGGGGCTCGCCACCGACCCCAACCTCTACAGCGCCCAGCCCAACCCCGTCGACAATTACCCGTTGGGTTTCTTCAAGTTCTTCGCCAAGAAGTACCCGCAGGCGGTGAAGAAGGTCGGCATCATCTGGGAGAACGCCACCGCCTCCACCAAGGCGGCCGAGGACGCGGCCGAGGCGGCCATGAAGGCCTCGGGCTGGGACATCGTCTACGACCACGGTGTGGGACCCTTCTACACCGACTTCCTGCCCGACATCATCTCGATGCGCAACAAGGGCGTGAAGCTCTTCTTCTCCACCGAGCTGCCCGACAACTACGCCGCCAACGTGGCCAAGCAGTTCCAGCAGCAGAATTTCAAGCCCATGAACGTCGAAGGGGCCGCCTACTCCAACCAGCTGCTCAAGCTGGCGGGGAGCGCTGCCAACAACATGTACATCGAGCAGGCGTACGCGCTGTACGTGGGGGCTGACGCCAAGCTCCCGGCCGTGGCGCTCTACAACACGTGGATGCGGAAGGTGGACTCCAACCCGAATTTCGAGATCGAGTCGATCTACGGCTGGACGTCCGGCGAGCTCTTCGTCCAAGCCCTCCAGCAGGCCGGCAACCCGCCCACCCGGGCGGGTCTGGTGCAGGCCCTCAACAAGATCACCTTCTTCGACGGGGGCGGTCTGGTGCCGCCCAGCAACCCCGCCGCCGGCATCGACTCCGGGTGCTTCCTCCTGGCCCAGGACCAGAACGGGGTCATCAAGCGGATCGCACCCACTCCGGCGACGGGTTTCTACTGTGACAGCGCGGCGGGCTACCTGAAAGAGGCCGGCTACGCCCCCATTGTGCGGCCATCGTCGTAAGCTCTAGGGGCTGGTAGGGGGAGATGACCGAGGGCCGGTTCCCCGGCGCCGAGGGCGACCGATCACAGGGGGGCGGTGCGCGATGACGGAGTTCTTCAGCCTCCTCGTGGCTGGCATCGTCTCGGGCGCCATCTACGCCGTGAGCGCCAGCGGGCTCGTGGTCACCTACAACACGACGGGCATCTTCAACTTCGCCCACGGCGCCATGGGCATGCTGCTCGCCTACGTGTTCTGGCAGTTCTGGCAGGCCTGGGGCTGGAACATGTGGGTATCGCTGGCGATCGTGCTCCTGGTCGTGGCCCCCCTGCTCGGCGCCGTGGTGGAGCGGGTGGTGATGCGCCCCCTCTACGGGGCGTCGCTCAGCATCCGTCTTGCCGTCACACTCGGCCTGCTGCTCGTGCTGGTCGCCGTGGCCAACATCATCTGGAACCCCGCCAGCGCCGAGTACAACACGCCCAGCCTCCTGAACAGCGGTGGCATCACCATCGCCGGCATCAACGTGTCGCCCGACGACCTCATCACCGTCGGGGTGGCGGTGGCCGTGGCCCTGTTCCTGCGCCTGTTCTTCAAGCGCACCCGCACCGGGGTCGCCATGCGGGCCGTGGTGGACGACCCCTCGCTGGCCCAGCTGTCCGGCGCCCGGTCGGGGCGCATCTCCTCGTACTCGTGGATGATCGGCGTCATGTTCGCCGGCCTGGGCGGCATCCTGCTCGTCCAGAGCGGCACCGGCATGAGCATCACCACCCTGACCGTGCTCGTCATCTACGGCTACGCCGCTGCCGTGGTGGGCCGCCTGCGCAGCCTCCCCTTCACCTTCCTCGGCGCCATGGTCCTCGGCATCGCCAACTCCATGTCCATCGGCTATGCCCCGAACGGGGTGCGCAACGACCTGAACGAAGCGCTGCCGATGATCATGCTGTTCCTGGCGCTCTTGTTCATCCCCGAGGTCCGCCTCACGATCGGCCGGGTGGCACGCGTCCGACCCCCGCGGGTGGCGGGGACCCGGACCAGCCTGGTCGGGGCCGTGCTGCTGGTGGTCCTGGCCATTGCGCTCAGCTCCGTGCTCACCGGCAACAACCTCTTCACCCTGGGCAACGGCCTGTGCCTGTCGATCCTGGCCCTCAGCCTGGTGCCCCTGTCGGGCTATGCGGGCCAGGTGTCGTTGTGCCAGTTCAGCTTCCTCGGGCTCGGGGCGGTCACCATGCACTGGGTCGACGGGGGAGGATCGGTCCTGGGTGTGCTGGCGGCCATGGGGATGTGCGCGGCGGTGGGCGCCGTGCTGGCCCTGCCCGCCCTGCGCCTGCGCGGTCTGTACCTGGCTCTCGCCACGCTGGCCTTTGCCGTGCTCATGGACCAGGTCTTCTTCACCTCGACCTCGGTCATGGGGGTGGGCGGAGCGATCCCGGTGGGCCGTCCCGACATCTTCGGCATGCGCTTCACCACCGACCGGGCCTTCGACGTGCTCCTGGCGGTGGTCCTGGCGCTGTGCATCGTGGGCGTGGGCGCGCTGCGCCGGGGCCGGTACGGCCGGCGCCTGGTGTCGATGAACGACTCCCCGGCGGGGTGCAGCACGGTGGGGCTCAGCCTCACCCTCACCAAGCTGTCGGTGTTCGCGTTCTCGGCGGCCATGGCCGGTCTGGCCGGTGCTCTGTACGGTGGTCTCAACACCGAGGTGAGCGCGTCGTCGTTCGACTTCCTGCTGAGCATCGCCATCTTCGCCGGCCTCACCCTGACCGGGGTCAACCTGATGACCGGCGCGGTGCTCACCGGCGTGTTCCTGGCCATCGGGCCCGTCATCGGTGCCCACATCCCATCGATCCCCGATTTCACCCAGCTCGGCATCGGCGTGGGCGTGGTGACCATCGGCCGCAACCCGAACGGCATCGGCCGCCTCTACGACGAAGTCGGCGAGCGGTGGGGTGCCCGCCGTGGCCGGGGGGCTATCGCCGAACAGATCGGCCCGGCCTCGGTCATGGCGCTCGGGACCATGGAGCCGGAGGTGCGGTCGGTTGGCTGAGCTCGTCATCGAGGAGGTCGCCGTCCGCTTCGGCGGCGTCCAGGCGCTCCAGGACGTGAACCTCACCGTCTACCCCGGGGCCGTGAACGGCCTCATCGGGCCCAACGGAGCGGGGAAGACGACGCTGTTCAACGTCATCACCGGGCTCCAGCCGCCGACGAGGGGGTCGGTACGCCTCGGGGACACAGACATCACGCGGACCTCGCCGCACCGCCGTGCCCGCATGGGGATCGCACGCACCTTCCAGCGCCTCGAGCTCTTCGGCACCCTGACCGCCCGCGAGAACGTCCAGATGGCGTCGGAGACGAGGCGTCATCGGCCGACCGGGGTGAGCTCGTCCACGGAGGCGGACATCATCCTCGAGCACGTGGGGCTGTCCCACGTGGCCGACGAGCCGGCGGACCTGCTCCCCACCGGGCTGGCCCGGCTGCTCGAGCTGGGCCGGGCCCTCGCCACCGGGCCGTCGGTCCTGCTGCTCGACGAGCCGAGCTCCGGCCTCAACCACGAGGAGACCGCTGCTCTCGGCCAGGTGCTCACCGATCTGGCCGCCCGGGGGATGGCCGTGCTCCTGGTGGAGCACGACATGAGCCTCGTCATGAGCATCTGCCACCACGTGAGCGTCCTCGACTACGGGGCCATCATCTCCCAGGGCGATCCCGCCACCGTGCAGGCGGACCCGGCCGTGCAGGCCGCCTACCTCGGCTCGGAGGAGGGCTCGACGGCGTCGGAGTCGAGCGGCAACGGCATCACCCGCCACGCCGCGCTGCAACGGCGCGACGACACCATGATCGCCTTCCCCACGTCGGCGTCCCCGTCGGGCACCGAAGAGCGCCCGCCCCTGTTGTCGATGTCGGGAGTGCACGCCGCCTACGGTCGCATCGAGGTGGTGCACGGTGTGTCCCTCGAGATTCCCGAGGGCCAGGTGTTCGCCCTTCTCGGTCCGAACGGGGCAGGCAAGTCGACGCTCCTCAAGGTGGCGAGCGGAACGGTGCCGGCGACGGCGGGCACCGTCAGCTTCGACGGCCAGCCTCTCGGGCGCGCCACGCCGGACCGCCTGGCCCGGCGGGGCCTGTGCGCCGTTCCCGAAGGACGGGCCGTCTTCCCCAACCTCACGGTGGCGGAGAACATCGTCATGTACAGCTACCGCGGCCGCAGCACCAAGGTCTCGGACCTCGAGGAGCAGAGCTACGCCCGGTTCCCGGTGCTCGGGGAGCGGCGCAAGCAACTGGCGGGACGGTTGTCCGGTGGGGAGCAGCAGATGCTGGCGCTGGCCCGGGCCCTGTTCACCGAGCCCCGCATGCTCCTGCTCGACGAGATCTCCATGGGCCTCGCACCGCTGGTGGTGGCCGAGCTCTACGACCTGGTGGCCCAGACGGTGGCCGACGAGGGCATCACCATCCTCCTCGTGGAGCAGTTCGCCCAGACGGCGCTGTCCATCGCCGACCAGGCGGCGGTGATGGTGAACGGCCACATCGTGCTGTCGGGGACCCCCGGCGACGTGGGGGACCACCTCATGAGCGCCTACATGGGCGAGGTGGGCTGAGCGCAGCGCCGGTCAGGCGCGCGCTGTCACCAGGGCGTCGCTCTCCTGCCACAACCGCCGGGCCGCTTCGGGATCCCGGGCGGCACGCGACGGGGTGCGGGCCCGGCACTTCACGAAGTACTTCCCGGTGACACCGGCAACCTCCGGCGACGAGGCCAGGTACACCGAGGTCCGTGCCCCCTTCTCGGCGGTGAGGATGAAGGGTTTGATGAGCTTGATGCCGAAGGCGAGCACCCCCGAGGCGTCGCCGTCGCGGGCGAAGCCGGTGGCCACGGTGCCCGGGTGCAGGCAGTTCACGGTCACCCCCGTTCCCTCGAGCCGTCGTGCCAGCTCGGTGGTGAAGTAGATGTTGGCGAGCTTCGACCTCGAGTACGCCTGCATGCCGCCGTAGCGGTGGGTGGACTGCAGGTCGTCGAAGTCGAGGCCGCGCCGCGCCCCTTTGTGGGCGGTGGACGCCACGTTCACGATGCGGGCGGGGGCACTGGCCGTGATCCGCTCCAGCAACAGCTCGGTCAAGAGGAACGGACCGAGGTGGTTGATGGCGAAAGTCGCTTCGAGCCCGTCGCCGGTCTCGCGTCGCTCCGACAGGACCAGGCCGGCGTTGTTGACGAGCACGTCGATCCGGCTGCAGCGACCCAGGAGCTCCGCCGCCCCCGAGCGCACCGACGCCAGGTCGCCGAGATCGAACAGCACGACCTCGACCCCGTCGTTGCCCGACCGCGCCCGGATGTCGGCCACCGCCGCCTCACCCCGGGCCCTGTCGCGGGCGGTGATGACGGTGGTGGCGCCCGCCCGAGACAGCGCCACGGCCGTCTCGAGCCCGATGCCCGAGCTCCCACCGGTCACCACCACGGTCTTCCCGGTCATGTCCGCGACGTCCACGGGTGCACCCCTTCCATCGTCGTGCCGTGGATTCTGACGCTCCTGACGCCGCCACGCCAGCGCCTGTACGGTGACGGGCCGTGCCCATGCCCACCGACATCGGGGTCGTCGACTGCATGATCGGGTTCCCGAGCCCGAATGCGGCCAAGCGCTTTGCGTTCCTCCAGGACCAGCTGCGGGACGAGCAGAGCGTGTCGGCGCCGTCGCCCATCGGCTACATGTTCAAGGACGACCCGAACCGGGTGCAGGAGGCGGAGGAGGACCCCGTCGCCGTGACGCTGCGGGAGATGGACCGCTTCGGCGTGGCCATCGGTCTCGTCGGGCTGGCGGGCGCAGTCGTGGACCGGGCGCTCGATGCGCATCCCGACCGCTTCAAGCCGAACCTCGAAGCACTTGATCCCAACCGCATCACCGACGCCGTGCGCAACATCCGCCAGGCTCACGCCGACCGGGGCATCAAGGCGGTCACCACGTTCCCCGCCGGGTGCAACCCCCAGGTCCCGGTGAGCGATCGGCGGTACTACCCGATCTACCAGACCTGCATCGATCTCGACCTGCCCATCATCGTCAACGCCGGCATCGCCGGGCCCCGGGTCCCCTCGGCGTGCCAGGACGTCATGCACTTCGACCAGGTCTGCTACGACTTCCCCGAGCTGTGCATCGTCATGCGCCACGGTGCCGAGCCCTGGGAGGACCTGGCCGTGAAGCTCATGCTCAAGTGGCCGGGGCTGCACTACATGACGAGCGCGTTCGCCCCCAAGTACTACCCGCGGTCGATCATCGACTACGCCAACACCCGGGGCGCGGACAAGGTGCTCTACGCCGGCTACTTCCCCATGGGACTCACCCTCGAACGGATCTTCACCGAGCTGCCCCAGGTGCCACTGCGCGATCACGTGTGGCCCGCGTTCCTGCGCCACAACGCAATGCGGATCTTCAAGCTCGACGACTGAGCGAGGCGGTGCGAGGGTCGTGCCCGCGTTGACCGCCTAACGGACGGCCCAGTCGTAGGAGTGCTCGTGGTCGGGGTACGCGCCCTGCGCCACCTCATCGGCGAACGCTCCCGCCGCCCGGGCGATCTCGGTGCGCAGGTCGGCATAACGCTTGGCGAAGCGGGGCCGCGGTCCGGCGCTCAGCCCCAGCATCTCCGTGCTCACGAGGACCTGGCCGTCGCAGTGCGGTCCGGCACCGATGCCGATGGTGGGGATGCTGAGCGCGTCGGTCACGCGTCGGGCCGCCTGTGACGGCACCGCCTCGAGGACGAGCGCGCACGCTCCGGCGGTCTCGAGGCGCCGGGCGTCGTCGAGGAGCCGGTCGGCGGCCTCGGCCGTGTGCGCCTGCACCTTGTAGCCGCCGGTGGCGTGGACGGACTGGGGGGTGAGGCCCAGATGGCCCATCACCGCGATGCCCGCACGGCGCAGGGCCTCGACCAGGTCGGGGTGCGCCCCCTCCAGCTTGACCACGGCCACGCCGCCTTCCTTGACCAGGGGCGGACGGCGTTGCGCACCCCGTCGGCCACCGAGGCCTCGTAGGAGCCGAACGGGAGATCGCCCACCACGAGCGCATCGCGCACGCCGCGCGACACGGCCCGGCAGTGGTGCACCATGGCGTCCATGGTGACGGGAATTGTGTTGTTGTAGCCCAGGGCGAAGATCCCCAGGGTGTCCCCGATGAAGATGAGCGGTATGCCCACCTCGTCGAAGATCTGGGCGCACTGGAAGTCGTAGCAGGTGAGCATGGTGAAGCGCCGACCGTCGGCTTCGAAACGGCCGAGGTCGAGGACCGTCGTGGGCATGGTCTGGCTCCTCGTGGTCCCGGGGCTGTCGCCTCCGAGCCGGTGGTGTCCGGCAACGCCGTTCCTCGCTGCCGGGCTCCCCTCAGGGTTATCCCTGATTGCCGGGGGCGACACCGCCGGTCACCATGGGCCGATGAGCTGCATCCGACCACCACACGGCCCAATACCCGGGTACCCTGGCTCCTGCGCACGGCGCGTTGTCGACGGGCCCCTCCCTCGGATCGCCGCTGGCCGTCAGAGGTTCGGATGAGCATCACGATCGCACCGAGCACCTCGGCCCGACAGGCCGCCGCCGGCCAGTGGGCGGTGGAGACCCACGGGCTCACCAAGCGCTTCGGTGACAACGTGGCCGTGAACGGCGTCGAGCTCCTCGTGCCCCGGGGTTGCGCCTTCGGCTACCTCGGTCCCAACGGCGCTGGCAAGACCACGCTCATCCGCGTCCTGCTCGGACTCACGCATGCCGATGCCGGCACCATGTCACTGCTCGGGTACCGGGTCCCCAAGCACCGCGACGTGGCGCTCGCCCGCGTGGGCGCCATCGTCGACGAACCCCGGTTCCACAACCACCTGACCGGGCGACAGAACCTCAGGATCCTCGCCGCGGCGCGCGAGCCGGCCGCCTGGGACCGGATCGATCCGTCGCTCGAGCGGGTGGGCATCCTGCACCGGGCCGACGACAAGGTGGCGAAGTACTCCATGGGCATGCGCCAGCGGCTCGGGGTGGCGGCGTGCCTGATCGGGGACCCGCAGCTGCTGATCCTGGACGAGCCTATGAACGGGCTCGACCCCGCCGGCATGCAGGACATGCGCGACATGATCCTGTCGCTCGTAGCGGAGGGCCGCACCGTCGTGCTGTCGTCGCACCTCCTCGACGAGGTGGAGCGCACGTGTGACGCCGTGGCCATCGTGGACCGGGGCAACGTCGTCCGCCAGGGAGCCATCGCCGACCTGCTGTCGGGCACGGCCACGACCCTCGAGGTGGACTGCTCCGATCCCGACGGGGCCCGGGCCGTCCTGGCGCGCAGCGCCGCCGTGGCCGGTGTCGAGCCCCGGCCGCTCGGCCTCGCCATCACGTTGCCCGCCGGCACGTCGCGCGACATCGTGGCCGAGGTCAACCGGGTCCTCGTCGAGGGTGGGATCGCCGTCTACCGGCTCCAGGAGATCCAGACCTCGCTCGAATCGTGGTTCCTGCAGGTCACGAGCCGGTTAGGGGCCCCCGAATGACGACGCACCTCGACGTGGGCGCCGCCCCCGCGGCGCCGCTTCCGGCCGCGGGGCCCGCCGGCGGGCGCGACCGCCGGGGGTCGTGGATCCCCACCGGGCGCATGATCTCCACCCGGCTCATGGAGCTGCGCAAGCGGCGCGGCCTCATGATCGCGCTCGTCGTCGTGATCATCGGCATCCCCACCGTCTTCCTGGTGATCCGCCTGCTGACGCACGCCTTCGACCCCAAGTCCTACGGGCCCGCCGGCGGCTACGACATCTTCACGAGCCTGGTCGCCGGCGTCCTGTACGTCTTCGGCTTCATCATGGCGGCCACGCTCGGGTGCACGGCCGGATCGGTCGACCTGTCCGATGGGATGTTCCGCCACCTGGTGGTGACGGGGCGGTCGCGACTGGCGCTGTACCTGGCCCGCATCCCCGCCGGTTTGGCCATCATCCTCTCGCTCATCGCCGTCGGCTTCACCATCGTGTGCGCGGTGTGCGTCTTCGCCGCGCCCACCGCGCTCAACTACGACGGCGCCACCCTGCCGGCCGGGATGTCACGCTCGGCTCTCGCCACGTGGGCCGTGGACCACCCCGACGAGGTGATCTGCGACTTCGGCTTCCAGATCGGGCCGTCGACACCCAACGCCGCCACCATCAACCAGGTGGTCAGCGCCGTGCCCTGTGGCAACGGGCCGGGCCCTGAGGCGATCACCAAGCAGCCGCCCGGGGTCCAGGCGGCGCCGCAACCCTCGACCGCCCAGATCAAGGACACGGCGCGCTGGATCGCCAATTACAACTACGCCGACTATCACAAGACGTTCCTGTCCCCGTCGACCTCCCTCATGATCAAGAGCGGGCTGTGGCTCGAGCTCGAGGCCACCATCGGCTTCATCGTGGGCCTGGGGTTGGCGTCGCTCCTCGGACAGCGAACGGTGGCGGTGATCCTCGTCATCGTGCTCGAGGTGATCCTGACGCCGATCCTCGCCCGGGCCCGCATCCCCCATCTGGCCAACCTCCAGCGCTCGGTGGTGGGCCTCGCCACTGCCCACCTGGAACCGGGCGGCCTCCCCGCCGCCTTCGGCGGTATGGGTTCGGGCAACGGGATGTCGCGCATATTGCCGGAGTCCACCACCGTGGCGGTGTGCGTCATCCTGGCGTGGCTCATCGGGTGGACGGTCCTGGGCGCGTGGCGGATGATGACCCGCGATGCCTGAGCGCGCTGTGCTCAGCCCCCGACCTCGACGGTGAGCAGGTCGCTGGCGAGGAGCACCGTTCCGGTGAAGCGGGCCGCGGCCTGATCGACCCACTCGTGCTCGGTGCCGGGCGCCGGGGTCGGCACGGGGTGGGTGAGGACGAGCGTACCGACGCCGTTGCGCTGCGCCGTCTGCGCCGCGTCGGGCACCGACGAGTGGTAGTCGAGCACGTCGAGCAGGCGCGGCAGCCCGATCTGCTCGATGAGATCGCGGCGGACCACGGTGTGCACGAGCACGTCGGCCCCCGAGCACAGCGCATCGAGGCCCGGACACGGCATCGTGTCGCCGGCGATGACCACCGATTTCC